>CANQCU010000033.1 GCA_947590905.1 uncultured Clostridia bacterium | reverse complement strand
GTGAGCTATCCGCGACTCGAACGCGGGACAACTTGATTAAAAGTCAAGTGCTCTACCACCTGAGCTAATAGCCCATATCACCAATTATATATATATAAATGGTTGTTTTTAAACAACCGCTTATATATATTACTACAATTTGTAGTGTTTGTCAACACTTTTTAAAAATTTTGTAAATTTTTTGCTAATAAATAATAGTTTTACCTTATAAACTTAATATAATGATTTATTTTACTTCTTATTTATTAAGTTCTGCTATTATTTCTTCTACATCTATTCCATGTACTTCACATGCTTCTTCTATTGTTTCTGCTTGTGATGCTGGGCAACCTAGACAATGCATTCCTGCGTTTAAAAGTATTTCTGCTTTTTCTGGTGCTTTCTCTAATAATTCACCTATTGTCATATCTTTTTTTATTTCCATTTATTCTCCTCCTTTTTAACATAGATAACTAGATTGTCTTTTGACATCTTATTATTGCACCGGCAAATTTTGCAAGAAATTTCCGGAGCAAAAAGGTTAATCTACCTTTATTTGTGCGGTTTGCAGAGCAAATCCGCACATATGGCGAAGCCACTTTTCTTATTGTATAGGAAAAATCAGCTTTTATCTTGACCCTATTTAAGATTTTTCCGTATACAACAAGGTTAAGTTACCTTGGGCTGTGCATATTTGCGAAGCAAAATGCACATATGGCGAAGCCACTTTTCTTATTATTTTACCACAAATTTTACGAAAAGTATAGACAAAAATATTTTTTTGTTGTATTATATCCTCCATAAGATGATAACTTTGTTTTAAACAAAGGTGGTGATTTTATAAGTTCTTTGGTAAATTTATTTTTCTTATCACTTATTATAAATCTTTTTATTTGTTTTTATTCTGCTTACTTAGTTCTTGACTACATTTTATTTAAAAATTTACACAAATCTAACTTAAATGTCCCTAAATTTTAATTTTATATTTTGGAGGTTCGTTTTTTCTATGTTTTTTAATACCTTTTTTAGAAGAGTCCTGTTCAATTTGACTTTTCTTACACTCATTTTTTTAATTGCTTTTACACTTTTTCATAATATCTATACTTCAAATTCGATAATAATTTCTTTTGCAGTTCATCCTTTTAATATTTGTGAAAGATACCCTAAGGCTTGGTTTTACATTAAAATTATATATATTTTTTCACTCTCTATATCTTCTATTATTTGTATTAACATTATTTACTCTTATATTTTTTCTAAGAAAAGTGTCAGAGAAAAAGAGGTTGTTTCTGTAAAATCTTCTGGTTTATCTTTAAAAATTCATAATTTTTCTAATAAAAATATTGTTATTCCTGAAAGCCGGACTTTATCAAAACTTTTTGATAACAGGAACTATTGGCTCTGGAAAAACAAGCTCGGTTATGTATCCATTTACTAGGGAGCTTATTGAATATTCTCATGATATTCCTTCAAAGAAGCTTGGTATGCTTATTCTTGATGTTAAAGGCAATTATTATTCTCAGGTTAAAACTTATGCAAAATACTATAATAGAGAAAATGATTTAATTGTAATTGAACTTGGTCGGAAATATAAAGTATAATCCACTTGATAAGCCTAATCTGAAACCCGTAGTTTTAGCAAATAGGTTGAAAACGATCTTAACTCTTTTTTCAAAAAACAACAGTGAAAGTTACTGGCTAGATAAGGCAGAGCAAGTTCTGACTGAATGTATTAAGTTTTGTAGACTTTATAATGATGGATATGTTACTTTTTTAGAAATTCATAGATTAGTTACTATTCCAGATTACTACTCAAGTAAAATAAAGTTACTTAGAGAAAAATTTTTAAAAGGAACTCTTTCTATCACTAATGTTCATGACTTACTTTCTTCTATTGAATTTTTTGAAAAAGAATTCAACTTATTAGATACAAGGACTTTGGCTATTTTAAAATCCGAAATAACTAGAATTACTGGCGCTTTTATTTCTGATTATGATGTTTTGAAGGTGTTTTCTCCTACAAAAGATGATCTCAATTTCTTTGGATTTGAAGATGTTATCAATAATGGAAAAATTGTAGTTTTAAATATGAATATTTCTGAATATAATAATCTTTCTAAAATTATTGCTGCATATCTAAAATTAGATTTTCAATCTGAAGTAATGGCAAGACTTGCCAAGTGTAGTTCGGATTTTCGAAGTGTTTGCTTTATTAGTGATGAATATCATGAGTATATCACAGATACTGATGCAAACTTTTTTGCACAGTCCAGAGAAGCAAAATGTATCAATATTGTTGCAACTCAAAGTTATACTTCTCTTCTCAATGCTATTAACAATCAATATACTGTAAAAGTTATTATTCAAAATTTAATAAATAAATTTTGGTTTAGAACTGATGATACTTTTACTATTGAAGATGCACAAAAACAGTTAGGAAAAGAGGAAAAGACTAAATATTCTCAAAGTGTATCTGAAAGTTCTAGAAATCTAAAAAATTCTTATCTTTCTAATATTCTTAGTTCTGATAAGCCGAATTTTTCTGAAAGTTTAAATACTTACACTCAATTCGATTTTATTTTTGATACTAATTATTTTACTCAAAGTTTATCTACATTTACATGTCTTGCGTTTTTATCTACAGGAAATACTATTCTTGCTCCACAAGAGTTAAAACTAGTTCCTTATTTTATTATTGATAAAGATATGCAATCTTAGACTTTTTACTTAATTTTCTTATAATATTTTTTAATTGTTATATGTATTTAACGAATATTTTATTACAAAGTTTCATCTTATTATTTTTTTATGGAGGTTTTTATTTTATGAAAAATAGATTTTTTTATCGTTTATTATTTATACTTTTTGTTTCTTTTGTTATTATCTTTTCATTATATTCTACTTCTTTTGGAGCTTATCCAAAACTTGTAAATAAGATTTTGAATGCTTTTGAAAGTATAAAAGATTATCTTATTGCAATAGCAACTCCTGTTGCAGCTGTTGCTATTGCTTCTGGATTTTTAACTCAAAAATTTAGTTTTGGTGATGAAGAAAGAATAAGAACTGGAAAAAAATTAATCAGGACTTCTATTGTGTCTTATGCTTTTATTCTAGCTCTTGACTTAATAATTAGTTTAATTCAATCTTTAATAGGTTAATTTTAGGAGGCTTTATTTTGAACATTACATCTAATTCTTTAATATCAATGATTACCGATCTTCTAAGCAGTCTTTTCTCATCTATTGATAACTCTATTTATTCTGCTCTTGACTCTATTTCTTTTATAGATAATAGTATTATTAATTCCCCTTATCTTGAAAAAATAATGGGTACAAGTACTGTTTCTGGTATTTTAATGATAGCAAACAGCTTACTTATTGGTTTTCTTTTGTATTATACTGCAAGGTTTTTACTATCTAATTTTTCTCTTATTCAAAATGATATTCAAAGCCCTATTCAATTTATTATTAAACTTGTTTTTATAGGAATTTTAATGAATAGCAGTTTCTTTTTGTGCGAGCAAATTATATCACTTAATGGTTTTATTTCATCTGCTATTCGTGAAGTTGGCTCTGAATTTTTAGGTGTGGATATTTGTTTTTCTAATTTAATAAATATTTTAAATTCAATAATATCTATTGAAGAAAGTGGAAATACTTTCTTCTCTATTGATGGTATTATTAAAACTATATCTTCTATTGGTTTTATTAATTTGATTTTTATATATTCTATTAGATATATTTTAGTTAAAGTTTTTGTACTTATCTCACCTTTTGCTATTTTATGTTCTTCTAATCATTCTACTTTTGGTTTTTTTAAGTCTTGGATAAAATGCTTTATTTCCTTACTTTTTATGGAAATATTCTCTTCTCTAATTCTTATTGTTATGTTTTCTATTGAATATAGCCCATCAGATATAGTTTCTAAAATATTATTTGTAGGCTCTATATTTGCTCTCATGAAATCAAATAACTATGTTAGAGAATTCCTTGGAGGAATTAGTCTTGATATTCAAGATTCTATGTATGCTTTAAGAAGCTTTTCTAAATTTAAATAAATGTTATTATTTTACATTATATAAATAAATTTTTTAATTTTAAGGAGGTGCTATTTTGAAATTTATTATTCCACAAAATTATGATTTTTCTGCTAAATTATTTGGAATTATTGACTATTCTACCGCTCTTGTCAATATTATTTGGTATGTCTTCGTTTTTTGTATTGTTAATTTTATTGCTTCTACTTTATTTTTTAAAATTTTTATATTCATGATTTTGTGTTTTCCGGTTTTTTTGTTTAGTGTAATTGGTTTTAATCATGAAAATATTATTTATGTTTTTCTTTATCTTATAAAATATGCACTAGGTCAAAAGGTGTATTTATATAAATAGTAGTATTGTTTTTTTAGACATTAAATGATATAATTTTACATATTAGAAAATAAAATTTATTGGGGGCTTTATCTATGAAATTGGAACAAAATGATGAATCTATACTATTTTCACTAACTAAAATACCTGATGTTTTCTTTTCTGAATATTTATCAGAAAGTTCAGGTGATTCTATTAAAGTATATTTATATGTGCTTTTTCTTGCTAAGCACAATAAAGATATTAAAGTAACTGATTTATCAAAAAAACTTGCTTTACCTCTTCAAGTAGTTCAAGATTCATTAAAATATTGGGAAGAGCTTGGTCTTTTAACGAAAAAAGGCACTGGTTTCATAGTAAACAATTTACAAGAAATAGAACTTGCAAAATTGTATAAGCCTAAAGTTTCTTTATCTCCTGAGGATATTGAACGTAATGAAAAAAATCAATATAGAATTACTTCTATTGAAAGTATTAATACTACATTTTTCCAAGGTCTTATGTCTCCTTCTTGGTATGCAGACATAAGCATGTGGTTTGATAAATATGGCTTTGATGAGCAAGTTATGATTGCTTTATTTAATTATTGTCTAAAATATTCTGGACTTAATAAAAGATATATAGAAGTTGTTGCAGATGCTTGGTCAAAGAATAATGTAAAAACTTTTAGTGACCTAGAAGATTATTTTCAAAAGCAAACTGTTTTACAAAAAAATTATAAAGCTATTCAAAAGAAACTTGGTATTACAAGACCACTTACTCAATTTGAAAAAGATGATATTAATAAATGGATTATTGAATATGGTTATTCTTTGGATATTATAGAAATAGCTTTAAAAAGAGCATCTTCTAAGTCAAGTTTTTCTTTTGATTACTTCGATAAAGTCATTTCAGATTGGCATACTCATAATCTAAAAACTGCTAATGAAATTCAAGACTTTTTAAGTCAAAAGCAGTATAAATCTCAATCTGAAACTAAAAAAACTTCTGATAAAAAAGCTAATTATAACAACTTTGAGCAACGTACTTATGATAATTTTGATAATTTTTATGCAAATTCACAAAATTAAAGGAGGTTTATTTTGAATAGTACTACTTTAAATACTTTGTTAAAAGAATATGAAAAGAAAAAGCTTGATGCAGATTTAAAGTTTGAAAAAGCAAAAAATGACTTTTATTTAACTCATCCTGATTTAGCTACTTTAAATGATAAATTAAATTCTACTGCTATTGAAATTTCAAAATCTATCTTAAATAATAGAATTGATTTAACAAAAAAATTAAGAAAAGATTTTAATGATTTAAAAGCTGAAAAAGAAAAAATGTTAAAAAAAATTACTATACCTGCTGAAGCAAAAGAACCTCAATATGAATGTCCATATTGCAAAGATACTGGATATATAACTTTGGATAATAATATGACTGTTCTTTGTAATTGTATTAAACAAAAAATTTTTGATATAGAATTTAATAAATCAAATATAGGAAATCTTGAAAAAGAGAATTTTGAGACTTTTGATTCAAGTTTATATTCTGATGAAGTTAATGAGAAAAAATATAATGCAAAGATTTCTCCAAGACAAAATATTTTAAATATTAAAAATATTACTTTAAATTTTGTAAATAATTTTGATGATCCAAATGAAAAGAATCTTTTATTTACTGGTAATACAGGTCTTGGTAAAACTTTCCTTTCCAATTGCATTACAAAAGAAATCTTATCTAAAGATAAAACTGTTCTTTATCAAACAGCACCTATTATGCTTGATACAATTATTGATTACAGATTTGGTAAATCTGATTTAAAAGAAATTTATGATAATATTTTAAATGTAGATTTACTTATTATTGATGATTTAGGTGTAGAATCTCTTAATTCTTTTAAACTTTCTGAAATTTTTAATATAATTAATTCCAGAAGTTTGCCAAGTACTCATGTTAGAAAGACTATTATTTCTACAAATCTAAATATGAATAATTTATTTGAAACTTATGGAGAAAGAATTTTTTCAAGGCTTGTTTCTAATTACAATGCTTGTAGATTCTTTGGAGATGATATTAGATTAAGTAAAGCGTTTAATAAGAAATAAATTATTCTTTTTATTCCCTAGGATTTGCCCTAGGGCTTTTTATTTACTTTAATTTATTTTATATTTTCTTTATTTTTTACTTTATCATTTTATTTATCTTATTTATGTTCTCACATTTTTACATTATGTCTAATATATTGTATTAAGGTATATGCTAGTTGAAAATTTGAACTATCCAGCGTAAACATATTTTTTCATATTAGATTTGTACCTTTAGAAAGGAATTAGACTAATTATGAAAGAAATTTTAAAACTAAAAAACATCAAAAAAACTTATCAATCAAAAGATGGAGAAATACATGCAATAGATGGAATTAGTTTTTCCGCTTATGAAGGAGAATTTATTAGTATAATCGGACCAAGCCGGATGTGGAAAATCAACGTTACTTTCAATTATTTCTGGCCTTGAAGAAAAAAGTGAAGGTGAAATTTATATTGATGGAGTTTTATCTTCTGGTATTTCTAATAATATTGGATATATGCTTCAAAAAGATAGTCTGCTAGAATGGAGAACTATTTTAAGTAATGTTATGTTTGGCTTGGAAATAAGGCATATTAAAACAAAACAAAATGAAGATTATGCTATTTCTCTTCTTAAAAAATATGGTCTTTACGATTTTAAAGATAAATTTCCTTCTGAATTATCTGGTGGTATGAGACAAAGAGTAGCTCTTATTAGGACTTTGGCAGTTAAGCCTAAAATTTTATTATTAGATGAAGCCTTTTCTGCTTTGGATTCTCAGACTAGAATGATGGTTACTAATGATATATACAAAATTTTAAGAGAAGAGCATATTACAGCTCTTATTGTAACTCATGATATATCAGAAAGTATTAGTATGTCTGATAGAGTTATTGTCTTAACAAATAGGCCTGCTAAAATTAAAAACATTTACAAAATTGATTTTGAAATTCAAAATCGAACACCTATTAATTGTCGAAAAAGCCCTAAATTTAGTGAATATTTTGATATTCTTTGGAAGGAGCTCGATGTACATGCGTGATAAATTCATCTCTTTGGATAGAAAAAAATACTTAAGAAAAATTAGAGTAAATAAGTTTTTAGTATTCTTTACTCAAATTGGAATTATCGCTATATTTTTAGTTTTATGGGAAGTTCTAGCTGATTTAAAAATCATTGATAGCTTTATTATGAGTAGTCCTAGTAGAATATTAACTACATTTATGAATTTGTCTTCTAATAATTTACTAGAACATTTAGGAGTAACTTTTTATGAAACTATAATACGGCTTTTTATCTGGAACGTTTCTTGGCATTCTTATTGCAATTATACTATGGCTTTCAAAATTTTTATCTAAAGTTTTTGAACCATTTTTAGTAATCTTAAATAGTTTGCCTAAAGTTGCATTAGGTCCTATCATAATTATATGGGTTGGTGCTGGAACTTCTTCTATAATTGTTATGGCTCTTGCAATTTCTTTAATTGTAACTATTTTGGAAAATTTAAATGGATTTAACAATACTGATAAAGAACTTATTAAAATGTCTAGAACTTTTAAAGCTAACAAATTGCAAGTTCTTACTAAAATTGTTATTCCAGCCAATATTCCTACTTTTATAAATTCTTTAAAAATTAATATTGGTTTATCATTAGTTGGTGTAATTTCCGGAGAATTTTTAGTTTCTAAAGCAGGACTTGGTTATTTAATTGTATATGGAGGTCAAGTATTTAAACTTGACTTGGTTATGACAAGTGTCATTATTCTTGGTATTATGGCATTCCTTATGTACCAAAGTGTTATTTTATTAGAAAAAATCATTTTAAAAACTCACAAAAAAGGAGGCTAAAAATTTGAAAAAATTAATTATATCTCTTGTTATTATTTTAATTATACTTGTAGCATTAATAAGTATTTTTTATGTTAGAAATAAAAATACAAATGATAATGCTATGCAAACTATTTCTTTAAGTGAAGTTACTCGTTCTATTTTTTACGCTCCTCAATATGTAGCTTTAAGCAAAGGCTTTTTTGAAGAGGAAGGTTTAAAAATAGAATTAACTACTGCTCAAGGGGCAGATGCTGTTATGACATCTGTACTTTCTAATCAAAGTGATATTGGATTTGCTGGACCAGAAGCTTCTATCTATGTTTATAATGAAGGAAAAGAAGATTATACAGAGGTTTTTGCCCAATTAACTAAAAGGGATGGTTCTTTCTTAATAAGTAGAAATGAAAATCCTAATTTTAAATGGACTGATGTTAAAGGCTCTACTATTATTCCTGGAAGAAAAGGTGGAGTTCCTTATATGACTCTTGAATATGTTCTAAAAAAATACGGTATCAATCCTAAAACTGATGTTACTTTGGACGATAGTATAAGTTTTGATTTAATGGCTGGTGCTTTTAGTGCTGGAAATGCAGATTATGTTTCACTCTTTGAGCCTACTGCTTCTTTAACCGAACAATCTGGAAAAGGGTATATTGTTTCATCTATAGGTGCTGAAACTGATGAACTTCCTTATACTGCTTATTTTGCTAAAAAAAGTTATATAGAAGAGCATCCTGATATAATACAAAAATTTACAAATGCTATATATAAGGGTCAAAAATGGGTTATGGAACATTCAACTGAAGAAGTTGCAGATGCCATAATTTCATATTTCCCAGATACAGATAGAGATTTACTCATAACTGTACTTAATAGATATAAAGAAATTGATGTCTGGAATTCTACACCTGTTCTTGGAGAATCAGGGTTTGAACTTTTACAAACAGTTATGCAGGAAGCAGGAGAATTAGATTCTAAAGCTCCGTATGAAAAAATTGTTAATAACGATTTTGCAAATAATGCTATAAAATAAGAAAAGTGGCTTTGCCACATGTGCATTTTGCTTCGCAAATATGCACAGCCCAAGGTAACTTAACCTTGTTGCTCCGGAAATTTCTACGAAATTTGCCGGCGCAATAAAAATAAAAAAATTAAGGAGGATTTAAGTCCTCCTTTTAATTATTTATTAATCTTCTTTATCTTCTTCAGCATCCTCTGAAATCTTTTCTACACTTACTACTTTTCCTTCGTTTGTTCTCATCAATGTAACTCCTTGTGTAGATCTTCCAAGTACACTTACTTCTGATACGTTTATTCTTATTATTGTTCCTGTATCTGTAATTAACATTATATCGTCTGTTTCATCAACAAGTTTTATTCCTATTAATTTTCCTGTCTTTGGTGTAATTTTGTATGTTATAACCCCTTTTCCAGCTCTCGTCTGAACTCTATATTCATCAAGTTCTGTTCTCTTTCCAAATCCATTTTCTGTAATTGCAAGTAATGTTTGTTTGCTTCCAGAAATTATTGATTCCATTCCGATTACAACATCATCTTTTTCTAGTTTTATACCTATAACTCCTTGTGATACTCTTCCCATTGGTCTTACATCTTTTTCATCAAAAGTTATACATTGTCCGCCTTCAGTAACCATTACTACTTTATCTTCCCCATCTGTCAATCTTACTGATATAAGCTCATCTCCTTCTTTTAGTGCAATTCCTTGAAGTCCTGTTTTTCTTGATGTATCGTATTCTGCTAAAGGAGTTTTCTTTATTATTCCGTTTTTTGTTGCCATAAGCAAGTATTTACCTTCTGCTATGTTCTGAATTGGAATTATGGCAGAAATTTTTTCTCCTGGATCTAAGCTTAATAAGTTAACTATTGCTGTTCCTCTTGCTGTTCTTCCAGCTTCTGGTATTTCATATCCTCTTAATTTATATAGTTTTCCTTTATTACTAAAGAACATCAATGTATCATGTGTTGAGGCAATGAATATTTCTTTAACAAAGTCTTCCTCTCTTGTTGCTATTCCTGTTATTCCTTTTCCACCTCTTTTTTGGCTCTTATATGTATCTATTGGCATTCTTTTTACATATCCAAAATGTGTTAAGGCAATAACTGTTTGTTCTTCTTTTATTAATTCTTCGTCGTCAAATTCGCCCTTGTCTGCTATGATTTTTGTTCTTCTTTCATCTCCATATTTTTCTTTTATTTCAAGTAATTCTTCTTTTATAACATCAAATACTAATTTTTCACTTTCTAGTATTGCTTTCAAATGTTCAATTAGTTTCATTAATTCGTTATATTCTTCTTCGATTTTTTCTCTTTGTAATCCTTGCAACGTTCTTAGTCTCATATCAAGAATTGCTTGTGCTTGTACATCTGAAAGTCCAAATCTTTCCATTAATTTTTCTTTTGCGTCATCATATGATGTTCTAATTATACGAATTACTTCATCAATATTATCTATTGCTATTCTTAATCCTTCTAAGATATGTGCTCTTGCTTCTGCTTTATCTAAATCAAATTTAGTTCTACGAAGTACAACATCTTTTCTAAAGTTTATGAAGCAATCTAGGCATTGTCTAAGACTTAATATTCTTGGTACTCCATCTACTAATGCAAGCATTATTACTCCAAATGTTTCTTGCATCTGTGTATATTTATATAATCTATTTAAAATTACTTGTGCATTTGCATCTCTCTTTAATTCTATAACTAATCTTACATTTGCTGTTCTATCTGATTCATCTCTAATTAGAGAAATTCCTTCTAGCTTCTTATCTCTAACTAAATCATCTATGTATTTATGAAGTCTTGCTTTATTTACTTGATATGGTAAAGATGTAACAACTATTCTTTGTCTATTTCCAGGCATTTCTTCTATTTCTGCTTCTGCCCTCATTATTATTTTTCCTCTACCTGTTGTATATGCTTCTTTTATTCCTTCTCTTCCGAAGTATAGTTGCTCCTGTAGGAAAATCTGGTCCTTTTATAATTTTCATCAATTCTTCATCAGTTACTTCGTCATCATCTATTATTTTTATAATTCCATCTACAACTTCTGTTAAGTTGTGTGGTGGAATATTTGTTGCCATACCTACTGCTATTCCTGATGATCCATTTAATAAAAGTGCTGGTAATCTTGTTGGTAATACACTTGGTTCTTGTAATCTATCATCATAGTTAGGAACAAAATCTACTGTATTTTTTTCTATATCACTCATCATATAGTTAGCAATTTTTGACATTCTTGCTTCTGTGTACCTCATGGCTGCTGGTGGATCACCATCTATTGATCCAAAGTTTCCATGTCCATCAACTAATGCATATCTTAAAGTAAAATTTTGAGCCATTCTTACCATTGCATCATATACTGCTGCATCTCCATGTGGATGGTATCTTCCTAAAACTGATCCAACTGTATTTGCAGATTTCCTATATGGTTTATCTGATGTTATTCCATCTTCATGCATTGAATATAGTATTCTTCTATGTACAGGCTTTAATCCATCTCTTACATCTGGAAGTGCACGTGCGACTATAACACTCATTGCATAGTCAATATATGCGGTTTTCATTTCTTTTTCAATATCACGCTCTATAATTGTTTCTTCTGGTCTGTCCATTCTTTTTATCAATCCTTTCTAATGCACAAACTTCTTATATTCGCTTTTGCTTTATTTTCTATGCTTATTATACTAAACCGCTATTTTTTTTGCAAGAGTTTTATTTACATAATTTGGGTAATTTTCTAAATTATTTTTGCTAATTTTAGTTCGTCTTCTGTTATATTTTCTAATGAATTTCCTTTATTTTTTATCAATGTTTGAATATTCTCAATAGCTCTTGCTTCTTCCAAAGTAGCTTCTAATGGAATAAGATTTTCTAATTTTTTCTTTATCTTATTAAATTCTCTATTCATTCCATTTAAATCCTTTTCTTCTAGACAATTATTCCAATTTTCTATATATTTTCCAACTTTCTCCACACCATCAACTTGTTCCATAAAGTTTTCTTCAATTCCATCTTTTATACTTCCCTTTATTGCATTTTTTCCTTTTTTTATTACATTTGCAACTGTATTATTTATTAATCCGTTTTCTTTTGCTGCTTTTACAGCATTATCTATTAATCCTGATGCGCTATCTAATATTCCTCCTGATTTTATTGCGTTATATGCTTGTGAAACTGTTTCAAATTTTCCAGTAACAACTCCTATCGCACTTTTTCCCATATCTATTGCAGAGTTTACAGCATTTTTTATTCCTTCTTTTAATCCATCATTAAATATTGTATTTTTTATTCCTATTACTTCATCTTCTATAACATCTGGAAGTAATGTTCTTAATGCTAAATCAAATCCTGTATTTATTATTTTCCCAAAAGTTGATTCTAGAAAATTATTTTGCTTTTTTTCTATATCCATATTTTCATTTGTAAGTTCTGTATTTAAATCATTTTCTAATGTGTTTTTTACTTCTTTACTTTCTTCTATTTCCATAACTTTCTTCCTTTCTTTATTTAAAATTTCTAGATATTAAACTGTTATATTGTTTTTTATTATTTTTAAATTATTAATTTTTTTACTATTCTATTAATTTCTTTTCATATTCTGCTGCTTCTATTTTTGTTAATATATGTTCTTCTCCTACAAACATTAAGCACTCTCCTCTTTTTAAAGATTTTATCTCTACTTTTTCTTTTTCTGATAAGTTTGAATATTTAGATAATATACTAATATTTTCTTCTTCTAATGAAAAAAATGTTTTTATACTTGAATTATTTAGAATACTTTTTCCATATATTCCATCTTCTAAGCTGAATAAATCTGATATATCTTGAGTTATTGCAACAGCACTTCCCCCGTATTTTCTTATTGTTTTAAATATCTTATATATAAATTTAGCAACGTATTTATTCGAAGTTACTCCAATTAATCTCCATATTTCATCTAAGTATATTGCCTTTTTTACATTTCTATCCATTTTGATTTTATCAGAAAATAATTCAGTAAAAATATACATACCATATTTTATATTTTCCTCTCCTAATTCATATATATCTGCTACAATTAACTTGTTATTTATTTCTATATTGGTATGTTTATTTAGATAACTTAAAGAACCTTTTATAAACGGAATTAATTTTATTTTAAAAATCTTTGTTATTTTATTATCTCCTAATATATTGTATAAGTCTTCTAATATAGGCATATCAATATTTTCCTTGAATATTTTTTCTCCATTTCGTATTTTATACAAACTATCATCATCAAAAGTGATTCCTTTATTTCCGTAGCACTCTATAAGTTTTTCTTCCAAAATTGCTTTTTCTTCTTCATCCATTTCTCCAAATATTAAATTAAAAAAGCCTATTAAATTTCCTATTTTCGTTGCTAAATATCCCTTTTCCTCTTCTTCTATGCTTTCTTTTCTTATATCAAATACATTTATATATGTTTCTGATGTTGGACCTATTTTAAATAAAGTTCCTTCTAGGTTTTTACTTATATTTATATATTCTCTTTCAGGATCTATTATATATTGTTCTATTCCAAGTAGTCTGTTTCTAAAAATTAAAAGTTTTGTATAAAATGATTTTCCGAGCACCGCTTGTCCCAAAGATACACATATTTGCATTTTTATATTTACTTGTATTGTATCTATCTATGAAAACAAGAGAATTGTTATATATATTTGTTCCTATAAATATTCCACTTTCGTCAAAAAGTGATGAAGAAATAAATGGATATGTAGAAACAAGTCCACTTGTTAACACATTTCTTTTTGTTACGCTTTTTACATCTACATGATTTTGCATAATTGGAAGTGTTGACAAAAAGCTTTGTTCTTCTCTAAAATATGCTCTTCTTGTTTGTATTCCTCTTGATTGAGCAATTCCTTCTATTTTATTTAATAAATATTCTAATTCTTTTTTATCTTTAGAAAATACTGTTAAATATATATACATATAATACATTTCTTCATTATTTATTTGCATTTCTTTTCTAATATATTTTGCATCATTATAACTAAAAGCTGCAATATCAATATCTTGTTTATTTTGATTATTTTCTTTTAGTTCAACTCCTATATTTCCAATATGATATGTTAATTCTTTTATTGTTTTGTAAGTATCTTGTTTTTCATAAAAGCATGATATATTTATGTTTATATTTGTATCTATTAAATTTTTCAGTATTAAGTCATTTTGTTCTCTAAAATAATTTACACATAATAAACAAGAGTAATACATTTCATCAATTTCTATGTATTTTGGATTTGATAAATTTACGTATGCTGGTGTCAAATAATCTTTTTCTGTAAACATACCTCCTTCTATTTCTATTTTTTCTTCTTCTTTTTTTCTTATAATAATCTCCTCCTATTTTGATAAATTTTTTCTTGTATTAAAAAATGAGTATAATATTTCTTTTGTTTCTTCCCTTTCTTCTATTTGAATTACTTTATTACCACACCTAGATAAACTTTCTTTTATTTTAAAATATTTCTCATCTAATTCTGAAATTGCTATTTGTTCTTCTTTAAATTTATTTTCATTTTTTATAATGATATAAAAATTTTTTGAAGCAGAATTTTTTTCTTGATTTATTCTTTTTATAAATTCTATATATTTTTCGGATATTTTTTTTAGATTAGAATTTTTTTCTTCTTGAACTTTTTCTTGGATTTTTGAAATATGTTTTGATAAATCTTCTTTATTACTTTGAATTAAAATTTGAATATCAAAATTGCATGTTTTTAAAAATGTTTTATATGAATTTAATATTGCACTTTTTTCTAAATCAGATTTTAAATTATAATTAATTGGAATTATTTTTATTATTTTTACATATTCATTTTCATTCAATTTAATAATTCCTTTTTCCAAGATTCTATTAAAAGGAAGCCAATTTTGCATAGACTGACTATCTTGTTTTTTCATATATTCACCTGTTTCTTGATTTTATTTGAAAATTTTTAGAATTAGTTTTGATAAAACTTAATTTTGATAAAATTTTCTGAATTTTTTTGAATTTTAAATTTTTTTGATTTAAACTTTTTAGAATTATGTATTTATTCTAACATCTTTTTTTGTTTTGTCAAGTTTTTTTTGAAAAATTTACTAAGAATATTTCATTTTATTTTTGCAATAATAATTAATATAAGATTAATATTAGTTGAACTAAGAGCAATATGAGGTTATTTTTAGCTTTATATTGTTTGTGCAAAGATGATTTATAGCTTTGATTTTAGGTTATAAATTGTCGGCGATGCGAGTTTATTATTTGTATGCAAATTGCATTTTATCAATTTTTGTTGATATTTTATATGTGATTAAATTATATGTAATAAATTCAAAGTTAAGATTATATTTATATTTCTTAATTTGTGTTAGTAGTCCCTCTGGGATGAATATATATGTTAATAATGTTTTTATAATCGAGCGGTAGATTATTATATGTGGTTTATTGTCTAGTTATATAGCAATATATATTAGATGAAAAAATTATGTGTAATAGTTGTAGCTGAAGATTAATATTAGTTTTATGCGAGATAAAAGGCCAAAGGAATATTTTTCTTTGGTCTTATCTTTTATACATTAAATACATCAAAATATATTAAAAGAGAACAAAATATTATTTTGCAGTGTAAGTAGTTTCCATCTAGCTAAGACCCGCGTCAGCTGTGGAACAAAAAATAATATTTGTTCTCTTAATATTTTTTACTTTATAATTATTACATGAAAATTTTTATACATCCAAATTTTTTACATATTTTGCATTTTGCTCTATAAATTCTCTTCTTGGCTCTATTTCATCTCCCATTAGAAGTGTAAAGGTTTCATCAGCTTTCATTGCATCATCTAATCTTACTTTTATAAGTATTCTTCTTGCAGGATCCATTGTTGTTTCCCAAAGTTGATCAGGATTCATTTCTCCTAACCCTTTATATCTTTGAAGTGCTAATTGATCTCTTGGAATACCCTTTTCTTCTAATTCTTTATATGCTTTTGTTAAATCATCATCTGTATAACAATATATGTCGTCCATTCCTTTTTTAGATAATTTATATAGTGGTGGTTGTGCTAAATAAACATTTCCATTTTCTATTAATGGTCTCATATATCTGAAGAAGAATGTTAAAAGTAATGTTCTAATATGTGCTCCATCAACATCAGCATCAGCCATTATTATTACTTTTCCATATCTAATTTTTGTTATATCAAAGTCTGCACCTATTCCTGCACCTATTGCAAGTATAACTGGTTGTAATTTATCATTTCCATATATTTTATCTGCTCTTGATTTTTCAACATTAAGCATTTTTCCCCAAAGAGGTAATATTGCTTGGAATGTTCTATCTCTTCCCTGTTTTGCACTTCCTCCTGCTGAATCTCCCTCAACTATATATACTTCATTTGCTAAAGGATCTTTTCCACTACAATCTGCTAATTTTCCTGGAAGTGTTGATCCTTCCATTGAATTTTTCTTTCTAACTAATTCTCTTGCTTTTCTTGCTGCTTCTCTCGCACGAGATGCACTTATGCATTTTTCTAATATTGCCTTTGCTACATTTGGATTTTCTTCTAAATATGTTGATAATGCTTCTGTTACAGCATTTGCCACAATTCCTGTTACATTACTATTTCCAAGTTTTGTCTTAGTTTGTCCTTCAAATTGTGGATCTTTTACTTTTACTGAAATAATTGCTGTCATTCCCTCTCTTATATCTTCTCCTTGTAAGTTTGGATCTTTTTCTTTAATTATTCCATGGTTTCTTGCATAATCATTAAATACTTTTGTTACTGCTCTTTTAAAACCTTCTAAGTGTGTTCCACCTTCTATAGTATTAATATTATTAACAAATGTATATATGTTCTCTGAATATGCTGTTGTATATTGTATTGCAACTTCTATTGGAACTTCTCCATCTTTTTCTATATATATTGGTAATGGATTTATTTTTTCTTTATTTTTATTTAAATACTCTGCAAAAGAATTTAAGCCACCTTCAAAACAAAATTCTGCTTTTCTTTCACTACTTTGTGTTTCTTCTCCTTCTTGATTTTCATGTTCTCTTGTATCTTCTATTTTTATTCTAAGCCCTTTTGTTAAGAATGCTATTTCTCTAAATCTTTTTTCTAATACTTCATATTCATATTCTAGACTTTCAAATATAGTATCATCTGCTAAAAATCTTACTTTCGTTCCTGTTTTATCCGAATCTCCTATTCTTGTAAGAGGCATAACTGTCTTTCCTCTTTCAAATTTCATTTGGAAAATTCCACCATCTCTTTGTATTATTACTTCAAGCCATGTTGATAAAGCATTAACTACTGAAGCACCAACTCCATGAAGACCTCCAGATACTTTATATCCACTATCTCCACCGAATTTTCCTCCTGCATTTAATTTTGTATATACTGTTTCTGCTGCTGATATTTTAGTTTTTGGGTGTATATCAACTGGTATTCCTCTTCCATCATCTTCTACACATATTATATTTCCTGGCTCTATTGTAATACTTATATTTTTACAATATCCAGCTAAAGCTTCATCAACAGAGTTATCTACTATTTCATAAACACAATGATGTAGTCCTCTTACGGAAACACTACCTATATACATTCCTGGTCTTTTTCTAACATGCTCTAATCCTTCTAGAACTTGTATTTGTTCTGCTCCATATTCATGTTCTACTTTTTCCATTGTTTTCCTCCCTTTGTCTTCTCTTATTATATTATTTTTGTTAATAAAAAATCAAGTGTTTTTTTCTTCTTTTACTTTTCCGATTTTCGACAAAAAAGATTTTTTTATTTTCATTTTTTAATTCCAATTTGTCTGTACATGTTATTATTATTTGTGTGTCTTCTACCTCTTCTAAGAAATTTTCACGCCTTATTTTATCTAATTCTGACATAAAATCATCAAGTAAAAGTATTGGATTTTCTTCTGTTTCATCTTTTATTATTTCAAGCTCACTCAATTTTATAGAAAGTATTGCACTTCTGTGTTGCCCTTGTGAGCCATATATTTCAATATCTTTATCATCTATATATAATTTCAAATCATCTCTATGTATTCCATTTCCTGTATAGCCTCTTATAATGTCTATTCTTCTATTTTGTTTTAAAATTTTTATAAATTGTTCTTTATCTTTAAAATCTGAAATATATTCTATTCTTATTTCTTCTTTATCTTTTGTTATTTTTTTATGAATATTTACTATTTTTTCTTTTATTTTTTCTACAAATTCTTTTCTATATTCATTTATTATTTCTGCGTAATCTGCTAATTTTTCTTCCCAAATTTCTAATAATTCTTCTTTTTTATTTTCATATTTTATTTGTTTTAAATAATTATTTCTTTGTTCTAATGTTTTTTGATACATATTTAAATTATACAAATATGCTGGTCTTAATTGACTTATCATAACATCTAAAATTCTTCTTCTTTTTGAAGGTCCATCTTTAAAAACATTTATATCATCTGGGCTAAATAATACAATATTAATATTTCCTAATATTTCACTCATTTTTTTTGCTCTTATGTCGTTTAAAGAAATTTGTTTTTTATCATTTAAATCTATTTTTATTTTTCCGTCTCTATCTTTTTTTGAATAATCTAATTCAATCTCTGAAAATTCTTTACTTATATTTATAACTTCTTTATCTTTGCTTGCTCTATAAGATTTCCCTATTGCACACATATATATTGCTTCTAATATATTTGTTTTTCCTTGTGCATTATTTCCATAGAAAATATTTATATTTTTATCAAATTCTATTTTTTGATTTATGTAATTTCTAAAATTAGAAAGTTTTATACTTTTTATATACATGATTTCTTCCTCTTATTCTTGTATTCTTATAGGTAAAATCATATATACATAATCTGCTGTATCATCTACTGATTTTATTATAGATGGAGACAAACTGCTTCCAAATTCTACATATATTTCTTCATCATCAATTGCTTTTAATGCATCTAAGAAATATTTTGGATTAAATCCTACTTCTAGATTTTTTCCTTCTGTATTTAAAAATATTTCTTCTTTTGCATCTCCTGCTTGATTTTTGCAAGATATTACTATTTTTCCTATTTCTACTGAAACTTTTACTGGGTATTTTCTCTCTTTTTCTATACTTGACATTGAAATTAAGCTAACTCTTTCAAAACATTCTTGTAATTCTTTTTTGTTTACTCTTATTCTCGTTTCCCACATTTTTGGAATTACTCTTTCATAATCTAAAAATTCTCCTTCAAGTAATCTTGTAACTATTTTGCAGTTATCCATATCAAATAATGCTTGATTTTTAGATATACTAATTCTAATTTTATCAAAAGAATCTGAAATTATTTTATTTATTTCATTTAAAGTTTTTCCAGGAATAACTACTTTAAAGTCGTCAGCTTTTTCTATTAAATTTCTTTTCTTCCAACCTAATCTATATCCATCTACTGCAACTACATTTAATGTATTATTAAGAACTTCAAATAAACATCCTGTAAATATTGGTCTATGTGATTCTGTACTAACTGCAAAAATTGTTTTACTTATCATATCTCTTAGTGCATTTTGTTCTAACTCAACCCATTTTTCTTCTTCTATTTTTGGAAGTTCTGGAAATTCTTGTGGATTCATAGTAGCAAGTTTATATAATGAGCCTTCACATTCTATTACAAGTAAGTCTTTATCATCTAATGTTATTGAAATATCTGTATCAGGCAATTTTCTAATTATTTCACTGAATACTGATGCTGTTACTACTGTACACCCTTGTTCTATTACTTCACAATCTATTACATATTCTATACCTAGTTCTAAGTCATATGTAGTAAATTTTATTTGATTATCATTTGTTTGAATAAGTATACCTTCTAATATAGGCATTGTTGTTCTAGAAGATACTCCTCTTACTACGGAATTAATAGCTTTAAGCAAATTGTTTTTTTCGCAGATGAATTTCATTTCGTAATCCTCCTTTATATATTATATATTTTTTAGTAATAGTAGTAGTAGTCTTGTGGATTGTGTGGAAAAGTATTTTTTAGTTAGCTGTCCGTATGGCTAAGATATGTTTATAAATTGTGAATAATTTATAAAATTTTTAACATTTTTTCTTTAACACATGTGGATAAATAATTATAAACATAGTTATAAACAAAATCTTGTGGATAACTAATGTACTCTTTCCGTAAGAAGAAATGCGTTTAATATTTTTTTTTAATTTTAAGCAAACAACATTTTTTCTTAAAATTAGATTTATATATAAATTATTAGTCTTGAGGTTTTAATATAATGTTTTTCACACCATCCACAACTAAAAATGAACTCTTATTATTTTTTATTTCTTCTTCAATTTTATTGCAAGCATGCATAACTGTTGAGTGATCCCTATTTCCAAATTCGTTACCTATGCTTTTATAAGGCATTTTTGCAAGTTCTCTACAAAGGTACATTGCTACTTGTCTAGGATAAGCAATATCATTGGATCTTTTTGTACTATCTATATCCCCTACATCAATATGAAAATATTTAGCAACTATTTGCTTAATATAATCTGGAGAAATAATTCTTTCTTTACGAGCAACAACATCAGCAACAGCTTTATCAGCTAATTCAAAAGTAATTGGACTGTGAGTTAGTGATGCTTGAGCAACAATTTTCTTTAGAGTTCCAACTAATTCTCTTATATTTGTATCTACTTTTGTTGCTATGTTAGATAATACTAAATCATCTATTATAATATTGTTTTGTTGTACAATTTTTCTAAGAATTGCAAGTCTAGTTTCATAATTTGCAGCAGGAATATCTACTAAAATTCCACCATCAAATCTAGACCTTAAACGTTCTTCTAGTGGATTTATATCTTTTGGAGGTTTATCACTACTAAGAACAATTTGTCCTTTATTTTCACAAATACTGTTAAATGTATGGAAAAATTCTTCTTGTATCCCCTCTTTTTTTGCTATAAATTGAATATCATCTATCAAAAGAACATCTATATTTCTATATTTTTGTCTGAAACTTTCATTTGAGTTATCTCTTATTGCATTAATAAAATCATTTGTAAATTGCTCAGAAGTAACATATAATACTTTTTTATTTGGATATCTTTCTAAAACTGCATTACCAATAGCGTGCATTAAATGTGTTTTGCCAAGACCTACATTGCTATATATAAATAATGGGTTATAAAAAGTACCTGGAGATTCAGATACAGCCATTGCGGCAGCTTGTGCAAATTTATTGTTCTCCCCTATTACAAAATTATCAAATGTTAAATCTGTACGTAAATTAGTTTTTACATTTTCACTAAATGATTGTGGCATATTTGGAATATTATTTTTTAAATCATCTTGTGTTATGTAATTAAACTTATATATTTTATTAGTTAAATTTTTAAAACAATTAGTTAGTATAGGTTCGTATGGTATTATTTGATTCTTATAAATTATTGATGGAACAATAAAAGTTACAGTATCTTCATTCATTGATGCAATTTCAATTGGAGCAATCCATGTATCGTATGCAAGTTGCGTCATTGCATCTAAAGATTCTGCCTTTACAGAATTCATCAAATCTTGGTAGTTTGTGTAATCTTCTGGCATATAATCCTCCATTTTTTGTTTTTATATATTTATATTTATTATTATATTAATTCTTAAAATATAATATCAAAAAAATAAAACTAAAGTCAATAAAAAATGTGGAAAATTTTAAAAAAAATGTGGAAAAAAAGTAGAAGTCCGATTTCCCTAAGAAAATTTAAAAAATACTTGACAATTAGGTACTATATAATGTATAATTTTACTGTTATTCAACAAAACTTTTAGGAGGTGCAAAATGAAGAGAACATACCAACCAAAAAAAATACAAAGACAAAAAGAACATGGATTCTTAAAAAGAATGAAAACTAGATCAGGAAGAGATATATTAAAAGCAAGAAGACAAAAAGGTAGAAAAAAATTAAGTGCTTAAAAATTAGAAGTTTGGGCCTAGAAATGTAATTGTACAGTATTTAGGCTCTTTTTGCACATTTATTAGAATTAGAAGTGATAGTATGATAAAAACAGAAATGCTAAAGAAAAATTATGAATTTAGATTTGTTTTAACAAAAGGAAAATACTATTCAGGAGAGTACATAGAAGCTTTTTTTATTAAAAATAATTTGAATAAAAATAAAATAGGAATAGCAATAAGTAAAAAACAAGCTAAGGCTGTAAAAAGAAATTATTTAAAAAGATTAATAAAAGAAAGCTATAGATTGAATGAAAAAGTTACAGGAGTAGGAAATAGTATAGTTTTCTTAGTAAAAAAAAGAGCTAATATTGATGAAATATCATTTGAAAAAATTCAAAAGGATGTTGTTAAAATATTGGCAGAAATAGGACAAGTTTAAGTAAATGAAGAAATTTTTGATTTACATAATTGAAAAATATCAAAAATATATTTCACCAATTCTTGGAAAAAATTGTAAATACTATCCATCATGCTCAGAATATACAAAACAAGCAATAGAAAAGTATGGAAGTCTAAAGGGAACTTTTTATGGAATAAAAAGAATAATTAGATGTAATCCATTTTCAAGAGGAGGATATGATCCACTAAAATAAAACGGAGGAATAATATGATTTCATTTTTTGCAAATATATTTGGATATTTATTGAATTTTATATATAATTTAGTTCAAAATTACGGTTTTGCAATGATAATATTTTCAATAATTGTTAAGGTTATTTTATTACCAATATCAATTAGTCAACAAAAAACATTGAAGAAAACAACAAAAGTACAAGAAGAAATGAAAGTTTTACAGGTAAAATATAAAAATAATCCGGAAGAATTACAAAGGGAAATGTTTGAAGTATATAAAAGAGAAAAAGTTAATCCTTTTAGTGGATGTCTCAATGCTATAATTCAAATTTTATTGGTATTATCAGTGTTTTACCTAGTAAGAAGTCCTTTAACTTATATGAAAAAGATAGATAAAAACGTAATTGAACAATATGAAACAGAAATAAACGAAAAATCTGAAAATAGAAATGCTTATCCAGAAATTTCAATAATAAGAGAAAAAGCAGGGGAAGATGAAAATGTAAATATTAATATGGAATTTTTAGGATTAGACTTAAGTAGTATACCTTCAACTGATTTTTCAGACTGGAAAGTTTATGTAATTCCAGCACTTTATGTAATAACATCATTTATATCAATGAAAATAACAACATCAATGCAAGATACAAATAAGAAAAAGTCTACTCAAAAAGAAGATGGAGAAGAGGACGAATTTGATGTAATGGCACAAACTAATAGAAATATGACATATATGATGCCTATAATAGCAATATCAATATCATTTATAGCACCATTAGGACTTGCTTTATATTGGCTTACAAATAACGTACTCATGATATTAGAAAGATTGATATTAAATTTAATCTTCAAGGATAAGGAGGATGAAGTAAATGCCTGAAGTTAGAATATTTGAAGGAAAAACAACAAATGAGGCAATTGAAAACGGATTAAAGGAATTAAAAGTATCAAAAAATGATGTAGAAATAAAAGTAATAGAAAATGAAGAAAAAAGAAGCTTTTTTGATATATTAGCACCAAGAGTCGTAAAAGTAGAAATGACATTGAAAGAAAGAAAAGAGGAAAGAAAAGAAGAAACAATAAAAGAGCATGTGGAAGTAAAAATAGATCAAGAAGTTTTAGAAGAAGCAAAAAATAGAGTAACAGAATTTTTTAGCAAATTCCTAAAATTAGTAGTTGGGGAAGAAATAAGCTACGAATGTAAAATAGAAGATAATGCTATAAAAATAGATGTAGAAGATAAAAGAGCAGATTTTTTAATTGGATATAGAGGAGAAACTTTAAATTCTATGCAAACTATTTTAACTGCAATAGCTGGTAAGGATGTAAGTGAAAAAATCAGAGTAGAAATTGATGCATTAGGATATAGAAATAAAAGGAAAAAAGCATTAGAAGAACTTGCAGAGAAACTAGCTAAGACAGTTATAAGAACTAGAAAACCAATAACATTGGAACCAATGACTCCATATGAAAGAAAAATAATACATACTAAATTACAAGAAAATCCAAAAGTAAAAACTGTTAGTACAGGAGAAGGAATACATAGAAAAGTTGTTATTTCTTTAAAATAAAAAATAAAATATATATAAAATCTAAGGTCAAAGTGAGGATTTGTATATTCAAGATAAATTGAATTTACGCGGTTACTTTGACCTTTTTAATTTTTTTAAATTAGTATTCTAGAAAGGCTATAATTACAAGCTTTTGAGAAGTTTTTTGAAAAAAATTAGTAAGAAATTATTTAGCTTAAATTTTATATAAAAGAAGGGAAAAATATGAGTACAATAGTTGCAATATCAACAGCAGTAGGAAATAGTGGAATAGGCATTATAAGAATGAGTGGTGAAAATAGTTTTGAAATTATAAAGAAAATATTTAAAACTAAAGCAAATATGATTGACATAAAACCCAATACTATAAATTACGGCCATATTGTGTCTGGAAGCGAAATAATTGATGAAGTATTAGTATCATTTTTCAAGGCACCAAAATCGTTTACAACGGAAAATATGTGTGAGATAAATTCACATGGTGGAATTTTAGTAATGAATAAAATATTAGAATTATGTTTACAAAATGGAGCAGAACTTGCTGAGCCAGGCGAATTTACCAAAAGAGCATTCTTAAATGGAAGAATAGACTTAGTACAAGCAGAAGCAATAGTAGATATAATAAATGCAAAAACAGAAAAAGAAGCAAAGGCTTCTATAAAACAGTTAGATGGAATTTTGTCTGCAAAATTAGCAAAGATAAGAACTCAAATAATGAATATATTAGTTGATATTGAGGCTTCTATTGATTATCCAGAATATGATGTAGAAGAAGTAACAAATAATAAAGTATTAGAAACAATAAGAGATGTAGAAAAAGAATTGCTTAATTTGGAAAAAACATTTGATAATGGAAAGATGATAAAAGAAGGGTTGAAGGTTGCAATAATAGGAAAGCCAAATGCTGGAAAATCATCTCTTTTAAATGCTATATTAAGAGAAGATAGGGCAATAGTTACAGAATATGAAGGCACTACAAGAGATACCATTGAGGAATTTATTCAAATAGATGGAATTCCAATAAAGATTGTAGATACAGCAGGAATAAGAGAAACAGACAATGAAGTAGAAAAAATAGGAATTACAAAATCAAGAGAAGCAGCAAAAAATGCAGATTTAGTTATAGTAATATTAGATAGTAGTAAGAAATTAAGTAGTGAAGATGAAGAAATTTTAAGCTTTGTAAAAAATAAAAAAGGAATAATACTACTAAACAAAATGGATTTAAAAGAGGAAATAGATGAAGAAAAAATAAAAGAAATAGTAAAAGAAAAAACAATTTTAAAGATATCAGCATTAAATAAAGAAGGAATAGAAGAAATATTTAATACTATATCTAATATGTATAAATTTAATGAAATAGAAATAGATGATAGTTTAACGATAACTAATAATAGACATAAAAAAGCAATAATAAATATGCTTGAAAGTATAAAAAAAGTTAAAGATTCAATTCAAAAACAAATGCCAATAGATATAGTTACTATATCTATAACAGACATATTATCAGAAATAGGAAATATCACAGGAGAAGGAGTTTCAGAAGATATTATAAATGAAATATTTAAAAAATTTTGCTTAGGAAAGTAGTAAAAATAATATAAAATATAATATTGTTTCACGTTTAACATTATTAAATAAGAAATAAAAATAAACAAAAATAAAACTAAGAAGGGAAGAAAAAAGATGAACTATTTTGCAGGAGAATATGATGTAGCAGTTATAGGAGGAGGTCACGCAGGATGTGAAGCAGCACTTGCAACAGCTAGAATGGGATTTAAAACATTGCTTTTTTCAATAAGTCTAGAGGCAATTGCAAATATGCCTTGTAATCCTAATATAGGAGGAACCTCAAAAGGACATTTAGTAAGAGAAATAGATGCACTTGGTGGTGAAATGGGTAAAAATATAGATAAGACTTTTATACAATCAAGAATGTTAAACACTTCAAAGGGACCAGCTGTACACTCA
Source organism: uncultured Clostridia bacterium (assembly GCA_947590905.1). Classification (GTDB taxonomy): domain Bacteria; phylum Bacillota; class Clostridia; order TANB77; family CAG-508; genus JAAWPK01. Next base: position 21,078 of record CANQCU010000033.1, on the reverse strand, counting down.
TTAAGGGCACAAGCAGATAGAAAAAAATACCATATTGAAATGAAACATACATTAGAAAAACAAAAAAATCTATACATAAAACAAGCAGAAATTGTGAATATTGGTGTTGAAGACGGAAAGGTAAAAAGCGTTGAAACTAATATTGGGGCAATATATAATGTTAAAGCAGTTATACTTGCAACAGGAACATATTTAAAGGGCAAAATATACATAGGGGAAGTTTCATATGAAAGTGGACCAGACGGTGTGTTTCCAGCTAATAAATTATCTAAATGTTTGAAAGATTTAGGAATAGAAATAGTTAGATTTAAGACCGGAACTCCTGCTAGAGTAAATAAAAATTCAATAGATTTTTCAAAAATGGAAATACAAAATGGTGATGATGAAATAGAAATGTTTTCTTTTGAAGATGAAGAAAGAAAAATAGATCAAGTACCATGTTATTTAACATATACTAATGAAAAAACTCATGAAATAATTAGACAAAATTTACATCGCTCACCATTATATTCAGGAAAAATAGAGGGAACAGGACCTAGATATTGTCCATCTATAGAAGATAAAGTAGTAAGATTTAGTGATAAGCCTAGACATCAAATATTTATAGAACCAATGGGATTAGATACAGAAGAAATGTATGTGCAAGGTATGAGTTCATCACTACCAGAAGATGTACAAATAGCTATGTATAGAACAATAGCAGGGCTAGAACATGTTGAATTTACAAGACCAGCTTATGCAATAGAATATGACTGTATAGAACCATCACAATTAAAATTATCATTGGAATTGAAAAAAATTTCAGGAATGTTTTTTGCTGGACAAATAAATGGAACATCTGGATACGAAGAAGCAGCTGCACAAGGAATAATTGCAGGAATTAATGCGGGGCAAAAATTAAAAGGAGAAAAACCTTTAATATTAGACAGATCAGATGCATATATAGGAGTTTTAATTGATGATATAGTTACAAAAGGTACAAATGAGCCATATAGAATGATGACTTCAAGAGCTGAGTATAGACTACTTTTAAGACAAGATAATGCAGATTTAAGATTAACAAAAAAAGGATATGAAGTAGGACTAATATTAGAAGAAAGATATAAGAAATTTAAAGAAAAAGAAGAAAAAATAAAAAAGGAAATAGAAAGAGTAAAAGCACTCACAATAAAGCCATCAGAAAAAGTAAATGAAATTTTAGTTAAACGTGAAACATCTCCAATAGAAACAGGCACAAAGCTAGCAGAATTGCTTAAAAGAACAGAACTTACATATAAAGATTTAGAAGAAATTGACGAGACTAGAGATAAAAATCTATCAAAAGATATTATAAAAGAAGTAGAAATTCAAATTAAATACGAAGGATATATAAAATTGCAAGAAGCACAAGTAGAAAAATTTAAAAAGCTTGAAGAAAAAGAATTAGATGAAGATATAGACTATGAAAAAATAAAAGGTTTGAGTTTAGAGGCAAGGCAAAAATTAAATAAGCATAAACCATTATCAGTAGGACAAGCATCAAGGATATCAGGAGTTTCACCAGCAGATATTTCTGTACTTTTGATATATTTAGAGCAACAAAAAAGAAATAAGAAATAATCATTAACATATGAAATAACTTTCTATAACATCAAAACTTAGAATAGAAAGAACAAAATTCTTATTTGCTTTGTTTAATTAAAAAATTGAAAAATTCACAAAAAAATCATTGACATATTACTAATAATTTTATATTATTAATATGTCACTTTTTTTGTATAATAGTAATATAAAAAATGCACCAAAAACGTTAGAAAGCTTGGTAATAGCAGAATATAGCAAAAACAAATACACAAAAAGAAACACTACAAAATGACAAAAAGGAGGAATAATTTTTGGGAAAAGTAGTTTCAATAGCAAATCAAAAAGGTGGAGTTGGAAAAACAACAACTTCTGTAAATTTAAGTACAGTTCTTGCAAAAAAAGGTAAAAAAGTTTTATTAATAGATGCGGACCCACAAGGAAATGCTACAAGTGGGCTTGGAATAAGCAAAGATATAGATAAATCGATTTATGATGTAATAATTAATGAAGAAAAAATAGAAGAAACAATAAAAGAGACAGCTATAAAAAATTTAAAAGTTTGTCCATCTAATATAAATTTAGCAGGAGCAGAAGTTGAACTAGTTTCACTAATATCTAGAGAGCAAAGACTAAAAGAGAGAATTGATGAAATAAGAAATAAATTTGATTACATTATTATTGATTGTCCACCATCACTTGGATTAATTACATTAAACGCTTTTACAGCTTCTAATAGTGTACTTATACCAGTACAATGCGAATATTATGCATTAGAAGGATTAGGACAACTTATTAATACAATAAATTTAGTAAAAAGGCATTTGAATAAGGAAATAGAAATAGAAGGGGCTTTACTTACAATGTATGATGTAAGAACCAATCTTTCAAATCAGGTAGTAAAAGAAGTTAAAAGATATTTTGAAGATAGAGTGTATAAAACAATTATACCTAGAAATGTAAAATTGAGTGAAGCTCCAAGCTATGGAATGCCAATAACAGTTTATGATCCAAAGTCAAAAGGATCAAAATGTTATGAGAAATTAGCAAAAGAATTTTTAAAAAAGAATGAAGAAGAAAATAAAGCTAAACATATGGTAGAAGAATAGGAGGATTTAATTATGGCAAAAAAAACAGGATTAGGAAAAGGGTTAGATGCCTTATTTATAAATACAGTAGTACCAGAAGAAGAAATAAGGGAAGGAGAAAAGATACTTAGTTTACCAGTAAATGAAGTAGAACCAAACCGTGAACAACCAAGAAAATATTTTGAAGAGGAGTCATTAGATGAACTTGCAGATTCTATAAAAAAATATGGTTTAATACAACCAATAGTAGTAACTAAAAAAGATGGTTATTATGCAATTGTTGCAGGAGAAAGAAGATGGAGAGCTTGCAAGAAAGCAGGTTTAAAAGATATACAAGCAGTTGTTAGAGAAGATGATGAAAGAAAAAATAAAGAAATTGCTTTAATAGAAAATATACAAAGAGAGGACTTAAATGCGGTAGAAAAAGCTACAGGCATAAGAGTTTTAATGGATGAATATTCTTTAACTCAGCAACAGGTTTCAGAAATTTTAGGAAAAAGTAGAAGTGCAATAGCAAATACAGTAAGAATATTAAATTTGGATAAAAGAGTATTAGAACTTGCAAAAGAGGGTAAATTAACAGAGGGACATTGTAGAGCATTACTTGCTATAGATGATGGTGACAAACAATTTGAAATGGCTAATAGAATAATTCAAAGAGGCGATAACGTAAGAGAGGCAGAAGAAAAATCTAAAATAAATAAAAAATTAAAAAAGAAAAATTTAAAATATGAAGCAATATATAGAGATATAGAGGATTCTTTTCAAAGCTTCTTTGGAACAAAAGTAAGCTTGCAAGCAGGACAAAGAAAAGGAAAGATAGTAATTGAGTATAAATCTAATGAGGATTTAGAGAGATTATTAGAACTAATAAAAGAATAAAAAGGAAGTGCAAAAAACTTGGAAACATTTTTAGAATTTACAAAAACTGATTCATTTTCATTTATACTTTTAGGAGTAATTGCAATAATGTTTATTTTATATGTAATACTTTTAATAAAACTAAGTAGAATAAACAAAAATTATAAAAAATTCATGGAAAAGGTAGGAAATGGAAAAAATTTAGAAGAAATATTAGATAGACATATAGAAAAAATAAATAAGACAGTTGCTAAAAATGATGAATTAGAAAAGTTTTGCGTAAAAATAGATTCAGATATAAAAAATTGCATACAAAAAGTAGGAATATATAGATATAATGCTTATAAAGATACTGGTAGTGACTTAAGTTTTACATTAGCATTATTAAATGAAAAAAATGATGGGGTAGTATTAAATGGAATATATTCAAGAGAGATGTCAAATATATATGCAAAACCAATAGAAAATGGCGCTTCTCCATATAAGATAACAGAAGAAGAAAGTGAAGCAATAAAGCGAGCTATAAATTCTTAGAAAACTGAAAAATTTAAAAATATAGTAAAAAGTATAGATAGAAAAAGTATAAATTAGTATTGACAGAAAGCCTTAAATATGTTAATATTAATAATGCTTGCAATAATAAAATGCAGAGGTGGTCGAGTTGGTTTATGGCAGCAGTCTTGAAAATTGCCGTAGGTTAATAGCCTACCGTGGGTTCGAATCCCACCCTCTGCGCCAAATATGAAGAACGGAAGAAAATCCGTTCTTTAATATTATATATTGGAGAGTTGTCTGAGTTTGGTTTAAGGTACCAGTCTCGAAAACTGGAGTAGGATAAAACCTACCGTGGGTTCAAATCCCACACTCTCCGCCAAAAAATAATAATTTTTTAAAAGTAAAATTATGAATTTTACTTTAGTCAAAAAGTCAAAAACAATTTAAAAAATATATATTAAATTAATTTTTAAATAAAAATAAAATTATATAATAAAATAATATGATAATATAAAATAAAGTAATATAAAATAAAATAATTTAATATAAAATAATATAAAATAATATAAAATAATATAATTATATTTAATATAAAAGTAATTACATCTGCAAATAAAAAGTATTAATGAAAGATAAAAATCCTGTTAAATTAAGGATTTTTAAAAAAAATATGTTGACTAAAATGCAAAAATATAATATAATAACTAAGTCGTTTGAAATAAAAAACAAATTCAATTAATTTGGAGATTTACCCAAGTGGTTGAAGGGGACGGTTTGCTAAACCGTTAGGGTTGCGTAAGTGGCCGCGAGGGTTCAAATCCCTCAATCTCCGCCAAGATATATAAAGCATAAAGCATGCTTTATATTTTTTTATGTTTTAATAATAAATAATATTTATAGAAATATTTAAAATAATAGATAAGTTTAAATAAAAAACAAAAAGTAATTATATGTGTTAAAAAATATAAAATAAAAAAATAGTAATTAACGTATTTAATAAAAAAGTTAAATCAAAAACAGATAAATATAAAAATTATAATATAAGTATATAAAATAAAGAAAATGAAATAAATATAAAACCATATAATAAAAAATATTTAAAATAATAAAATAAAAAATTTGAATTTAGGATTGTATATTTTTGTTAAAATAAAATGATAATAAAATAAAAATAATTTTTTATAAAACAAAAAGACAAAAATAAAAAATCATATAAAAATGTTATTAATAAAGTTGTAAAAAATTAAAATAAAATAATATAGAAAAATAATAATTAACAAAAATAATATTAAAATTTTTAACAAATAAAAAACAAATTTAATTCATAGAATATTATAAAAATAATTATAATTTTTAATTTTATATTAAAAGTATTTTATAAAAATAAAATCAAATAAATAAAAACTAAAAATAAAAAATGTTTTTAAGTAAAAAATATAAAAATAAATTTCATATATAAAAAATGAAAATAAAATTTTTAGGAGTTAACAAAAAGACAAATAAAAATGAAAAAGATTTTTATGTAGTAAAAAATAAAAATATAAAAAATAAAAATATAAAAAATAAAATATAAAAAGTAAAATGTAAAAATAAAATATAGAATATAAAAATAAAATATAAAATATAAAAATAAAATATATAAATATATAAATATATAAATTTATAAAAATAAAAAAATGTTTTGAATAATTTTTAAAACAAAAAATAATTTATAATATAAAAATAAAATTTTAAATTTATAAAAGATAAAATTTAAATAAAAATATTATAAAAAATTTAAATAAACAAAATATAAAAAAAGAGTGATAAAAAATATATTATTTTATAAAAAACAGAATTAAAAGAATAATTAAATAAACAAATATAAATAAAATGCAGATTAAATATTATATAAAAAATGGTTAGGTAAGAAAAATTGATCATTAAAATTTAATAATAAAAATTAAATACAGTGAATGAAGAAAGTAAAAAATTGCAGAGTTTGAAATAGAAAATTTGATAAAGATGAGTCTGATTAAACAAAGAAATTTAAAATACTAAGTAAAAAAAACAATAAAAATACGAGTAGAAAAGACTCTAAATTATGTGTGAAACAAAGAGGAGTGTCAGGGATCAAAAGAGACTAAAGGGTAAAAAGAAACTAAAGAATAGGACCTCCAAAATATAAGTATTCCCTAGTTTTTAAATAATCAATGTGGATAACTTTTTAAAGATGAAAGAGCATATTTGAATGGAAAAGTGAGACTTAAAACAAGAATAAAAAAGTCAAATTTTCATGAAACATTTTTGAAAAATGAGTGATATTTTCAGTATGGAAGAGTTAAGTTATAAAAACATAGAGCTAAAAAATAAAAGTAATTGTTAAAGTGATAAAAAAATTTAAGATGAAAGTAGAGATGAAAGAAAAGATAAACTTTCAAAATAAATGTAAATTTATAAAATATAAAAACAGCAATTTTAAGAATTTTTTTTACAACTAATAATTAAATAATAACAAATAATATAATTAAAAATATTACTATATGAAAAAGTAAAAATAGTTTTATTAAAAAATTATACAAAATAAAAAAATGAATTATAAATATAAAAAATAAATAATTAACAAAATATAAAATCGAAAATCAAAAATTAGAAATCAAAAATAATTACAATTTTTAATTTTATATTAAAAGTATTTTATAAAAATAAAATCAATTAAATAAAAACTAAAAATAAAATGATTAAAAATAAAAAATGTTTTTAAGTAAAAAATATAAAAATAAATTTCGTATATAAAAAATGAAAATAAAATTTTTTAGGAGTTAACAAAAAGACAAACAAAAATTAAAAAGATTTCTATATAGTAAAAAATAAAAATATAAATATAAAAAATAAAAAATAAAATATATAAAAATAAAATATATAAATCATAATTATAAAGCTATAAAGCTGAAATAAGCGTATCTGAAAGGAATATTTTAAATTTGTTTAATTGATATAAAAGTAAATTGGAAATAAACATTTTTATCAAGCACTAAAGAAAAAATATATAATAATATAAATGAAAATATTATTAAAATGAAAATATTGATATAAAAATGGTTGACATTAAATAAAATTTATAAAATTACACATTTTTATATTAAAAAAATAAAATTTATTAAAAATGTAACTTATATATTATGAAAACAAAATACTATTAAAAATGATATTGAATAGACAAAAATATTATGCTTTTTTTTAAGAATAAAAAATCGTATAATTCATAATTCCCTAGCAAAAAATAGATATATGTGGATAACTTTTTTTCATTATTAAAGTATGCTGAGAATATACGTTAATAGATAGTTAGTTGTATGACAAAATAATGACTTTATGTGAACAAAAAAATAAATTAAAAAATAAATTAAAAATAAATAAAAAAATATGTAAAAAATGATTATTTTTTCTATTTATTTTTTAAAAATTGGATAAAAAAATGAAGAGCAATAATTTGCTCTTCGTTTAGTTTGCTATTTTGACACAAATTCTTTATCTGTATTTGTAACATCTGCAACTGCTGATTTATTACTATTAGAACTACTTTCCTTATTCAAATTATCCTTAGCAACAGTGATTAATAATTTTAATCTGTTTGTCTGATTGGTTTCGCTTGCACCTGGATCATAATCAACAGGAGAAATATTTGCATTAGGATATTTAGAACGTATAGTTTTTATTACTCCTTTTCCAACAACGTGATTTGGAAGACATGCAAAAGGTTGAACGCAAACTATATTTGGAATTCCGTTTTCAATATATTCAATCATTTCTGCAGTTAGAAACCAACCTTCACCTGTTTGATTTCCTATAGATAATATGTCTTTTACTTTATCTTCTAAATGCCATATATCGCATGGTGGAAGATAATTTTTCTTAGAAGATGCAAGTGCAATTTTTAAATCTTTTTCAAAAATATCTATTAGCTTTAATGCAAATTTAAATATTTTTGCTTTTGCTTTATCTGTATTTAATAAAGTATTAAATGTTATTTTATGAGTTGCCATGAATTTTATAAATCCCATAAAATCAGGCATAACAACTTCTGCACCTTCATTTTCTAAAACATTTATAACAAAGTTATTTCCAAAAGGATGATATTTTATTAATATTTCTCCAACAACGCCAACTTTAGGTTTTTTTAATGTTGTATCTAATTCTATTTTTTCAAAATCATTTACTATATCGTAGATACTTTGCTTAAATTGTTTTGAATTTGATTTTTCAATTAATTCTTTGGATTTTTTCATCCATTTTTCATATAATTTTTGACTTTCACCTTTATTTATTTCATAAGCCCTATTTTTTAATAATAATTTTTGAAGTAAGTCACCATAGATTACAGATTTAAGTAACCTTTCCATAAATGGAATTGTAATCTTAAAGCCTGGATTTTTCTCCATACCTACAATATTAAATGATATTACAGGAACTTGCGAGAAACCTGCGTCTTTTAATGCTTTTCTAATAAATCCTATGTAATTTGTAGCTCTACAACCACCACCAGTTTGGGACATTATTAAAGCAGTTTTGTTTACATCATATTTTCCTGATTGAAGAGCTTCTATCATTTGCCCAGTGGTCAAAATTGAAGGATAGCAAGCATCATTGTTTACATATTTTAGACCAGTTTCTACGGTTTTTGGAGTACACTCATCCAAAAGTTTTACATTGTATCCAGAAGCTCTTGCTGCTGTTTCTATTAGCTCAAAATGTATAGGTGCCATTTGAGGCATTAATATTGTATAATCATTTTTCATTTCTTTAGTAAATGGAATTTTATAAATACCATAATTTCCTTCAGCTTTAGGTGTTTGAACAGTTTCATTTTTCTTCTTCTCTAAACGTTTATTTATACTAGCAAGTAAAGAACGAATACGTATACGAACTGCACCTAAATTATTTACTTCATCAATTTTAATGAGTGTGTACATTTTATTGTAGCTAGATAAAATTTCTTCTACTTGGTCTGTAGTAACAGCATCAACACCGCAACCAAAAGAATTTAATTGAACAAGTTCAAGATTATCATGTTTTCCTACAAATTCAGCTGCTGCATATAGTCTACTATGGAATACCCATTGGTCAACAACTCTAAGAGGCCTTTTTACTTGTACATCTTTTGCTATAGAATCTTCTGTTAAAACACATAGTCCTAGACCTGTAATTAAAGTGTCTATACCATGATTAATTTCTGAATCAACATGGTAAGGTCTTCCTGCGAGTACAATACCTTTTAAATTATTTTCTTCCATATATTTTAAAGCTCTTGTAGCTTCATCTCTTATATCTTGTTTACACTTTTGGTATTCTTCTTCTGCAGATTTTGCAGCTTCCATTAATTCTTTTTTATTGAAATTATATTCTTTAAATTCATCTAATTCTAAAACTTTTTCTACTAAATTTTTACTATCAAAAGGCAAGAATGGATTTATATATTTAATATTCTTAACCTCTTCAACATTATTTTTTATAACTTCAGAATAAGAGATAACTATTGGACAGTTATATTTATTATCTGATTCCTTATATTCTTTTCTAGAATATGGTATACAAGGATAAAAAATAGTTTTTATTCCTGAATTTATTAAGCTGATGATATGTCCATGAGAGAGTTTAGCAGGATAGCAAACTGACTCAGAAGGCATTGATTCCATTCCTTTTTCGTAAGTCTTTCTTGTACTTTTTTCTGAAAGAATAACTCTAAATCCTAATTTTGTAAAGAAAGTAAACCAAAAAGGATAATCCTCATACATATTTAAAACTCTTGGAATACCAATTGTTCCTCTTGTTGCTTTTTCTAATGGTAAAGGCTCATAATTAAATATTCTTTCAGCTTTATATTTTATTAAATTTGGTAGTTCAGATTTTCCAGTTACAATTCCAGCACCACGTTCACAACGATTTCCAGAAATATGAGTTTTACCATTATTGAATTTATTTATAGTTAATTGACAATGATTTTCACATCCATTGCATCTTGTATGAGAAACTTTTATAGATAATTTTTCCAAATCTTCAACAGAAGATAGAGTTGAAACATAATCCATATCAAGATTGGCCTCATATTGTTCTTTGGCTAAAAGTGCAACACCATAAGCTCCCATAAGTCCTGCAATGTCGGGTCTTACAACTTCTTTTCCAACAATAAGTTCAAAGCTACGAAGAACAGCATCATTATAAAAAGTACCACCTTGAACGACAATGTGATCTCCTAAGGTTTCGGGATCTCTTATTTTCATAACTTTTTGAATAGCATTTTTGATAACTGAAATAGAAAGACCTGCTGAAATATCACCAACAGAATATCCTTCTTTTTGAGATTGCTTAATTTTAGAATTCATAAATACAGTACATCTAGAACCTAAATCGACAGGTCTTCTAGAAAGTAAAGCTTCATTTACAAATTCTTCAATTGAAAGGTTTAAACTTTTTGCGAAAGTTTCAATAAATGATCCACATCCAGAAGAACAAGCTTCATTAAGCATAATATTATCAATTGCACCATTTTTTAATTTTATGTATTTCATATCTTGACCACCAATGTCAACGATACTTGTAACATTTGGCATAAATTCAGATGCAGCTCTATAATGTGCAATAGTTTCAATTTCATTCAAATCAACATTTAAAGCTGTTTGTACTAATTTTTCACCATAACCTGTAACACCTGAATAACGTATCTTTGCTGATTTTGGTAATACATTATAAACCTCTTTTAACATATCTACAACACTTTTTAAAGGGTCACCTTCGTTACTTCTATAAATAGAATACATAAGTTTACCCTCATTATCTATGATTGTAAGTTTAGTAGTAGTAGATCCAGCATCAATTCCAACAAAGCAATCACCTGAAAAATCTTTTAAATCTCTTCTTTTTACTTTAGCTTTAGCATGTCTTTTTTTGAATTCTTCATATTCTGCATCTATTGTAAATAAAGGTGATAATGGCTTTGTAGTAGTATCTTGAGAATTTCTTAAAACTTCTATTTTACTTTTTAATTTTTGTACAGATATTGGATTTCTATTTAAAGAATCCAAAGCAGCACCTTTTGCAACTAAAAGGTGAGCATCATTAGGAATAATTGTTTCTTCAGGAGTTAGGTTTAAAGTTTCAATAAATCTTTTCCTTAATTCTGATAAATAATTTAAAGGTCCTCCTAAGAAAGCTATATGACCACGTATTGGTCTACCACAGGCAAGTCCACTAATTGTTTGATTTACAACAGCCTGAAAAATAGATACAGCAATATCAGATTTTTCAGCACCTTCATTAATAAGAGGCTGAACATCAGTCTTTGCAAAAACACCACAACGAGATGCAATAGGATAGATTGTTTTATAATTTTTAGCAAGTTCATTTAATCCTGCAGTATCTGTATGTAAAAGGCTCGCCATCTGATCCAAGAATGCACCAGTTCCACCAGCACAAGTTCCATTCATACGTTGTTCTACGAATTTATCAAAGTATATTATTTTAGCATCTTCTCCACCAAGCTCAATAACTACATCTGTTTGAGGAATATATTTTTCGACAGCACGTTTGCAAGAAACAACCTCTTGAATAAAAGGTACGTCCAAAAATTTAGCAGCAGACATAGCACCAGAACCAGTTAAAGCTATGGTAAATATATTATTTGTATATTTATTTGCAAGTTCTTCTAGAACTTTACAAACTGTATTTTTTGTATCTGAAAAGTGTCTCTCATAAGAAGTATAAATTGTTTCTAAATCATCATTCATTACAACAATCTTTACAGTAGTTGAACCAACGTCAAGCCCCACATGTAATAACTTTTCATTTTCCATAATATCGCCTCGCATAATATGTTTATATTGATTCTTTAAGTAGGATTTAGAGATACTCTAATAAACATATTCTTTCTTAAAATATAATATTAACGTAATTATAATTTTATACGTAAATTGATAATTTGTCAATGTTAAAAAAGCCCAAAGCCGTAAAGAAAAAATAAAAATTTTACCAAAAGTAGAAAAAATTTTAGATAAAAAAAGATTCATAATTTGTCCGATTAATAAATATATTTAAATATATTTTATATAAGACTTGGAGGTAAAAATGAAAAAAATATTAATTATATTAATAGTAATTATTTTAATTTTAATAGCTAGTTTATTAATTTATAAAAAAGCATCAAATAAAGAAGGAAATATAGAAAATGAAATAACACCAATACAAGAAATGACAGAAGAACAAGAAAGACAAACAATGATCTCTTTATATTATACAAATATGGAAACAAATACGCTTATGCCTGAAGCAAGAAAAATAGATGCAAAAGAATTATTAGAAAATCCGTATAAGACATTAGTAGAATTATTAATAGAAAAGCCTAAAAATGAAAAGTTAAAAAGTAGTATTCCAGAAGGTACAAAAGTAAATAATGCAGTATTAAAAAATGATATAGTGGAATTAGATTTATCTAAAGAATTTATCGAAAATCAATCTGCAAATTTAGATGAAATTTCATTAAGTATTTATTCTATTGTTAATACATTAACAGAATTAAATGAGGTTAATGCTATTAAAATATTAATAGAAGGAGAAGAAAATAAAAAATATAATAATGTAGATTTTTCATTAGAAAATACTTTTATTAGAAAGGATTAATCTCTAAATAATTTATATAGTTTAACATATTTAATAAAATTTTTATAATTATAAAGAAAATGCTCAACTTCTTTTAGAGAAGAAATAGTATTTTCTTTTTTTTGTGAAAAATTAAATTTATTATTATTTTTTTTATTATTAGTTTGTCTCGAATAAAACAAATTGTTTTCCATTATTAAAACCTCCATTTTTTAATAAAGTATTTTAATTTATGTATATTTGTTGTATAATAAATAATATGAAAATAAAGAAAAAGGGTGACATATGGAATTAAAAATAAATGAAAGAATAGATGATCTAGAATTAAATAACTTAAAAATAATTCAAAATAAAGATTGGTTTTGTTTTGGAATTGACAGTGTATTAATTTCAAATTTTGCAAAAGAAATACATAAAAATTCTAAAATATTAGATTTAGGAACAGGAACAGGAATAATATCTATTTTATTATCTGCAAAAATTCAAGGTTCAAACTTTATGGGAATAGAAGTTCAAAAAGAAGTAGCAGATATGGCAAAGAGAAGTGTAATATTAAATAATTTAGAAAAAAGAATAGAAATAAAAAACATAAATATAAAAGATTTTATGCCAAAAGAAGAATTTGATGCAGTAGTAACTAATCCACCATATAAAGAAAAAAATACAGGGCTTACTAATGAAAGTAATGTTAAACTTATATCAAGGCATGAAATAGAAGCAAATTTAGAAGATTTTATAGCATGTGCAAGTAGAAGTTTAAAAGATAAAGGTGCTATGTACATGGTAAATAGACCAGAAAGATTAATAGACATATTTGAAAATTGTAGAAAATATAAATTAGAGCCAAAAGAAATACAAATGGTCTATTCAAAAGTAAATAGTATACCGATACTTATTTTAATAAAAGCAGTAAAAAATGCAAGAAAATATTTAAAATTTAGAGAACCTTTATACATATACAAAGAAAATGGAGAATATACAGAAAAAATTTTAGAAATATATAATAAAAAAGGAGAATAAAATGCAAGGAAAAATATATTTAGTTGCAACACCAATTGGAAATTTAGAAGATATAACACTAAGGGCAATAAGAATATTAAAAGAAGTAGATATTATAGTTGCTGAAGATACTAGACAAACTTTAAAGCTATTAAACCATTTAGAAATTTCAAAAACAATGATAAGCTATCATAGACATAGTACAGAAGATAAAAAATTGGAAATTATAGAAAAAGTAAATTCAGGTAAAAATATAGCAATAGTATCAGATGCAGGAACACCAGTTATTTCTGACCCAGGAGAAGAATTAGTAATAGAAGCATTAAAGTCAGGGATAGAGGTTATTCCAATTCCAGGACCTTGTGCTTTGATAGCAGGACTTATTGCATCAGGAATAGATGCGAAAGAATTTCTATTTTTAGGATTTCTACCGTTAAATAAAAAAACAAGAAAAGAAAAGTTAAAAGAAATAGAATTTGCTAAAACAACAACTATTATTTATGAAGCACCACATAAACTAAAAACGACTTTAATGGATTTAGTAGAAGTTACAAAAAATAGGAAAATTGTAATTGCAAAAGAAATAACAAAAATACATGAAAAATATATATCAGGTACAGCTAAGGAATTATTAGAAAATTTAGGTGAGCCAAAAGGAGAATTTGTAATTATAATAGATAAAAATGAAGAAAAAAATGAAAATATTTTTGAAAATATGACTTTAGAAGAGCATTATGAATATTATGAAAAAAAAGGACTCGATAAAAAAGATATAATAAAACAAATTGCAAAAGATAGAGAAGTAAAAAAAGATGAAATATATAAAAAATTTATAAAAAAATAGCATAGAAAAATTTTCTATGCTTTAATTATTATTCTTTTTCTTTTAATTTTGAAATTTTATCTTTGCATTTTGAACAAATTAATTTATTATTATAAGAAACTAAATTTTTACTATTACCACAAAAAATACAATTTGGGTTATGCTTTCTTAATATGATAGAAGACCCATCTACAAAAATTTCAATAGGATCCTTTTCAGCAATTTCAAGTTTATTTCTAAGCTCCATAGGAAGCACGATTCTGCCCAATTCATCTACTTTTCTAATAATTCCAGTTGATTTTATCATAATAAATCTCCCCCTTTTATTTGATATAAAGTTACATTTTTTTACTAATTTCTACAATATTTATTAAATCATAACACAATTTATCGTAAATAGCAATATAAAATTTAATTTAATTAATAAGATTTACAGGAGCGTTAAACTCCTGTAAAGTTAGATATATAACTCCAAATAGGAGGCTGTAGAGGATTGTTCTTCGCTAAATAAAAATTTGGGGGACGCGAAGAAAAAGATAAAAAAATTGCAAACCTCTACAAGAATAAAGACGTGATATTATTAAATTGTTAAATATTCTTAAAAAAATTGGAAAATATTTTAGATCAAAACAAGAAAATATAATCAAATTTAAATAAAAAATATTAATTAAAGAATAAACTAAAGATGTAAAATTTAAAATTAGAGGTATTGAAAAACTCTAAGAAAAATTACAATAATAGTATATGATACTTTTTACGTAAAGTCAAGAAAAACTCTACGACAAAAAACGACAAAAGATGACAGAAGTCAGCATTCCGAACCAAATCTGCAATCAATGCAGCTAATAAAACAAATCTAATATTCTTAATACCAACAGCACTTGTGTATATTGCAATAGTATATAAAGTAGTTTCGGTTGAACCCATAATAGAAGAAGAAATAAATCCGAATAATAGAATCAACACCATAAGTCTGCATAATATCAAGACAAACGGCAGTAGAAGCACTTCCAGAAATAGGTCTTATAAGCATAAGAGGTAATATTTCAATAGGAATTTTTAGTAAATTTAAAATAGGAGATAAAATATTTCCTATAAAGTCTAAAATGCCAGAATATCTCAATGCAGAAATTGCTAAAAATAAAGCTATTAAAGTTGGAAAAATTTTAATAACAGTATTTATTCCTTCTTTACATCCATCTAAAAAAACATCAAAAACTTTTACTTTTTCTGAAAAACCATAACTTATTATAAAAAATATAACAAAAGGAACAGCAATTGTAGAAATATAATTTATAAATTGCATATATAACCTCCATATGATAAAAATAAATTGCCTATAAGCTATTAAGATTTTAGCAAGTAAAAAATCATATAAAATACGTAATTAAAAAATATTACTTCCCAAATTTAATAAACAGCTTTACAGCTGTAACTCCAGCAATAGCCGCAAAAATAGTAGAAACCCAAACAGGAAAGATTATACTAGTAGGATTTGATGAGTTTAAAGAAGTTCGAAGTGCTATAACAGTTGTTGGAATTAATTGCAAAGAAGCAGTATTTAATAAGATAAGCATAGCCATAGAATTGCTAAGAATATTTTTATTAGTATTTTTTTCTTGAAGAGATTTCATAGCATTTAAACCTAGTGGTGTAGCAGCATTTCCTAAACCTAGAATATTTGCAATTATATTCAAAGAAATTTGCTCATATGCAACATCATTTTTATTTATTTCTGGAAAAAGAAAATGAATTATAGGTGTTAATATTTTAGTTAATCTATTAGATAAAGAACTCTTTTCAGCAATTTTCATTATGCCGACACCACAAAGTAATAGTGCCAAAAAATGTGATTGTAAGATTTACAGCATCTTCACAAGACTTAAAAATTCCATTATTTATTTTATCAATATTTCCTGATAAAAAAGCATAAATGTATGAAATTAAAATAAAAATCGGCCAAAGAATGTTTAACATTTAATAAGCTCCTTTTTTTAAATATATGATAAAAAATTAAAATATATACAAAGTTAGAAAAAAAGAATGTAGCAGAATAATATACAAAAGTTTACATAAACCTTGTAAAATTTAGGAAAAAGTGTTATAATATAAATGTTATAAAAATAAAGTTAGTAAAAGTGAGGAAACAATGGAAAAATTAGATACAATGAGTGTAAATAAAATAGTAAATGCAATAGGAATACATTTAGAGGGAAATCACATAGGAGCTGTTTTAAGTAATGATTTTGAGTTAATAAAAACAGTTGCAGCAGTAATAAAAGAATTAGAAGAAGTTGTTATTCCTGAAGTAAAATCAAAAGTTATTGAAGAAACTTTATTAGACATAATGAATAAATTCCCCGAAAGAATAAATAAAAGAGCATTGTTAGTCTTAAGTATATATGATATGCAAGTTGCACTTGAAGAAAAAAGAGAAAAATTAAGCGAAAAACAGGTAACGTTATTAAAAAAGTGTATAGCTAAAGGAATGAAAATACTAGAAAGAGAAAACTTTGATGTTGTAAATACTATAAGAGATGCAAAAAACATAAATGTGACAAAAATAGAGGTCATTAATTCAATTGAATTATATAACTGCATAAAAAAGGGAATAAAAGTTAGTACATTAGCTAGAAGAGATGCTGAAAAAGATGCGAGAATAGCAACAATAGATCAAAGAGTAGGAGTTGCTCAATTATTACAAGTTATAGATGTATGGGATATAGAACACACAATTACTTCAAATGAAGAGATAGGAAATGCAGTTGTAGAACAACTATCAACTAAAGCGGTAACTAGATATTTAGAAGAAAATCCAGAGGACGAAGAAATTTTAAAAGGTGCTGATACAATACCAAAAGAAATAGAAGAAAAAATAAGGAGAAGTGTACATTATGGAACTGCACTAGAAGAAGGTATTAAAGAAAATATTAAGTATATAGATATAGACAAAATGCTTTTAGTTGCTGGTTTACGATATATAGAAATATTAGAAAGAGCAACTCAACCAATAATATTAGATGCATACGCAGAAAATGGAGAACTAAGAGAACAAACTCCTGAAGAAAGTGCAAGAATTATGAAAGGTATTATTATGTCGATTGCACGTGAAGTAAGAGAAGGAACTATTATTATAGGAATGGATGGAAAAGAACATACATTAGAGGAATTACAAAAAGATATACGTAGATTTGTAGGAACAAAATATATAAAAAAAGCAGAAGTAGAACAGTTAAAAGAAAAATTGTTCACAGGAGAGATAACCCTAGAAGATATAGGAAAAGAAAAATTAAGTTTATTAGATCTAACAGGGCAAGAAATTTTTAGTCTTATAGCAAAATCAGAAAGAAATCTAATTTTCCTTTTAGAAAATAGAATAATAGACGAAAAATCAGAAATGTTAAGAGCATTATATTTAAGAAATGAATGCTCAGATGAGTTATTTGAAAAAATAATTCAAAAACAATTATTAGATGGTGCACAGATATCATGTCTTTTCGAAGATGGAATAATCAAATTGGAACAAATATCTAAAATAAAAGATAGAAAGATGATAGAAGATATGCAAATTCCATTAAGAATAAAAGAAATTTATATAGAAAATTTAATTAATGGAGAAAATTTAAAACAAGAGCAAATAGAATTATTTAATAAATATTCAAGATTATATAGAACAGTGATGATAGAGGGAAGAACAGAAGAAGAAGTGCAAGAAAATACTTTTAGACTAATAAGTGCCTTTGAAGATGAATTAAGTAATGATATATTAAAAGAATTATATCAATTTGGATTAATATCATTGGATTCTGCAATAGATTGGGGAGTAAGTCCAATGGAAATGCTAGCAGAAAATAGCATGAAACCAACTGATTTAAAAGGATTATATGCAAAAAAAGTGATAGATATAGAAGCAATAAAAAATGTTTTAGTACATGGGGATTTACCATATGATGAAAAATTAGATTTAATATATAGTACATTTGATGGAGAGACAGAAGAAGAATATAGAATGAGAGAAGAATTAGTTCAATTGCTAGAACCAGCTGACGAATATAAATCTAATAGTAAAGAAACAACAAATAATCAAAATAGAGGAGAAGGGAAAAAATCAAGAGAATATGTAACAGATCCGCATGCAAGATGGAAATTAACATCTTTAATAGACAAAGATTATTCAAGAAAATTTTTACCAAGAGCGATAGAAGTAAGAGATGGACATAGTATAACACTTCTTCCAAATCATGATAAGGTAATGATAGAAAAAATGTATGATAAAAGAAAAGGAAAAGTAGTAAATGCTTATAAAAAAAGAACATGGATAGTTCCATCAGAAGAATTTTTCAAACATATAGATGAGATTATTGTAGATGGTGCAATAAATAGAAGATATCTAGGAGAACTTTGGAGAGAAGGTACTGTTGATGGAATAATACATAGTACTGCTTGGGGAAGAAAAATAAAAGAATATTTTGATATAAGTGAGGCAAATACAAAATATACAAAAGCAGATATAGAAGAAATAGACAAAGCAATAGAAATGGTTAATAAATCTAGAAGAGAAAGAGAATAATCGGAGGAAACAATGGAAAAAATTTTATATACTGCAATGTTTAGCAGAATACAAAAAGAAATAAAAGAAAATAAAAATGAAATAGAAAAATTGAAAAAAATAGATAATAAATATTCTAAAACAAATATTAGTGTAGAAAAATTATTACAAATAATTGAAGAATATAAAAATAAAAATATAGAAAATAATAATAAAGAAAAAATAATATATTGCAATGGAAATCCATATATTGTACTGAACCTTTCATTGATTGCTATTATTAATAATATTAATATGAAAATAAATATAGATGACAATATGCTTGGAGTAAATAAATATATTCTTAAAATTATAAATGATATTTTAAAAGATAATAAATTAAAAATAAATATAGAAATTTTTGAAGAAATAAAAAATGAAGAAGAAAAAATATTTATTGATAGAATTAATGATTATAGTATACAAAGACAAAAAAATATAAAATTTATTCCATATGAAATGATAGATGTATTTTTAGATGGAGAAGAATATGAAGAGCTATTAGATCAAATATATGAATACGCTAATGGCATGAATATAGATATAGATTTTTTTGATGAAGAAGAAGGAATAGAAAGCTTATTTAAATATGGAAAAGCAAAAAGAAAACTAATATTAACAAAACAAAATTTGGATAAATATAAAAAAGAAGAAGTATATATAAATGAAAATCCATTTAAAATAGAAAAAATAATATTTGACGAAGAATTAATAAAAGAAATAATAAAATAAAATTATAAAAAAATATATACAATTAAAATAAAAATAAAATCATAAATAATATATTAAGAATATAGAAAAAGCAATACAATAAAATAGTCTAAAATAATTTTTGGAAAATATAAAAAATAATATACTTTCTCAACTTAAAATTGACTTTATAGCAAAAAAATAGTATAATTATATTATAACAAACTTTTAGAAGGGAGCAAACATAAGAGATGTGGATAGTAATCGTAATTCTTATCGTAGGAATACCTATCTTTCTTTTATGGAAAACCCTCCGAGCAATTCTAAAGCCAATTGCAGATTTTGTCTATAATTTTATTGTAGACTTCTTCATGGGATTTGGAATGTCTCGGAATGCAGCAAAAGCTATGATTTCAGTGATAATTCTTGTAATTATAATCCTGATAATTGGCATTGCTGTATGAAAAAAAAAGAAAAACCTGTGTGCGAGCTATTTGCATGCAGGTTTTTCTTTTATTGTGAAACAATAAGGTCTCTGGGGACACAACCACAATCTTTAATTGTGATGGTGTGTAGGGTTATTATTTAGAAAATGGAATAATAATATATTGTTATTATTCGTAATGCGACCACATACTTAATATTCTTACTGTTTGTTCTTTTTCTAATACTTCGTAAATAAGCCTATGTTGTATGTTTATTCTTCTTGAATATAAATCTTTTAAATCACCGTAATAATTTTTCATAAGGTGGTGGATTTTGAAATGGATTATTTTTTATAACTTCAATTAGAGCTTTGGCCTTTTTTACTAGATTGTTCTGTTTTAATTTATCAATATCTTTTAGTGCTTTTTTATGATATTCTATTTTATACAATTACCAATCCACCTCGTCTTCTTTTACAAAATCATCATCAGAAGAGTTTTTTCTTTTTATAAGTTCTTCTTTTAGTTTTGGTATAGAAGAAATATATAATGTTTCAATTAAATTATTATAATCTTCTTCAGATAAAACAACTGCATTTCCATCTTTTGTTGATATATTAATAGGCTCATTATATTTTATTGTATTTTCTAAAAGCTTATAAATATCTTTTCTAAAATTTGTTATATTGGTATTAGTCATTTTTAACACCTCCATATATAATTATATTATAGCATACGCTTTTGCGTACGTCAATATTTATAATATTATATTATCAATAAATTAGTGATATTATTCATATATTTCCATTAAGAAAACATTTTTTTAATAAAATATATGAATAAAATTAAAATTATTCCTATAATAAAACATACTATTGCTTTAGTTTTTGAATTATTATCTCCTTCTATATAAGATTC
>CANQCU010000032.1 GCA_947590905.1 uncultured Clostridia bacterium | reverse complement strand
TCTCCTACTTTTAAACTTTGTGCTGGTTTTCCTTCTTCTTGATACCATCCTTCTCCTTCAACACAAATTAAAACTTGACCTCCTCCTTTTTCCGCTTTATGAATATGCCAGTTATTTCTACATTTAGGCTCAAAAGTTACATTTGCAAATCCTATTCCATTTTCTGTTTTTGCAAGTTGCTTTAAATATGAATTTCCTATAAAATATTTTGCAAAGTTTACATTTGGCTCTCCCATTCCAAATGCTCCACCATGAACTTCTTTAATACTATCATCTGCATATACTTCATTTATCATAGGAAATGTACTCCAAGCTTTTGGCCATCCTGTATAAAATGCAAGTTGTGTTACTATTTCAATGACTTCTTCTTTTTTTATTCCATGTTTTTTCCCTATTATTAAATGTGATTTTAATTGTGGAAACAAACCTTGAGCCATTAAAGCTGAAATAGTAATCATACTTCTATCTCTTAATGATAGTTTATCTTCTCTACTCCAAATTTCTCCAAATAATACATCATCATTAAGCTCAGCAAATTTTGGTGCTAATTCTCCTAAATTATCTCTACCTGCTGTTTGTTTTTCCATAATACATCAATTCCTTTCTCTTTATTTTTTAAGTATCTATTTAGATCTTTCTGTATATTATTATTGAATTTCTGTAAATTTTTCAACTCTCATGTGAAGTGAATATTTTTCTCTTAAATTTGCAATTTGTTTCATCATATCTGATTTATGATGTAAGTCAAGTGCCTCCTGATTTTTCCATTTATCTATTAACATTACTGTTTCTTCATCTTCCATTGGGAAAAAATATTCATATTGTTCATTGCCTTCTTCAGCACGAACTCTATCAACAATACCACTAACCATCATTTCTTCAGCGAATTTTCTAGCACTGCCATTTTTTCCTGTATAATATATATTAACTATTAAACTCATTTTCATATTACCTCAAATAATTTTATTTATACTCAACAATTTCCAATATGTTTTTTCTAGCATTGTGCATAGGTGAAGGTTTGCAATCATCAGCCTTATATCCTAATGGAATAAGACATATTGGCTCAATATTTTCATCTAAATTAAATTCTTGTTTTAAAATATTTTTATCAAACATTTCTATCCATATATTATTTATACCTAAATTTGTAGCTTCTAACATCATGTGAGTAGCTACTATACAAGCATCCATTTCATAAGTTGAATAATTATCTTTTGACCATGCAATATTTTTATCACTTGCTACAATTATGCAAACTGGTGCATTATATCTACATGGACTTGCTTTATCTATTTTCTCTAATCCTTCTTTAGATTTAACTACATATATTTTTTGTGGTTGATTATTTTTTGCTGTAGGTGCTAAATTTCCTGCCTCTAATATTTTATTTATTAGTTCATCTCGAATCTCATCATTTTTAAATTTTCTAGCTGCAAATCTTTCTCTAATAACTTTATCAAATTCCATTTTTAATCCTCCATTTACTTTATTAATATATTTTTAATAATTTAAGCCATTAATCCAAGCTTCTACTTCACTTTGTGACGTAGAAAGTCTCTTACCATCTAGCCAATTAACATTTTTATAATTGTTTTTAAAGTAATTAACACTTGAGCCTATTCCAGAACTTCCCGATGTACAGAATGGGATAACTGTTTTCCCTGTTAAATTAGATTTATCTAAAAATGTCAAAATTATTTTTGGTGCATCTCCCCACCAAATTGGATAACCTAAATAGATTACATCATAGGAATCTGTAACAATAGTATTTGAAATTTCTGGTCTTGCAGAAGAATCATTTTGTTCTCTTGTAGCCCTGCTATTGCTATTGTTGTAGTTTAAATCGCTATCCGTATATTTGTCCTTAGGTATTATTTCAATTAAATCTCCTCCTGTTACATCTTTTATATATCCTGCTACTTTTCTAGTCGTTACTATTGTATGAAAGGAGCTTGAATTTTGTGTGATAAATTGATTATTTTACCCTACAATATTTTCCATTTATATATTGATAAAGTTCTCCTGACTTTGCATTTCTTAACAATTCTTCTGGGAATTCTATTTCTTCTATCTGCAATGTAGATCCATTTGTATTTAATTCTGTTTCATCTATAAGCCAAACTCTATCTTTTTCTACTTCTCCTGCTTTATATACATGTCCTTCCACTCGTGCTTTTTGTAATCTTGCGTCTTGATTTTCCAATGCTGTTTTGATAACATTTTGTACTTCTGCATTAATTTTGTTTGTCAAAGCTTCATCTAATACGTATTTATTGTTATCAACTCTTAATACACTATCTACTCCTGCATTTACAGGGAGCTCTTTTTCTGTAATTTGTTTAGAATTATATGCTTTTCCTTTGCTATAAATACTAGCATTGTATAATCCTTTTTCTATATCTTTGCTATGTATAAAATATATGTCTTTTCCATTAATATCATTTAGAGAAGTTTCATTTAGTACATGCATTATTCCTACATTTATTTCATCTCTACATCTTACTGTTATCTTATGCATTGCATAAGTGTCTTCTAAAAGTGATGTTTCTTTTCTTTTCTCATTTTGATTTATGCTTTCTCCTTTTAATTTTTTCTCTTGCTTTTCTAAAAATTCTTTTAGTTCTCTAATAAAGCCTTGAAGTGCATTATTTTCATTTGAATTATTCTTTAAATTATTATTGTTTTCTAATTCGTTTAAATTGTCTAACTTCATGCTGTATCACTCCTTACAAAATACGTTATTTTTTATTTATCTATTTACTTGTCATATGTACTTTGTCCGAGTTGCATAATCTATTGTAAATCCATCTTGCACATTATAGCAGTAAACATTGAAGCATATCCCCTGTCCATCATCTTCTACTGAATATGCTTCCATTTCTACCCCGCTTGCTACTAAATTTTCCCCTTCAAAAACTGGTGTAACTCTGTATAGCACATGATTTTTTGGATTTTCTTTTATATAATTTATAATTTCTAATTCTTTTTCTTTCATTTCGCTATTTAGTTTTACTGTTCCTGTTATCAAGTTTAGTTCATTATCATTTTCATCTGCTAAGCTCCAAGCTATTAAATGGCAACGATTATATAAATATGCTTGTTTCCCTTTATCGTTCGTATAGACATTTTGTATCCAACCTGTAGGTTCTGTTTTCTGTCCTGTTCTCTCTTCATCTTCTTTTGGCATTATTTCTTTGCAAATATTAGCATATGCTACTCCGCATCTTCTATCTAATGGATCATTTTCATTTAATTTACTATAATTTTCAAATACTTCGGTAGTTAATTCTTCTTTTTCAAAATATGGAACATTATCATTTATTTTAATGGTATAATTTTTTCCATCAAATTCTGGAATATTGCTTAAATCTAGATGTATACTACCTGAGTTGTTTTTTTCTACTGTATTTTCATTTCCAATATTACTATCTAATATTTCATTTTGAGTAGTATTTTTTGAGTCATCATTTTCATTCATATACCCAAAAAATACTGCATAAATTACACATAGAAATATTGCTATACTACTAGCAAGATATTTTTTATTTTTACTTCTTTTCCTTGCCAACTTTATTTTCCTTCTTTCGTTTATCCAAATTTTATTTCGATTAGTTACACTTTAAGTTCTACAATTATTATTAAAGATTATAGAAATTTTTTAATTTAAAAGTTTCATAATCATGTCTTTTCTTATAAATCCTTCACTTCTATTTACTTCTTTTCCTTCTTTCATAACCACTAATGTAGGAACATTTACAATCCCATATTGTATTGCTAGTTCTTGTTCTGAGTCTACATCAACTTTTATTACATTTATTTCTGGATTTTCTTTTACTAAATCCTCAAGCTCTATTCCTAAAGCTTTACATGGTGGACACCAAGTTGCAGAAAAATCAACTAATACCTTCTCATTGCTATTTATGCTTTTCTCGAATTCTTCCTTATTAACTAATTTTATACCCATTTTTACCTCCTAAAAACCTAAATAAAACATATATAAACCTATCAATAATATTATTATTCCCATTATGTACTTTAATATATCACTGATTTTACCATATTTTTCGTTTTGCGTCCATTTTTTTATTGCCCCTATTCCAGTTCCTGTAATTATCACTAAGAAACTATTTCCTATTGAATAAAGTAATAAAAGTATTATTCCCCAAGCCATATTTCCAGTATTTGCAACTAGAGCAAGTAAAGTAACAAGTACAGGTGTTGCACAAGGAGATGCAAATACTCCTCCAAGTATTCCTGCTATAAATGCTCCTATGTATCCTTTTTTATTATTTTTGCTCTGTAAATTAATTGGTTTTATAAATGTAAATACTTCAAATGTTTGTAAGCTCATTAATACCATTAATATTCCAAGTATTATATACCACCAAGAGCCAGTACCTTGCATTATTCGTCCTAATATTGATGCAATAGTTCCTAAAATAGTATAAGTAACTGACATACCAATTGCAAAAGTAACTGATAAATAAAAGGCTTTCTTAGTCTTATTTATTCCAGTTCCACCAACATATCCTATTATAAGTGGTATGCTAGATAATGAGCATGGTGTAAATGATGTAAATATACCTGCAATTAGTGCCATCATTGGCCCCATCCAAAAGTTATTTTGTATAGTTATAGCTATTGTTTCAAGTATTTCATTCATTTAGTCCCATCTCCTTTAGCATCGTTTTCATTTGTTCCATTGTTAGCAATCCTACATGAAGTGTTGCAATATGTTCACCATTTTCATTTCTTAAAAATTGCATTCCTAATTCTTCTGCATTTGTAGGAGCATAAGGTGTTCCGTCACTACATATAAGTAACTGTGTTGGAATAAATTCCATAGGGTAATCTTCAGCATATTCTGGATATTTTTCTATATCTACATATCTTATTATTGCTTTTCCTTGATAATTATTATTAAGAGTTCTTAAATATGGTGACATTTGTCTACATGGTGGACAATAGCTTGCTCCAAAGTCTATAATTATTGGTAATTTATATGTTTTTAGTTTTTCTATGTCAAATGTTTCTGTAACATTTAATACAAAGTCTGGATTTACTTCTTCTGTTTGTGGAGTTTGTATAGTATTTTCTTCCTGAGTTTTATTATTTTTTATCATCCAAACTCCTATTATTGCTAGAATTATGACTATAATCAATGTTATTGATATTATTTTCTTTTTCATATTTTCTCCTTATGTAAAAAATCAATCTGTTAACTTAAATGAAAATTGAAACCTCAAACTCCTAGTGATATAATATTTTTGAACGAAAACAAAATAT
>CANQCU010000031.1 GCA_947590905.1 uncultured Clostridia bacterium | reverse complement strand
GTCGTAATTCCATTTATAATAGAAAACACAGTTTATAAGCTGATTGAAGGCTTTATTTAAAGTTATCGCCTCGACCATTTTAAGCTGGGTTTGAAGAAAGCCCAGCAATTTTTTTAAATTAAATGAGTATAAAAGTAATGAGGAGGACTATATGGCTGATGATTCAAATGGAAAGAAAAGAACTAAGTTAAGAATTAATTTGATTTTAGAAGAATCAAAATTTATTACTCAATATACAATAGCAACAACAGAATTATTGAAGAGTAGTAATAATAGTGAAATTATCTATCCTATAATAAATTTAATACATCAGACTCTCGAATTAGACTTAAAAAGTTTAATTGTGGACAACCATATTGATAGTAAAACTTATACTGATTTAGGAATATCAAATGAGCATAACTTGGAAAATCTAATTAAGCATGATAGCATAAAAAAATATTACGAAAACATAATAGAAATAGAATGTGAATTTACTGCATTAAATAAATGCATAATGTATTTCTCTCAATTATTAGGAGATAATACTTTTCAGAAAAGTAGATATGCTATTGAACGAAATCAAAATATAATTTCGAAAAGAAAAAAATTGGATTTTAAAGAATTAAGAAGACAATGGTCTATATATTCTATATTAAGTGCAAAAATTCATTTGATTCATATAGCTTATTACCTTGTTAATGATATGCCTTCAATTTTAAACGATAGTAATCTTTATGATATATGCAAAAAAACTATTATTAGTGAAGTTCCTATATTTGCAAGAACAAACTTCGAACAATATATTGATCTGTATGAGCAAAGAAAAAAAGCATAATATAAAATACCTAGTAATTGGCCTTTATAATTGCTAGGTATTAATTAAATTTTAATAAAATAGTCAGTAATTATTTTAATCGAACGTTATAAATTCTATCTATTATAACATTTCTATTCTAGCTTTATCTCTAAATTTTCTATTGCTGGGTCATAGATTTGATTTCCTTTATAATCAAACCTTGAGCCGTGACAAGGACAGTCCCAAGTTTTTTCTAAATTATTCCATGAAAGCTCGCATCCTAAATGTGTACATATTGGTTTTATTTTATATAGATTTCCTTCTTCATCTTTATATACTCCAACCTTTTCATCTTCTATTTCTACTATTTTTCCTTCTCCTTTTTTTACATCTAGCAGATTTTCTTTTGCATCTTTAAATTTATTTATTATTAATGAGTTTGCAGTTTCTTTTATCATTTCTCCAAGTTCCCATCTATTTTTTATTGGTCTTAATCTTGTTGATTTGTATAGATTTTCATATTTATTTTCTTTTTCTAGTATTTTATCTGTAATTATATTAGCAGAAACATTTGATGTTGTCATTCCCCATTTTTTATATCCTGTTGCTACATATACGTTTTTCATTATGCTTGAGTATTCTCCTACATATGGTATTTTATCCAAGGTTATACAATCTTGTGTGCACCATTTATATAATACTTTACAGTCTGGATACATATCTTTTGCAACTTTTTCAAGTTCTTTATATGCATCACCTAAATCTATTTTTGCTCCTACTCTATGATTCATGCCTCCGATTAAGACTATATCTTTTCCATCATCTTTTGCTACTCTAAGTGATACTGTTGGGTTTTCTGCATTTATATACATTCCTTCAAATAATTTATGCTTTGTTTCTATTCCTATAACATATGATGTTTCTTGATACATTTTTAAGAAATAAAAGCCTGGTGCATTGATTATTGGATAGTGCGTTGCAATAACCACATACTTTGCTTTTATTTTTCCTTTGTCTGTATAAACTACATATTCATCATCTTCACTTTTTATTGTAAATGCTTTGGTTTCTTCATAAATTTCGCCATGATTTCCTAAAATTTTATTTACCAATCCTTTTAAATATTTTCTAGGATTAAACATTGCTTGATTCTCAAATTTTATTGCACCGGTAGATTTTTCCAACTGGTGGTTCTATTGTTTCTACAAATTCTGCCTTTCCACCTATTTCTTTTACCGCTTCTACTTCTTGTTTTATCTTACTTATCTCTTCTTTACTTTTTGTAAATACATATGCATTTTGTCTTTTGAAATCACATTCTATTTTTTCTTCTTCTATTATTTTTGCAATGTTTTCTATTGCCTCTTGATTTGCATCATAGTATTGTTTTGCATATTCTTTACTAAAATTATCTATTAAATATTTATAAAATAAGCCATGTTGTGAGGTTATTTTTGCTGTAGTGTGTCCTGTTGTTTTATATGCTAATTTATCTCTATCTACTATTACTACTTTTTTCCCTGCCTTACTTAAATAATAGCCTACTGTTATTCCTGTTATCCCTCCTCCTACTATGCATATATCAGTTTTTATTTCTCCTTCTATTTTTTCTTTATTCTCTAATATTTCCTTTTCTGTTTTTATCCATAATGATTCCATTACCTAAAACCTCCTTAAGCTTAGTTTTCCTAAACTTAAGGAGGTTATACTATATATTTACAATTTTACTAGGATTTTCTCTAGATGCAACATTTAGCTCTATATCGTTTTCTTTTATTCCATTTTGCATCATTTCATTTAAAACACTTTTATATGCAAGTTCTGGGAAATTGCTTTCTTTGCTTAAATGTCCGAGCATTACATTCTCTAATCCATAATCTGTAAGCTTTGAAATTGTTTTTCCTGCTTCTCCATTTGAAAGATGCCCTCTATTTCCTGCTATTCTTGTTTTTAATGGATAAGGATATGAGCAATATCTTAATACTTCTGGCTCATAATTTGATTCAAGCAAAATAAATTTACTTTGTTTTAAGTTTTTTAATACCTCATTTGTCATTTCACCTAAATCTGTTGCTATGCTAATCTTTTTTCCATCATTTTCTATACTAAATCCGCAAGAATCCATTGCATCATGTGATGTTGAAAATGATTTTATTTTTAAGTCTCCTATTTCAAATTCCTCTCCTGTTGTAAAATAGTTTTTATTTTGTATTTTTGTGACTTTTGATTCGTTTTCTATGCCATTCCATGTTCCAAGATTTGCGTATACTGGTATATTATATTTGTTGGCTAATGTTCCTATGCTTCTTATGTGGTCTATGTGTTCATGTGTAACTATTATTGCATTTATCTCACTTATGTCTGTATCTAAAGAAGCTAATGCTTCTGTTATCTTTTTTGCACTTACTCCTGCATCTACCAATATTTTTGTTTCATTTCCTTGAACAAATAGGCTATTCCCTGTACTTCCACTGTACAAACTGCAGAATTTCAATTTGTTTACCTCTCTTATTCTTTTACTCTTGTTATTTTTGCTCCTAATTTTCTAAATTTTTCTTCTATGTCTTCATATCCTCTATCTATATACTCTAAGTTATATATTTGTGTTGTGCCTTCCGCCGAAATTCCCGCAACTATTAATGCTGCTCCTGCTCTTAGGTCTGTTGCATGTACTGGTGCTCCAACTAATTTTTCTACTCCTTCAAAGAAAGCCACTTTACCTTGTGCTGTTATTTTTGCACCCATTTTTATTAATTCTTCTGTATATTGAAATCTTGAATCCCATATACTCTCATTTATTACGCTTGTTCCTTCTGCTAATGACATTACAACTCCTATTAGTGGCTGAAGGTCTGTTGGGAAACCTGGATAAGGAAGTGTTTTTACTGATGCTTTATTTGGTCTTTTATTCATACTTACTCTTATTGCATCTCCTCCTAAGTCTTCTACTTTGGCTCCCATTTCTATTAGTTTTGCTGTTATTGATTCTAAATGCTTTGTTATACAATTTTTTATTGTTATGTCTCCTCTTGTTGCAACTGCTGAAAGCATAAATGTTCCTGCTTCTATTTGATCTGGAACTACTGAATATGTTCCTTCTTTTTTTAGTTCTTTTACTCCTTGTATTCTTATTCTATCTGTCCCTGCTCCTATTATGTTTGCACCCATTTTGTTTAAGAAGTTTGCTAAGTCTACTATATGTGGCTCTTTTGCAGCATTTTCTATTGTTGTTGTTCCATTAGCTAAAACTGCTGCTATCATTGCATTTATTGTTGCTCCAACTGATACTATATCTAAATATATTGAGTTTCCTTGCAATTTTTTTGCTTTTACTTCTATCTTTCCTTGTTCTACATCTACTGTTGCTCCTAATGCCTCAAAGGCTTTTATGTGTTGATCCATTGGTCTTGCACCTAACTTACATCCTCCTGGCATTCCAACTATTGCATGTCCACATCTACCAAGTAATGCTCCTGTTAAATAATATGATGCTCTGAATTTGCTAGTTATTTCTAATGGTGGCTCTATGCTACTTATGTTCCTTGTATCTATTTGCAAAGTATTTTTTGATATTCTATTTATTTTTACTCCTATTCTCTCTAAAATTTCACAATAAGCTTTTATATCGCTTATTTCTGGTATATTATCTATTGTGCAAATACCATTTATTAATATTGTTGCTGGAAGTATTGCAACAGCTGCATTTTTAGCCCCACTAATTGTTACTTCACCTTTAAGTTTTGTTTTTCCTTCTATTACTATTTTTTCCAATGTTATTCCCCCACAACATTTTTTATTTATTTTACTAATTTTTCACAGTTACTATACCATATTTTGTAATTATTTACAATATATTATTTTTAATTAATAGCAGAAATAGACTAATATTTTTTAAGGTATGAGTAAGTAGTTACTGACAAAATTATCTTGAATCTCCTTCAATCTCTTTTTGTTTTCTTTCTTGCTTTTTACTAGTAGCTGTTTCTTTCTGCTCTTGATTCAATTCATGTTGATCTTTAAAGCACATTGCAAACTTTGTAAAATACTCCTCTACTTCATCTACCGTTGTTGTATCCTTTATAGGCATACGTAATATAACTGTATTTCTAGGATACCTATCATTATAAGCTAACACAACATGTCTTTCTTCAAATTTTGATAATCTTTCATCTACTGATATATCCTTTGGTATTTCTTTCTCTTCTAAGGCTGTTCTGAGGAATTCATAACTATATTGACCTGTTCTAATTTTATAATCCAAATTTCCTATTTCAAAAGGATGTACAAACCATATTATTCTTTCTCCGATCTTTTCACCATTATTTCCAGTTATTCCTTCAATAGAAAATAGTAAATCTTTATTTGAATCACTTAAACTATCAAAATTAAGCATAATCCAAGAATATCCTTTTCCTGCATCTTTAAATGTCGGTGAAGGATAAAACCATTGCTGTCCATAAACATCTTCTCTTTCTGTTGGTCTTTCTCCTGTTTGCAATACGTTGTTTCTATTTGCACTACTCATTACAGTTTCTATACCCTTTTCTAAGAATATTTTACAAGCGTTACGTAGTGGTAGTTCTATTATCTTATCAATTATACTTTTTGCATCTTCTTCTGATAACAAATTAATTCCTACATTTCCAATTGGTTCAATTTCACTTATTAACATATTTTTCTCACTTTTACTTTTTTATATTATTTTTACATTAAAAATTTTTATATGGCAAGGATTTCATTTATCTGCTGTATTATATCATATAAAGCCAAATACTTCAATATTTACATTACTTATACATTAAACTGTTTTCTATATTTTTAATTGTAAATTGTAACACAAAAGCTCTAAAAATATATTACTTTATTTCTTATGAACATTTACTGTGTTTTTTACATATATTATCTTGAATAATTATGTAATTAGGAGGTTTTATATATGCAAACTTTAAAACTTGGTTCTGTTCGGTCCAATGGTTATGCTCCTTCAGAGTACTTTGAAAAAAATTGGTTTTTATTCTGGCTCTATTGATGGGATTTTTGGTAATTTAACTTATAATGCAGTTATAGCTTTTCAAAAAAACTTTGGTTTGGTTCAAGATGGTATTGTTGGCTCTAGTACCTGGAATGCTTTGTATCCGTATATCTATGGTTATACTTCTTATGTTATCAAAAGAAATGATACTTTATATAGTATCGCTGTAAATTTTTCAACTACTGTTAATAGAATTTTAGTAGCTAACCCTGGAATTACCCCTGACAATTTGAGAGTTGGCTCTAGTATTATTGTCCCTTTTTCTTATATTGTTCCTACTGATTTAAATTATACTTATGATATTATGAAAATGAATATTGCTGCCTTTTCTACAGTATTTCCATTTTTGGAAATTGGCTCTATTGGTAATTCTGTTCTAGGTAAAGATATTCCATATGTTCGTATTGGTACTGGGGAAAAAGAGGTGTTTTATTCTGGTTCAATTCATGCTAATGAGTGGATTTGCACTCCTGTTCTTATGAAATTTATTGAAAATTTGGCTAAAGCCTATGTGAATGATGGCTATATTTATGGGTATTTAGCAAGAAATTTGCTTTCATCTACTTCTATCTACATAGTTCCTATGTGCAATCCTGATGGGGTTGACTTAGTTACTAATGCTATGTCTGAAGATTCCGAAAGCTACAAAAATGCTCAAAGAATTGCAGAAAATTATCCTAGTATAAGTTTTCCTTCTCGGTTGGAAAGCTAATATTGAGGGTGTGGATTTTAAAATATACCAACCAGTTTGCAAAGTCTTGTAACTTTACAATTACACGACTTTGCGTTTTTAGATTAATTTATCAAAATTTCTTCTTGAATATAAAATTCTTCTGATTTCCAT
>CANQCU010000030.1 GCA_947590905.1 uncultured Clostridia bacterium | reverse complement strand
TCTTTAAAATATCAATTAATTGATATGACAAATGAAGAAGTTATTGCAAAAGGAAATTTTGAAAGAATAGGACAAGGAAATTCTTTTTTAACACATAAGGTAGGAGAAGAAAAACACGTAATTGAATATCCAGTTAAAGATCATGAAGGAGCTATAAAATTAGTTCTAGAACAATTTACTCATCCAGAATATGGTGTAATTAAATCTTTAAGTGAAATTGATGCTGTAGGACACAGAATAGTACATGGAGGAGAAAAATTTGCAAGTTCAGTAGTTATAACTGATGAAGTTATTGAAAAAGTAAAAGAATGTTCATCACTTGCACCATTACATAATCCAGCAGGAATTTTAGGAATAGAAGCATGTAAAAGATTAATGCCAAATGTTCCTATGGTAGGAGTATTTGATACAGCATTCCATCAAACAATGCCTAAGAAAGCATATATATATCCAATTCCATATGAATATTATGAAAAATATGGAGTTCGTAGATATGGATTCCATGGTACATCACATAGATTTGTTTCAGAAAGAGCAGCAGAACTTTTAGGTGGACAAAGAGATGATTTAAAAATAATTACTTGCCACTTAGGTCAAGGAGCAAGTTTAGCAGCAATTAAAGGTGGAAAATGCTTAGATACAAGTATGGGATTAACACCACTTGCTGGAATTCCAATGGGAACAAGATGTGGAGACATTGACCCAGCAATAGTAAAATATATAATGGAAACTGAACATATCTCAATAGAAGAAGCTGACAAAATATTAAATAAACAGTCAGGAGCTTTCGGAATTTCAGGAGTAAGTCCTGATTTTAGAGACATAGAAGTAGAAGCAGATAAAGGAAATGAAAGAGCTAAACTTGCACTAGATAATTACAATTATTTAGTTGCTCAATTTATAGCTAAATATACAGTAACATTACAAGGTGTAGATGCAATCGTATTCACAGCTGGTATCGGAGAAAATGCTGGTACAACAAGAAAAGGCATTTGTGATAATCTTGCATTTATGGGCGTAAAAATTGATGATGAAAAGAACAACACAAGAGGAAAAGAAATCGAAATTTCAGCACCAGATTCAAAAGTAAAGGTATTTGTAATACCTACAAACGAAGAATTAGTTATAGCAAGAGATACAATGAATTTAGTTAAATAATAAATGTTATCTTCTTAGACTTGAAAATAGTCTAAGAAGATTTTAAAAAATATATAGAATTAAAATAAGGAGGAAAATATGGCAAAAATATTACCAGACATATCTAGAACATTTAACGAATTTTTATTATTACCAAATTTAACAACAGAAGAATGTATACCAGAAAATGTATCACTTAGAACACCACTTGTAAAATTTAAAAAGGGAGAAGAGCCTAAATATAGTGCAAATATTCCTATGGTTTCTGCAATTATGCAATCTGTATCAGGAGAAAAGATGGGTGTTGCTCTTGCAAGAGAGGGAGGTTTAAGCTTTATATATGGAGCTCAATCTATAGAATCACAAGCTCAAATGGTATATCGTGTAAAAAAACATAAAGCAGGTTTTGTAATTAGTGATTCTAATGTAAAAAGCGGAACATCTTTAAGAGAAGTCATGGCTTTATCTAAACAAACTGGTCATTCAACAGTTATAGTTACTGATGATGGAACACCAAATGGAAAATTTTTAGGAATTGTTACTGATAAAGATTATAGACCATCTAAGGACAATTTAGATGCTCCAATAGATGATTATATGACAAAAGCAGAAAACACAATTTCTGCAAAGAAAGGAATAACATTATCAGAAGCAAATGATATTATATGGAAACATAAAATAAATTGCTTACCAATTCTAACTGAAGAAGGTAACTTAAAGTATCTTGTATTTAGAAAAGATTATGAAGAAAGAAAGAATAACCCAAATTCTTTATTAGATGAAAATAAGAGATATATTGTAGGAGCAGGAATTAATACAAGAGATTATGAGAAAAGAATACCAGCTTTAGTTGATGCAGGAGTGGATATTTTATGTATGGACTCTTCTGATGGATATTCTATTTGGCAAAAAAGAACGATAGATTTTGTTAGAGAAAGATATGGAGATAATGTAAAAATAGGTGCTGGAAATGTAGTAGATGCAGAAGGATTTAGATATTTAGCAGATGCTGGAGCTGACTTCATAAAAGTTGGAGTAGGTGGAGGCTCTATCTGTATAACAAGAGAAACAAAAGGAATTGGACGTGGACAAGCAAGTGCCTTAATTGATGTTGTTAATGAAAGAAATAAATATTTTGAAGAAACTGGTGTATATATTCCAGTATGCTCTGATGGAGGAATAGTACATGACCATCATATAACAATTGCTTTAGCCTTAGGTGCTGATTTCGTAATGATGGGTAGATATTTTGCAAGATTTGATGAGAGTCCTACAAGAGTTCTTAAAATAGGTAATAACTATGTAAAAGAATATTGGGGAGAGGGATCAAATCGTGCTAAGAACTGGCAAAGATATGACTTAGGTGGAGATAAAGAAAAACTTTCTTTTGAAGAGGGAGTTGATTCTTATATACCTTACGCTGGACCTTTAAAAGATACACTTGATGTAACAATACTAAAAATAAAATCAACTATGTGCAACTGTGGTGCAACAAATATCCAAGAATTACATGATAAAGCAAGATTAACTCTTGTATCTGATGTGAGTATTTCAGAAGGAAAAGCTCATGATGTTATATTAAAAGAGATTGATAATAGTTATAAGAACTAATTGATTGTACAAAAAAGATGGTATTTAAAAATACCATCTTTTTTGTTTTACTCCCATTCAATAGTTGCAGGTGGCTTAGAAGTAATATCATATACGACTCTATTAATATTTTTTATTTCATTAACAATTCTACTAGAAACTTTTTCTAAAATTTCATAAGGAATTTTAGCCCAGCTAGCAGTCATAAAGTCAGTAGTTTCAACTGCACGTAAAGCTAAGGTATAACTATAAGTTCTAACATCTCCCATAACACCTACTGATCTTAAATTCGTAAGAACTGCAAAATATTGATTCAAGCTTCTGTCTAATCCAGCTTTTGCAATTTCTTCTCTAAATATGGAATCCGCTTCTTTTAGAATTTCTAGTTTTTCATCTGTAATATCTCCAATAATTCTTATTGCAAGCCCTGGTCCAGGGAATGGTTGTCTATACACTAGATTTTCTGGTATTCCTAATTCTAAACCTGTTTTTCTTACTTCGTCTTTAAATAAATCTCTTAGAGGTTCAACGATTTCCTCAAAATCAACATAGTCTGGAAGTCCACCTACATTATGATGACTTTTTATTGTTTGACCTTTTCCGTGAAGCTCCACTTTCAATTACGTCAGGGTAAATAGTACCTTGAACTAGGAAATCAACTTTTCCAATCTTTTTAGCTTCTTCCTCAAAAACTCTTATAAATTCTTCTCCAATTATTTTTCTCTTTTTCTCTGGATCAGTAATTCCTGCGAGTTTTGATAAAAATCTATCTTTTGCATTAACTCTAATTAAGTTTATATCATATTGCTCTCTGAATACTTTTTCAACCTCGTCGCCTTCATTTTTTCTAAGAAGACCATGGTCTACAAATATACAAGTTAAATTTTTGCCAATAGCTTTATGTAATAATACTGCTGCAACAGAAGAATCTACTCCTCCTGATAAAGCGCATAGAGCTTTCTTATTTCCAATTTTTTCTCTTAAACTTTTTACAGTTTCTTCTACAAAAGATGACATATTCCAATCTCTTGTGCAACCGCAAATATCTAAGAAATTACTGATGATTTTTATACCATCTTTTGTGTGATTAACTTCTGGATGGAATTGTACACCATATATTTTTTTATCATCATTAGCAATACCTGCTATTGGACAATGCGAAGTAGATGCAATCTTTTTAAATCCTGATGGTAAGGTTTTAACAAGATCTGTATGAGTCATTAAGCAGTCATTTTTATTAGAAAAACCTGCAAAAAGTGGGGAAGTATTATCTATATTGACTTCAGTTGTTCCATATTCTCTTTTTTCTCCTCTTTCAACAGTTCCATCTGATAAATAACTTATTAGTTGAAGACCGTAGCAAATTCCTAAAATTGGAATGCCAAGGTTAAATATTTCTTTATCTACCATAGGAGCATTTTCTTCATAGACACTTGATGGTCCTCCTGTGAATATAATTCCTTTTGGTGCTATTTCTTTTATTTTTTCTATACTAGTATTGAATGGAACAATTTCAGAATATACATTACACTCTCTAACTCTTCTAGCTATTAATTGATTATATTGTCCATAAAAATCTAATATAAGTATTTTTTCGTTATTTTTCATTTTAACCTCCTAAAAAACATATAGTATATTTTATCACATTTTATGGCTTTATGTAAATAGGAAAGCTAATTTTTCCTATACAATAAAAAAAGGGGATAAAAGTATTTAAAACTTTTTATCCCTTTTATCTGTCATATTTTAATAATTATTTATTCCAGCAAGATTTTCATAGAATACTATTATTGAAATTGTTATATAAGGTATTAACCATAACATTCCAATGCCAAATGTAAATGATGCAAGTATAGCCCATCCAATGAAACTTAAAATAAGACAGAATAATTTCCATCTATTACCATACATTAGAGTAGCACTTTTTTCTACTATTTCTTTTGCAGGCATATCTGGATTATCATATAATAAGTAATTATTTAATGAATATAGCATTGCTTTAATTGAAGCATAAATTGAAGTTATAAATAATCCTATTGAAGCTACAAAAAATAATAAAACGAATCCAGAAGCACTAGCACTTGCATATGAAAGTGTAGCTGCAATAGCACCAGCAGTTCCTATTAATATCATAACAGTAAATAATACTATTAAAACAACAGGTACAATCATTTTTAAAATTGTTCTAAATGCTACTGCCCATACTTTAGCAAATGAATTAAAACCAATACTAGCAAACTCAAGATATCCTACAGTTTCACCTCTTTTTAATTTGATAAAACATACTGTAAGTCCATAAGAAAATGGAACAAATATGACCATACTTGCAATTGGACCTACAATAGGGATAAGAGCACAAACAATTGTTATAATATATGTTGCTATTACAAAAACAAAAGTTACAAGAGCTGCTTTTCCCCAGTTATTTTTTAAATCTTCACGAGCTTTTTCTCTAATTTGTGATGATATCATAAAAAAATCCTCCTTTGTTTTTATTTTAAATTAATATTATAATATTCGACAAAATATGTCAAGAACAAAGCGCCTAGGCACTCTTTGTTCGTGCCTGATTTAAGTTTAGAGCCTAAAGGCGAGAAAGCTTAAAGGGCAACGCTAAAGCTTTTTATCTAATAGGAATTTCGAAGAAATTTCCTATTAGATAAAAAATGAATTTAGATAATATTTATCTAGTCGCAAAATTTACATAATTTCATAAAATATAAAGAGTGAACTTTAAGGAGGCAATTTTCTTTGAAAATAAGAGGTAAAAAAATAGCATTTGGATTAACAAGCTCTTTTTATGCATTTAAAAATACAATATTAGAAATAGAAAAAATTATAAAATTAGGGGGAGAAGTTATACCTATAATGTCTAATGGAGCATATACCACAAATACTAAATTTGGCACTGCAAGTGATTTTATAAACAAAATAGAAAGTATTACAAAAAGAAAAGTAATTTGTTCAATGTCAGAGGTAGAAGAGGTAGAAGCGGATATTATGATCGTAGCACCGTGTTCTCGGCAATAGTATAGCAAAGCTTGCATCATCTATATATGATACTCCTGTTTTAGTTGGAGTAAAATCACACTTAAGAAAAAATAAACCAATTCTTTTAGGAATTGCAACTAAGGATGGTCTTAGCACTAATGCCGAAAATATTGGAAAGTTGTTAAATAGGAAAAATGTATATTTTATACCTTTTCTTCAAGATAATCCAATAACTAAACCAAATTCTCTTGCATTTTCTCCTAAATATATAATAAAAGCTACACAATTAGCGCTCGAAAGGGAGCAAATACAACCTTTATTGCTGTAATATTATATCTGCAAACATTTTTTTGTATTTTTTGTAAAAAAGTATTGACAATAAACTTTTGTTCGTATATAATAATCTCATAATTAGAAAAGATGTTCGTATAAAAAGGAGAGATTATTATGATAATAGTTAATAAGAAAAAATTTTTTAGAGGATTGTTAATAATAGCAGGTATTATATTTTTTATAAGTATATTTTTTAGTAATATTTCTTTTTCTCACCAAGATGTAACAACTAAAAGTATTGCAGTTTCAAAGGGGGATACTTTGTGGAGTATAGCAAAGGTAGAACAAGAACAAAATAATTATTATGAAGGAAAAGATGTAAGAGACATCATCCAAGATATAAAACAGATAAATAATTTACAATCTTCAAACTTAAAAACAAATCAAGTATTAGAAATTCCTACTTTCTAATTTTGATTTATAATAAAAAAGAATTAAGAATAATAAAAGTAGTTTTTACATAAATTTAAACTTTATTAATCTTAATTCTTTAAAGCAATAGATTTTATTCACCAGATAAAGGATTTCTTTCTAAAGCATCTCTAACCTGTACGTTTGAAACATGTGTATATATTTCAGTAGTAGAAATACTTTCATGACCTAGAACTTCTTGTAAAGCCCTTATATCAACATTACCATATTGATACATTAAAGTTGCAGCTGTGTGTCTTAATTTATGAGTAGAATATTTAGTAGTATCAAGTCCAGCTCTTTTAAGTTCTTTTTCAACTATGTATTGAACTGTTCTTTTACTTATTCTTTCTAGTCTTCCACTTAAAAACAATGCCTTTGTATCAGAAGCTTTTATTCCTTCTTTCGGTCTAACAGTTAGGTAATTATTAATAGCTTTCATACAAGCTTTGTTTAAATATATTGTGCGCTCTTTATTACCTTTTCCAATAATTGTCATTTTACATTCATCAAATTGTATATCAGATATATTAATTGATACAAGTTCAGATAAACGCATTCCACAATTCAAGAAAAGAGTAATTATTGCAAAATCTCTTTCAGAGTTTTTGTTACTTTCATCAGCAGCCATTTCTAATAATCTACGACTTTCTTCTAGTGTTAGATATTTAGGCTGTCTTCTATCGATTTTAGGATTTTCCAAGTTTTGTGCTGGATTTACTTCTATTAGTTTTTCTTTATTAGAAACATATGAAAAGAATATTCTTATAGTAGAAGCCTTCCTTGCAAGAGTAGAAGCCTTACTATTATATGTATCTTTTAGATAATATAAATAAGCATGTATTGCATCTAAATCAATTTGTTTTAAGAAATCAATATCCAATAAATGAATATCAACATCTTTAATATTTTCCTCAGAAGTAATTCCTAGATAGTTAGACATAAATTTAAAGAAGTTAGACAAATCATAATTATATTCTTTTACACTATTTTTAG
The DNA here is from genome assembly GCA_947590905.1 of uncultured Clostridia bacterium. GTDB lineage: Bacteria > Bacillota > Clostridia > TANB77 > CAG-508 > JAAWPK01. Next base: position 5,867 of record CANQCU010000030.1, on the reverse strand, counting down.
ATTTGTTAAGTATAACAGTTGAATATTGTAAAAATGAATTTAAAAATTCTGGATTCTCTCTATTGTCTATCATATCCATTACCTCCATAAATTTAAGTTTAGAGTTTATACCTTTAATATTTTTGATATTTTATATATGAATTATATAATAAGAATTAGAAAAATACAAATAAAAATTACATATCAGAAGCCATAAAAATTACATATTAGAAACCATAGAAGTAAATATTCTCAATTAAAAACCTATTTATTGCATTATAATAAGTTATTTTAATAGTTTATAATAAGTTATTTTAATAGTTTATATAGTTTTTTTATAGTTCATATGTTATAATGTACAAAAAAGATAGTTTTTTAAGATTATTATAAATAATTAAATATATATAAACCTTGAATAAATAAAATAAAAAATTATTAAATATCTAAATTTAAAGATTTTATAGAAAGGAAAAATAATTGAAATTAGAAATGAAAGAAGATATTATTGAAAATACTATAAAAGAATTTATCAAAGAACTAGATGTAAAAGAAAATTATTTAGAGCCAATAGTTAAAGGAAAAAATGATAATTATAAATACAAAATTTACAATGAAATAAGCCTTCAACATGAGTTAGTAATATTTTTAGAAGAAAAATTAAAGGGTTATAGAGTATTTTTTGAAAAAAATATGCATAAGGATGAAATTAAAAATCATGGAGGAGATACATGGGTAAAAGCAGAAGCTGATATCGTTATAGTTAATGAAAATCTTTCAGAAAAATATGCAATTGAATTAAAGTTTTCAAAAGGTGAAAATGCAGCAACTCCAGAACACATGTATAATTTTATTAAAGATATACACTTTATGGAGCAAGTTGAAGCTTATTGTGGATTTACTAATGTTTATAATTTTATATTGGTTAATAGCAAAAAATACTATGATGTTTCGCTTAATAATAACAGCAAAAAAGACTATAAAAGATACAATATATATAAAATATTTAGAACTCCAAATAGAAAAGTTTCGATAGATAAAAAATTAAAGAATGAACTTATAATTAAGAAAGATGAAATGAAAAATCTTAATTATTACTATTGTAAGCCAACAGGGCAAAAGATTGGAAAGAAGTTTAAATTAAACTATAAATATGAAACAGAGTGGAAAATACTAAATGAAAACAATAGTAAAACTAATGCATATGGATACCTATTAATAAGTAAAAATAATAGAGTTCAACAATAGGTTTTAACATCTAGTTATAATAGTAGCATTAATTTCAAAAGATATAATTAATTTAAAATGTAAATAATTATTTTTTTCTACTAAAATTTAAAACATTGTGATATAATAAAAATAATATTTAATAAACTTATTTAATAAGATTAATATTTAATAATGAAAGGAATGAATTTATTATGGAAAAAGCAAAGGTCTATTTTTGCAAAGAGATTACGGCAGAAAATATCGTTAAAATGTACAAGGCTGTTGGAAAAGAACTTCCTGGAAAAGTTGCAGTTAAATTACATTCAGGAGAAAAAGGAAATCAAAACTATTTAAGACCAGAACTTGTAAAAGAAATGGTTGATTATGTTGATGGGACTGTTGTTGAATGTAATACAGCATATGAAGGAGCAAGAAATTATACAGATAAGCATTTAAAATTAATCAAAGAACATGAATGGGATAAATACTTTAAATTTGATTTATTAGATGCTGAGGGACCAGATTTAGCATTAGACGTTCCAAATGGAAAAATTCTAAAGAAAAATTATGTTGGAAAAAATTTAGCAAACTATGATTCAATGTTAGTACTTTCTCATTTTAAAGGTCATGCAATGGGTGGCTACGGAGGAGCATTAAAGCAACTATCAATTGGATGTGGCTCATCAGCAGGTAAAACAATAATTCATACAGCTGGAAAAGTAGATGACCAAAAGGAACTATTTAATAATCTACCAGAGCAAGACAGATTTCTAGAAGCAATGGCAGATGCAGCATTATCAGTAGTAAGATATTTTAATGGTAATATGGTATTTATTAATGTTATGAAAAATATTTCCAAAGATTGTGATTGTGATGGACATGCATCAGCACCTTGCATGAAAGATATAGGAATTCTAGCATCTCTTGATCCAGTTGCAATAGATCAAGCATGCTTAGACCTTGTATATAATTCAGAAGATCCTGGAAAAGAAATTTTAATAAAGAGAATTGAATTGCTTCATGGTGTTCATACAGTTGAAGCTGCATCAGAACTTGGAGTCGGAACAAGAGAATATGAATTAATTAATATAGAATAAGAAAATTGAGCGTTAACGAAATAATAGATTTCAACGCCCACATGTGCAAAATTGCTTTGCAATTATTGCACGAGCATAGGTAATTAACCTTTTTGTATAGGAAAAGTGGCTTTGCCACATGTGCGGATTTGCTTTGCAAACCGCACGAATAAAGATAGCTTAACCTTTTTTGCTCCGGAAATTTCTGCGAAATCTGCCGGCGCAATAAAAAAGCTTAAAGAAGTGTAATTTAAGCAGTTATACTAATCGTAACTAGGAGGAATTAAATTGACAGAAATTGAAGAAAAAGAAAAAGCACTAGAAGGTTATTTAAAAGAGTTAAAAAGAGTTGCAGTTGCATTCTCCTCAGGAGTAGATTCGACATTTCTCTTAAAAAAAGCTAAGCAAATACTTGGAAATAATGTTATAGCTATAACTGCTAAATCTTGTTCTTTCCCCAAAAGAGAGCTAAATGAAGCTATTGAATTTTGTAAAAAAGAAAATATAAGACATATTATAGTCGAAAGTGAAGAACTATCCATAGAAGGCTTTTCGGAAAATCCAAAGAATAGATGCTATTTGTGCAAAAAAGAGCTATTTGAAAAAATGAAACAAGTCGCTAAAAAAGAACGGAATAAGCGAAATAATTGAAGGTTCAAATATGGATGATATGGGCGATTATAGACCAGGGCTTAAAGCAATAGCAGAGCTTGAAATTAAAAGTCCTTTAAGATTCGCTCGGATTATATAAGAAGGAAATTAGAGAGCTCTCAAAAAAATTAGGACTTCAAACCTGGGATAAACAATCCTTTGCTTGCTTATCAAGTAGATTCGTTTATGGAGAAACTATTACGAAAGAAAAGCTAGAAATGGTAGATAAGGCAGAACAATTGCTTTTAGATATGGGTTTAAAACAGGTAAGGGTTCGCATACATAAAGATATGGCACGAATAGAAGTTATGCCAAACGATATAGAAAAAATTGTTCAAAAAGAAAATAGAGAAAAGATTTCTAGAGCTTTTAAAGAATATGGCTTTTCGTATGTTACACTTGATTTAGATGGATACAGACAAGGAAGTATGAATAACTTTAAAGATATATAGTTTATTATAATTTAAACTAATTATATAATTTAAACTAATTATATTATAAGAAATAAATATACAATTAAAATATAAAAGGTATGTATGATTTTTACATATCTTTTATATTTTGTACAAAACTTTATTGATATAAGTAAAATTGAAAAAGTTGTTAAAATTTGCTATAATAAAAACATGGAGGTGTTTGAATTGAAAAAATCAGAAATAAAAAATATATTATTTTCAATAAGAACTGCCGATAATGAAGAAATTATAAATAATCTGCTTGGAAAAATAGACTTATTAAGCGAAGAGAAACTACAAGCTATTTTGAAACAAGTAGGAGACAATGAAGAAGATATTAGAAGCTATTTACAAGAGAAAATAGCTTCAAGGCAGAAACAGTATGAGCCTCATACTCAAATTAATGAAATGTTTTCATATGGAATTTCAGGAAATACTATACATTTACATATGCCAGTCGATTTGCATGAAATGTTTGCGAAAATGGGAATATCAAAGACAATTGATACGGTTAATTTATATTTATTAGATGCAATTGAAAGAATAAGAAAAATGCAAGCTGAAGGGTTTTATAAATTTTTTGGTAAAGATCATATATATATGATTTCTCCAATATTACTTAAACGAGAATTAAATTTTTTAGACACGCTAGATTTTAAAACACACACTTATAAGAAGAAAGCATTGCAGGACGAACAATTTGTTTCTGAGCATCCAGACTCACAACTTGCTGTTCGAATATTTGGTAAAAATAAAGATATAGGAATTGCAACTATAGGATTAGATATAATAAATTCACAAGAATGGCAAGAAAAAATGTCAAAACAACTACAATTATTTGAAAAAAATGGAATATCATTAGAAAGTAAAGAAAAATCAGTAAAATCTGAGGAATAGTAAATTCTTAAATAAAAAAGTTTATATATTATTCAGATATGATAAAATATATACAAATAGTGAAAGGAGAAAATTAAATATAAGATGGCAAATATTATTGACTATGTTAAATGGAGAGGAGATCTTAGCTTATCAGAATCAGAATTTAATGAAATAGATAGTCTTATATTAAATAGATTTTCATATTTTCCATTAGACAGTTTAATAAAAGGAAACGAAGTAGTAACAATTAAAGAATTAAGTAAAAGGTTTGAAAAGGAAGACAAAAATAGCTTAAAAATATTATGGAAAGATGATTCAGATCTTTTTCCAGAAATAGGGAAAAGTAAAAGATTTGGGGAAATGATAGCCGTGGAAAATGTAACTAAAACCGAAAAGAAATTAGAAGAACAATTTTCAGCAGTTACATTGATTTTACCAGATAACACAATCTATGTATCTTTTAGAGGAACTGACAATACATTAATTGGTTGGAAGGAAGATTTCAATATGAGCTTCAAAAGCCATATTAAATCACAGATAGATGCAAAAAATTATTTGGAAGATATTGCAACAAAATATCCAAATAAAAAAATAAGAATAGGCGGACATTCAAAAGGAGGAAATTTGGCAGTATATGCTGCTGTTTTTGCAAATTCTGAAGTTAAAAACAGAATTATAAGTGTATATAATAATGATGGTCCTGGATTTCATGAAGACATAACAAATACAGAAGACTATAAAAAAGCAATTCAAAAAGTTATAACATATATACCACAAGATTCAATTTTCGGAATGTTATTAAATCATGAAGAAAAATTTATTATAGTACAAAGTACACAAAAGGGTGTAATGGAGCATGATGTATATTCTTGGCAAGTAATTGGAAAAAAATTTGTAGTATTGAAAGAAGTAACAAATGGAAGTAAATTTATAGATAAAACAATAAAAAATTGGCTAAATAATTTAGATTTACATACAAGAGAGCAAGTAATAGATATTGTTTTTGAAATAATTAATTCGACAGAAGCCACAACTTTAAAGGATTTAAAAGCTTCATTAATGAAAAATGCCAAAACAATTTTGTCAGCATATAGTCGTATAGAAATTGAAGATAAAAAAATGATAATGACTACAATAACTGCATTTTTTTCAATACTCAAAGAAAACGTTAAGGAAGAATATAATAATAAAGGTGTAAATTCTGATTAAAGCAATAAATATTTTAATTTTATATAAAATAGATTGCAAAAGGAGATTGCAATGAGGGAAGAAATAGAAAAATATATTCATAATAACATTGTTTTTTTAATATAAAGTAATTATTCTAGGAATAGAGTGAGGTGTGATATATGAATTTAAATGTTGATAAAGTAAAAATATTTGTTACAATTCCTACTAAAAATTTAGAAAAAGTAAGAGATGCAATATGGAACACTGGTGCAGGAACAATAGGGACTAATTACATAGATTGTTCTTTTTCCACAAAAGGTATAGGGACATTTAAACCTGTTAATAATGCAAATCCATATATAGGAGAAAAAGAGAAATTACATGTATACTTTTAGATGTAAATAAATGAATTTACATCTAATTTTTTTGGTTGTAAAATTATTTACGAAGA
>CANQCU010000029.1 GCA_947590905.1 uncultured Clostridia bacterium | reverse complement strand
ATTTGATTTATTATATCTATATCATTTACTACCATCATTATTGCTTCTCTTAAATATTGATATCCTTTAATATGTGCTGGTACTCCTATTTCGTGAATAATGTTTGTAACTAGTGCCTCTAAGCTTTCTCCTTCTTTCTTCCTGTCCGGTAATATGTCTATGTATGGCGTTTTGAAATCTTTGTTTCCTTGAGTATTTCTTATTCCTGAAGGTTTAAAGAATTTAAGTTCTTTTATTCTTTTCATAAGAACACTTATATCAAAAGGTTTTACTACATAATATTGTGCTCCAAGCTCTAGTGCTCTTGTCGTTATTTTATCTTGTCCTACTGCTGAAAGAACTATGCAAAGTGGTTTCTTTTCTATGCTTCCATCATTAATTCTCTCTAAAACTCCTAAACCATCAAGATGTGGCATTATCACATCTATTATTGCAATATCTGGTTTAGTATTTTTTATCATTTCAACTGCTTCTAAACCATCTTTGGCAATTCCAATAACCTCCATTTCCTCTTCTTTTTCAATGTAGTTTGTTAAATTTCTGGCAAAGTCTACATTATCATCTGCCACCAAAATCGACAATTTGTCCCTCACAATTAATCCTCCTAACTTTTAGATTTGTAAATTTTTTACATTGTGTTATTATATTACTTTTTCCAAAATTTAGCAATACTTTTTTAAAATTTTAATTATTTTATTTTTAATTTTTTTATATTTTTGCATATTTCTGCATTAATTTTATCTTTTATTTTCAAGGATTTTCTGTATTTTATTTAATTTTAATAAATTTTTCTTGTTTAATTTTAACTGGAATATTTTGGAAATTTATTTTTAGATTTTTTTCGACAAATTCTTCGTAATTTCTCTTTAATATTTCTAACGATATTTTTATCTTTTCTCCATATTCTTTTTCAATAATTTCGATATTATTTTTTATACAAGTATTTTCGAATTTTCTCATATCCTCATACGAAATCTCAATTTCTATAACATATCCTTCTTCTTTTTGAACTATTTGGCTTTTATCTAATGCTAAACTTAGGGCATCTGAATATGCTTTTACTAAACCTCCCGTCCCAAGCAAAATTCCTCCAAAATATCTTGTAACTATAACTAGTACATTAATTAATTCTTTTTTTGATAGTATATTTAGCATAGGAGCTCCTGCTGTTCCACTTGGTTCTCCATCATCACTTTGTCTTTCTATTATTCTTCCTTCTTTTAATATCCTATAAGCATAACAATTGTGTCTTGCATCATAATATTTTTTTCTTGTTTTATTTAATATTTCTTCTATTTCTTCCTCATTTTCTACATAATATATTTCAGCAATAAATTTGGACTTTTTTTGAATTATTATTCCTTCTGAATTTTCATCTATTGTTTTAAATGTCATATACTCTCTTCCTTTCTTATGACAGTTTAAAATTTTTATTATTTATTGAATCAAAGTATTATTTAATTTTCTTTGCTTGACATTCCTGCTGTTGCTCCTGTTGAATATGCAATCTGCAAATTAAATCCTCCTGTATATCCATCAACATCTATTATTTCTCCTGCAAAATATAGTCCTTCTATAAGTTTTGATTCCATTGTTTTTGGGTTTATTTCTTTTACATCAATTCCACCAGAAGTTACTATTGCTTCTTCTATTGGTCTAAATTTACTAATAGTCAACTTTAAATTTTTTATTACTTCTCCTAAGTATTCTCTTTCTTCCCTAGTTATCTCATTCACTTTTTTATCAGGATTGATTTTAGATAATTTAATTATCACATTAATCATTTTTTGAGGTAATAATTTATTTAAACTGTTTTTAAAGCTCTTATTTTTATTTTCTTCAAAGTCTCTTCTTATTCTTAAATCTAGTTTTTCTTTAGATAATGCAGGTTTTAAATCTATACTTAGTTCTATTTTATGCATCTTTAATAGTTCATCTATATTTTTATACCTAATTAAATGAGATGAAGAGCTTATAATTACTGGTCCCGTTACTCCAAAATGTGCGATAAGCATTTCTCCAAAGTCTTCATATATCTTTTTATTTTTTTCTTTATCTGTTAGCTTTATAGCTACATTTTTTAGACTTAGGCCTTGCATTTCCATACACATATCTTTTTCATAACATTCCATTGGTACTAAAGCTGGCTTTACTTCTTTTATATTATGTCCATGTCTTTTTGCAATTTTTTGTCCATCCCCTGTTGATCCAGTTAATGGATAACTTACTCCTCCAGTTGCAAGTATTACTTTATCTGCGTCTATTATTTCTATTTTCTTATCTGTATTGCCTTTATTTTCTCTTGCAACATACTCTACACCTGTCACTTTATTTTGATTTACTAAAATATCTGTAACCTCTGCATTTGTTATAACTTTAACTCCAAGTTTTTTTAGCTTTTTTACCAAAACATCTACAACACTTTGTGCACTATCTGTTACTGGAAATACTCTATTCCCTCTTTCTACTTTTGTTTCTAATCCTTCTTCTTTTAAGAGATTTATTATATCTTGATTTGTAAAATTTTTAAATGCACTATACAAGAATTTTCCATTTCCTGGTATATTGTTTATAAATTCTCCGATATCTATTGCATTTGTTATATTACATCTACCTTTTCCTGTTATTCTAAGTTTTTTTCCAACTGTATTCATCTTTTCTAAAATTATTGTTTCATTATTCTCTTTAGCTGACATTATTGCAGAAAGCATTCCTGCAGGTCCTCCTCCAACTATTACAACCTTCATTTATATTCTCCTCTATTAATATATTTTTAAGCTAATTATTAAAACGCATTCTATTTTATATACTTAGAAATAATTTGTTTTAATTATATAATATTTCTTATTCTTTATCAACTGCATGATAAATGTCATTCTATATAATTTTTAAAATATTTTTGATTTTAGTTATATTTAAAACTTTTTGATAATATACATTAATAAAGTTAATTGTACAAACATTTATTATGGAGGTTATGTGATGGAAAATTTAAGCTTATATCAGGATATTAGGTCAAGAACTGATGGCGATATATATATTGGTGTTGTAGGTCCTGTTAGAACTGGTAAATCTACCTTTATTAAACGTTTCATGGATTTACTTGTTATTCCAAATATTGAAAATGAATATAAAAAAGAAAGAGCACAAGATGAACTTCCTCAAAGTGCAGCAGGTCGTACTATAATGACAACTGAGCCAAAGTTTGTTCCTAATGAAGCTATTGAAATTACTCTAGGAGACAATATTCGTTTTAAAACAAGACTTGTTGATTGCGTCGGTTATCTTGTAAATAATGCTATTGGCTATCTTGAGGATGATGTTCCAAGGATGGTCAAAACTCCATGGTCAGATGAAGAAATACCTTTTGAAACTGCTGCTGAACTTGGAACTAAAAAGGTTATTTCCGAGCATTCTACAATTGGAATTCTAGTTACAACTGATGGAAGTATTACAGATATTCCAAGAGAAGATTACATTTCAGCAGAAGAAAGAGTTGTTTCTGAACTTAAAGAATTAAACAAACCTTTTGTTATTGTATTAAATAGTGAAGACCCTCATTCTGATTATACTCAAAAACTTGCTGAAAAACTTGAAGAAAAATATTCTGTTTCTGTTATTCCTACTGACTGTTCTAATTTATCTATTGATGATATTAATGATATGTTTGGAAAACTTCTATATGAATTTCCTATTGAACAAATGAATATAACTCTTCCAAGATGGGTTGATGCTTTAAATGATGATCATTGGTTAAAACAAGAACTTTATTCTGAAATCAAATCTGCTTTTAGTAATATATCTGTTTTAAAAGAAGTTGATGAAAGCATTTCTTCTATTAGAAGTACTGATGTTATTGCTAGCACAACTCTTAATGAAATTAATCTTGGTAATGGTAATGTAAATGTTAATATCATTCTTAATGATAATCTTTTCTATCAAATTTTAACAGAAATGACTGGCGTTACTGTTGAAAATGAAGGAGATTTATTTGCAACTATGACTTCTCTTGCTTACACCAAAAAAGAATATGATAAAATTTCTTATGCATTAGAAGAGGTAAAAGCAAAAGGTTATGGCATAGTAACTCCTTCTATGGAAGAACTTATTCTAGAAGAACCAGAAATGGTAAAACAAGGCTCTAGGTTTGGCGTAAAGCTAAGAGCAAAAGCGCCTAGTATTCACATGATAAGGGCTGATATAACAACTGAAGTTTCTCCTATTGTTGGTTCTGAGAAACAATCAGAAGAACTTGTTAATTATTTACTTTCTGAATTTGAAACAGATCCTAAAAAAATTTGGGAATCTAATATTTTTGGTAAAAGTCTACATGAACTTGTTAATGAGGGTCTTCAAAATAAATTATATAGAATGCCCGAAGATGCTCAGGCTAAGCTTCAAGAAACTTTAGAAAGAATTGTTAACGAAGGAAGTGGTGGTTTAATCTGTATTATTCTTTAATCTTTTTGATAAAGCAGACTGTTTGTTAACGGTCTGTTTTATTATTGAATATAAAACATAAGCTATGCATATTATTAAACCTATTAAAATTAATTTAATTTCTAAATAATCCTCTCCTGTCTTAGGTAAAACTGTTATTTGACTCTGATTATTTTTGATTTGCTCATCTTTGAGCTGAGTAACATCATTTTTGTTTGAATCATTCTCTTTATCGTTTTTCTCTGATTCATTCTCATTTTTGTTTGAAAATACTTGTCCTTGGCTTTCGACATTTTGACTCATTCCTCCTTGACCTTCTTTTGGTTTTTCTGTGTCATTCGATTCTTCTGTATCTTTTGATTCTTCTTCTTTTTCTTCATTTGAAACTATATTATCTTGTTCTGTTTCCTTTTCTGCTTCTCCTTTCTCTTGTTCTATTTCTTCTTTTGGTTCTTCTGTGTACTTCGATTCTTCTGTATCTTTTGATTCTTCTTCTTTTTTATTTTCTTCTTCATTTGAAACTATATTATCTTGTTCTGGTCTCCTTTCTATTTCTCCTTTCTCTTGTTCTACTTCTTCCTTTGGTTCTTCTCTATCCTTTGGCTCTTCTTCTTTTTCTTCTTCATTTGAAACTATATTATCTTGCTCTGTTTCCTTTTCTGCTTCTCCTTTTTCTTGTTCTATTTCTTCTTTTGATTCTTCTGTGTCCTTCGATTCTTCTGTATTTTTTGATTCTTCTTCTTTTTTATTTTCTTCTTCATTTGAAACTATGTTATCTTGCTCTTGTTCCTTTCCTACTTCTCCTTTCTCCTGTTCTATTTCTTCTTTTGATTCTTCTGTGTCCTTCGATTCTTCTGTATTTTTTGATTCTTCTTCTTTTTCTTCATTTGGAACTATATTATCTTGTTCTTCTTCCTTTTCTGCTTCTCCTTTCTCTTGTTCTATTTCTTCTTTTGATTCTTCTGTACCTTGTAGCTCTTCTTCTTTCTCTTCTTGTTGGTTTGTATCATCTTGCTCTTCTTTATCTTCTTTTGTATCTGTTTCTTCTTGTTCAATCTTTGGTTTTTCCAAATTAATAATATCTACTTGGCAAGTCTCATTTTCACTTATTGTAAAATATTTATTCTCATCTCTAAAATAAGCTTCATCAACATCTTTTTGTATAAGCAAATACTTACCTGTGTTTAATTCTTCAATATCTATTTCTCCATTCTCATTAGTTTCATAAACTCCTATAAGATTTATATCTGAATCATAAATTTGGAAAGTTGCTTTTTTAGCATTGTCTGTTATATGTAATTTACCCTTTTTATGTTTTAGTGCTATTTCAAAATATTTTTGTTCTTTGTGTTCTACATTTAATGCATATTCAGAATTTTCAAGCACATAATCATCTGGAATTTCTAAAATTTTGATATGCATCTGTCCTTCACCTATTTTACCTATATATGCATATCCATTATTATCTTTTGTGTTAAATTTTGTCTTTATATTAAAAGCGTCTTCAAATTCTAAATTAACTCCTTTTATTTCTCTCATTGTGTCTGAATCCATTACTTTTACAGTTATATTTGAATTTCTATAATCTAAGTTAACAGTCTGCTTATTAGTATCCCATATATATTGTGTTTGGATTTTATCATCCTTAGTATAATATATATTTACTGCTTTAAAAGACAAACTGGTATTTATCTTTCCTATAAAGTCTTTTTCAATTGCTTCTTTGGGCACCATTATCTTAAATTTTAATTCATTTGCTTCAAACTCCGTTTGCTTTTCTCCTGTATCTGTATTTGCAATAAAACTTCCTTTTGGAAATCCTTCTAGACTTTCTATTTTATAGTTTAATATTTCTAGTCTATCTTTTGATACCATATATTTTTGAGAATAATACTTATCATCTGTTGTATCTAATGTAAAATATCCAATAGGTGTGTATTTTACACCTGATTTTATGTTATCCATATATTCGCCATAATAAACTGCATTTACATTTTTTAGGCTAAATACAGTTAGCATAAAAATTAATGCTATAAAAATCTTTTTTATCATAAATTTTCCTTTCTTTCTGTTTTAATTAATCTTTTTTCCCTTTATACATTGTCTTTTGTCTTTTCTTCCTGTTACACATGTGATTAATGTTATGGTATTATCCTCTGTATTTTCTAATACTTCAACATTTGTTTCACCTATTATTACATTTTCTGTAACTCTATACCTCCTTTCTCCCATGCTTGTTATATATATAATTTCTTCACCATTTTTCAATTCATTTATTCTTGAAAAATAATGAGCATATGAGCCTCTATTGTGTGATGCTAATGCTACATTTCCATCCCAAATTTCTGTGTTTTCGAAGTGACCAACAGCATATTTTAAGATTTCTTGTGTAGTTCCTTCTACAATTGTTGCTTTCAAATCTATACTTGGAATTACTATTAAACCTATTTCATCACCAATTTTTAATTCTTGTTTTTTGTCTATTTGTTCTTCCTCTTGACTTTCATTTTGCTCTAACATTGTGGTTATATTTTCAATTAATTCTTGCTTCTTGTTTTCTATGTAAATTGATTTTGTAACTAATAGCAAAATTATCACAAAGCATAACAAAAGAACTAGTAAACAAGTTTCTTTTAAGCTTGTAATTTTTTTCATTTTTCTTCCTTCTTTTTTGGAATTTTATTAGATCGTTTTTGATGGCAATTTTTTTGCCTTTGAATTTAAAAAAATTCAGATTTAAATTTTTTTGATTTATTAATTACATAACATGTTAACATGTTTTTAAAGAAAATGCAATAGTTATTTATAAATTTTTTTTAAGAATTTTTTGAGATGATATGTTAAGACTATTCAATTTTATAAAATTAAAACATACTTAAGCTAATATAAATGTTGAAAAATTTATATTTTTGTGTTATAATACTTATGTAACCTTTTTGTAATCCTGTTTTACAGGATGACCCCAGGCACTTATTATAAAATATTTTATTTTAGGGAGGAAACAATAAAATGGAATTTTGGCAAGGCTTGCTCATCAGCATTGCAATAGTTATTCTAACAAAATTAACTGTTGCAATAGTATTTTTTGGCAAAAAACCGGCTAATACATTTGCCAATGTTGCTACGCACCTTATTATAGTCATGTTTTTGGCCATATGTGGTGCTCTCTACGGCAAGACTTTAATCTTGTTCTTTGACTTTTCATCATGGGAACACATTCTTTTTGCAGTTGTATATGCAATTATAATGTACTTACTTATTTCCCTTTGGTTAGGTTTGTACAAAATCAAGCGCATTACTCCGCAAATAGTATACCCTCTTGTTTTTGCACTCTGCATTGCCACTTTTACTGTGCAAAGTGTAAACTACAAGAAAAATGTGGAAGAAATTAATCAGTCAATATTGGAACAAACTGAGAAGAGGACTTTGTTGTCGTTCGAGAATCTTTCGTTAGAAAACCTCGACAGTAATACTTTTGACCTTTCTCGTCCTACTAACACATATGGGGTATTGAGAAATACTTTATCATCAGATACAATTTCTTATTGTTATACTGATAATAAACACAAAAGCATCTACGACACCGCTTTAGTAAAGGACTGTCAAATATATTACATACCAGACAGTAAAGTGCCTTACGTTGAGATCTATCGGTACTCTGAATTTACAAACCTCTTAAATAAAAAAACCGGAAAAATGAGTATCAAAAAAGGTAGCAAAAAGAAACGGGAAAAGTACATCTTTTATCTTCCCCAATCCATACTTAATTATACAATTGAGCAGAATTAGCTTTCCAAAAAACTGATGAGGGTGTCCTAAAATGGGACCCCCTCATCAGCTTTTTATTTATAAAAATATTTGAAAAATACTGATCCATTAAAATGGACTTAGCCTATGAATAATTATAAGAATAGTGTAGAAGAAATTATAATGGAAGAATTTATATATTTTTATATTATAATGACATTCCCATACCTTTTGAACGTTTACGAGCATTTGATTGATTTTGACTTTGCAATACATTTGTTCTATTTATATTTTCACTATTAACCTTTAGGGAATTTAAGAACGAATTAGATCTTGTTTGCTTAGATTGGCTTTTTTTAGCCTGTTGCATAAAAGATTCTGCAGCCGACAATCCTTTTGAACTTTCTTTGTTTGTTCCTTGTGAATTTTCTCTTTTATTTTTAGCATCACCAATTTTCTCTTGCACATGTCGTTGCTCTTCTTCTAATCTTTCTTGTTGTGCAATAGTTAAGACTTGCTCTTGTTGCATGCCATGAAATATAGGCTCTTTATCAGGTACATCCATTTCAAATGTTATTCTCCCATCTTCTAAATTCATACTACCTGGGTTCATACCTTGTTGCCTACATATAACTCTACCTAATCTCACCATCATATTTTGTCTTGAAGTAATATCTTGTAATGTCGTAGCATCTGTTTTTATAGAAAAAATACCTGTATCTGCTATTTCTAATATATGTTCATAAAATCTTGATATCTCTTGTTCTGGGGTTTTTCCCTTTAACATACTATCTGAAGAAAGATAACTATTTGCAGCAATTTTATCTTTTTCTGCAACTGTTTTAGGAAAATTTGGTAAATTCCCAGATTGTTCATTTTCTAATGCTCTCTGTGTAACTTTAGCCATATCATTTGACGTTAACCTTTCAGTTATTATTCTTTGAACATCAGGTAATTTTAAAAATTGTTCTAAATAATCAGTTCCTATATCTAAAGAGATACTATCAGCAGCTTTTAAAAGATGAATAAAATCAGCTTTATTTTGAGTAGAAAGTAATCTAAATTTTTGTTCTTGAATTGCTTTTAGAACAGATTTTATACTTTTTGATTCATTATTACTTCTTCTTTTATATACATCTGATGTTTCAGATTTATCGTATATCTCAATTATATGATTAATCCATGATTTTATATCCATACTAATAATACCTCCATATATCTTTATTATAGCATTTTTTTACAATTTCGTCAAAAAAATGTTTTACTCTATTTAAAAAGTCTCCTTTTCTTTTATTTTTTTCTAAACAGACTTCTAATTTTGTTTAAAAATCTTATAAATATATTTTCTTTATATTCTACCAACTGTAAATTAGTATTTCCAGCTTCTGTTATATCTATTTTGCTTTCCTTTTTCTTAAAAATATCATTAGGATTATATTTTTCTAATAACTCCTTTTGAGATATATTTTCGTTTTGATAAAATATATTTTTTAATTGTCGCTTTTCTTCATCTGTTGACCAATAATTATATTTTATAACTGCTATTAAATCTTTTGTCTTCTTAGAAAAATTTTGCTCTAATAAACTTTTATTAGTATCAATATCTATATTATATTGTTCTTGAGATTGTTTTTTGATTAATTCAATAAGTCTTTTTGGCAACTTATCTATATAAGATTGTGGCATATAATCTAATAAACAATTAACTTCAGTATATGCTTTACTATAATTAATATTGTTATTCGTCATCAACATCCCATCCTTCGTCTTTTTTATCGGTTTTTACACCATCTCTCATTTGCTCTTGTTCATTTGATTTTTGTACATTTCTTATATTTGAGCTCATTTCATTAAATCCTGATATTGTTGTTTCGCTAGATAACTCTTGTAGTTCAGAATTTAGAGTACTTTCTTCAAATTTTGCTTTGCCTTTTTGTTCTTGTCCAAGTTTTGCCTTTTCACTTAAACATACTTTTCCATCTTTTATTTGCAAATATCCTTTATTTATTGCTTGCCTTGTATTCAATTCAATTACTGCTGAAATTAATTCTGCATTTTGGGGATTATTTAACCTACTTGGGCTAAATCTTTGCTCATTGGGGTTTTCAATATCATAACGCAAAATATCTAACCTATCAGCATCTTGTAAAATTTCGGCACATCTAATTAATTCTGCTTTTCGTTTTTCAGTTATATTTGGAAAAGTGGATACTGCTAAATCACTAAATTGTTTTTTTCCATTTAATTCATGAGCTTCTATTAAATATGCAACTTCTTCTTTATTTAAATCACTATCCACATTTTTTAAATACCAATTTGCCCCAAGCTTTGCATGAGTTGGATCTGCTGGTCGTTCATGGCAAATATCGTGGTAAATTGCTGATTCGCGTAAAATTGCTAAATCTTTATATGATACACCATTCATTAGTCCTAAATAATTTGATAATAATAGTACATTCTTCACATGCTGTATTCCGTGTACTTTTGAAGTAGAGTGATTTTGTGATTGAACATGCTCTACTTTATCAAATAATGGTTTAATTTCTCTCGAATATTCTATAACAGCACTTAATGGTATCTGCGAACCAATATTACTATAAAATGTTGTTTTTTGTTTAGTATGATTTGCTACAGCTGAACTATAAGTCAAATCACCTATTGCAAGATTTTGTTCAATTGTTTGCTCTTGTCTATGAATATTTTGTGCTTCTTGTTTTTTTATTTCAGGCAATTTTGATACATAATCTTTATATCTTTGTTCAAATTCTAAAGTCGCTTTTTCATTATAAGCAGTTATAGTTTCATTAATTCTATCTGTCCCTAATATAGCTCTAATTTCATCAATAACTTCTGTTTGTTCTGCGCCTCCTATAAAAGTATAAAGTTCATTTGAATCAGTAGTGTATTGTTTAGCATCTTCAAGTAATTTTTCTTTTAATTTGCTAACAATTGAATTTTGAGTAAAGAAAAATTCAAAAAATTCTTTTTGGCTTAATGCCTCAAGATATTTATTCATTTGCTCATTATGATAATAACGATTTCCATTACCTGTACCACCAATACCTTTATATGCAACATGTTCCAAGCCGGGTTTACCAATCTTTTCTGAAATTTTGGCGAGTCCATTCATGAATTTTTTACTAATATCATTATTTGTTCTACCTTCGCTATATGCATATGTAGTATATGGAACTATACCCATTTGGCAAAGTTGCATATCAATAGCATCTTTTGCCGTACCACGAAATACTACAACATTTTTACCTGCAAGTTGTGATAACATTTTTGGATCTTCCATGAATAATTTATATCTTGCTTCAGGAATTAAATAAACTGCATTTTGTGAAACGGGAAGAGCCTCATCCTTAACATCAAAAACAGTATCTCCGTGGATGCAATGAAATTAAGTTAGGATTGTTTATATGGTCTGTTAATGGCTCAATTATATTAAAATCAAAGTCACTCCATTCTCCACCTCCTGATGCAAATTCAGTAAGTCCATTAAGTGAAAAGTGCTTTGTATCACGATAATGATATGAAACAATTTCAGATCCTAAAAAAGATTTAGTTATAGATATTCTTGTATCTTGATTTACAGGTGTATGATATCCATTAATTGGAAAATCATTTGTTGCTCTTACTAAAGCATAATCTTTTATAGTTACAGGAGTATCTCTTTGTGCAAATTGATTTTGTAAATCAGTCTTCAAATTTTTATCAAATACTGCCGTATTTAAAAAGCTATGTGTTGGATACATTAAAGTTGGTGGTGGTATCCTTAATGCTTCTTTCTCTTCTTCTGATAGTTCTCGTAAAATTGGTTTTTCTTCTGGATTTATGTATTTGTTAGGATTTCTTATTTCATCATTAATCTTTTTACAATATTCTGTAAGTGTAATGATAGAATCAGCATTAGGTGAAAAGTTTTCTGGATGTTTTTGCCACATATCTATAAACATTTTTGGAATATCAAAATTAATGCCTTGAAATTCTTTTTCACTTAAAGCTTGTAGGTCCATAAGTAGAGTTCTAAATCTTTTTCCATCAATCGAACCATATCTTGCCAAACGGTCTGCAGGTGGTAAATATCCTAACTTTTCTACACTTAATTCATCTGCAATTTTATTACGCCATTGATTTAATGAATCGATAGCTGATGCTTCAGGTGCAGGATTTTCAGGATATTTTTGCCATAATTTTATAAAACTTTCTGGCAGTTTGAGCGTTAGTGGTTTGCAATGAAATTTATAATCAACTTCTGTTGGCATCAAATCCGTCATCCACATACGAAAGGTTTTCTTTTCGTCATCTGTTAATGTATCATATGTATCTAATCTTTCTAAAAATGCTGGCATAATTCCTCCTCTTTTGTAATTATTTTTTATTATCCATATTTTATTATATATTATAGCATAAGTTATAAATACAAATCTATTTCTTTTTATTATTATCTTTCAATTTCTTTGTAGAGTCAATATTCTATTTACATACACATTAAAAAACGAATACATAGTGTTAGTGTAAAATTAATGTAGGCAAAAAATAAAATGTCTACATTAATTTTACACTAACGCTTGTAATTTTCTTCTATATTCCAAGAGTTTTTTTCTCATTTCATTAGATTTCTTTAAATTAGCTATTTGTTTATCATATAAGGCACATAAAGAAATATGCTGTTTTCATTAACTTGTACTAATGATTTTTCTTGTGTATTTTCTTTCATACTAATTTTCTCCTATATCTTGACCTTCTTTTTGTTGACCTATTAAAGCTTCTGTTTCAGAAATCGTTTTTGCAGTAGCTTCTAATGAAGATAATTCTTGTTCTTGCCAATGTAATTTTCTTTCTAATAATTGCCTTAAGGATTCATCTGTTCTATATTCTCCAAATGAATCTATTAGTTCCTGTTCATCAATAAATTTTTTTATATCAATAAAATCACTTTCATCTTCAGGCTCAGCCATTCTATCAAAATCTTTTATTTTAATTGTTCCACTATTTTCATGGGCTAAAAATTCTGCACAAATACGTTTACCATCTGGAAGCCTAATAATACTATATTGTCTAGCTGGAGCAGGGCTATACCTAGTATCTGGAACATCTACAGTATTTTCAGAAGATACATATCCAATACTATCTCTTATAAATACATTTTCATAAAGCATTGTAGTTAATATTTCAAATTCTTCTATGCTTATAGATTGAGTACTACTAATACCATTGTTAAAGCTATCAAGAACTACTTGAAGTTTTTTAGTTAAAATCTGTCTTGTTAATAATTCTATATCTTCACTTGTATATGTATTATTACTATCAAGTTCTTGAACTTCATCATTTGGTTCGTGTTCTATACTATCTTCTTGTTGTTTTAGTTTTCTTTCTGAAAATCTTTCTATTTGAGCAACTATTCTTTGTATTAACTCACTATTTCCTGTTATTTCCATAATTTCAGTAGATACATCATCTACTGTATATGAATGGTCTCCTTTTTTATTGTTAAAGTTTTGCTTATAAGTAATACTTTCTCCATTTGGTAGTTCTATTATCATAGTTTTACTTGAGTCATATCTGCCTCTACCAGAAACTTGTAAGCCTATTGAATAAGCATATTTATTATCTACTGTAGATAATGTTATAAAATTATCATCATTCCAACATATTGAATATCCAGAAAAATTATTTTTTTCTATCTCATAATCAATTATAGGATCTAAAATTATTGCATTAAATAATGTAGCAATATCTGCCTGTGAACTCATAATATTAAATTCTCTAGCCATTTCTTCATTTGATAAATTTAACAAACGTTTAGCAATATCTAAAAGTTCCTTTGGATCTTTAGCTTCAATAAAGGTTTCCCCAAGATTGCCATCTCTCATAAAGCCAGAATGGTCAGATTGTATTAATCCAGTATTTATTGAACAACCATGTCTAGTTATATATTTATCTTCTTGTCTTTCTAAAATCCACTTTCTTTGTAAACCAAGTATGCTACGACCATTTAATTGATATTGAATATTATTGTTAGCTGTATACAGTTCTAAAGCTTCTCGAGGTATAAAATTTTTGCTGCACTTGGTTGTATTCCATTTCTTTTCAAAAAACTTATATATTGTTGAGTTGTTCCTTTAGATAAATATGCTTGTTCAAATTTTTCCAATTGTTCTTCCCACAAAAATTTATCTTCCATTTAAAATTTAGTCTTTCAAATATTTTTAATATTATATAGTTCATTACCGTTCTCATATCGATTATAACATAAAAAAATTTTTTTAAATAGGATTTTCAAAATTTTTTACATAAGTATTATGAAAGATTGCCAATATAATAGATTTAGGATGATTTTTTTTGCAAAAGAAAAAAATCAACCATTTCTGATTGATTTTTGTATCTCTCTGTTCTATTAGTTCGAACAGATATGTCGTTGGTGCGGATGTTAAAGTGCAAAACTATAAAAGTAGCTATTTTAATGCGTTTATGAAACTTTTTCCGTGCAAGTGCCATGCAAATAAGGTATCAATAAATAATTTCAAATATTGCTAAAAAATAATGATGTATATAAAAACAAGAGGGTGTCCAAAATGAACTACTAATTTAAAAGTAGAAAATTCAATTTAGAAACCCTCTTATTTTGGTCAGAAATTAAATATTATAAATCTACTCGTTTTTCTAAGATTATTCTTGTTGATTACGACGTTTAAAAGAAAAATTCTGCCATACTTTAAAGAAAAAAAAGTATACCGAATAACCAGCGATTATACTTAAAGAAATGATAAGCATTATGTATAGCCATATCGGCAGCAAAAAATTTTCCTTTTCGTATTTTACATTTTCAAATTCGCATATTCCTTTTGAATTAATGGTATTATCTTCAATACTAAATGATTTGTTTGAAATAGGAATTTTTGCTGTAAGTCTTGCTTTATCTGACGCTACCGTAACAACTAACTCTTCTTCATTAATATAGAAATCAGCTGTTAACATTTCATCAGTTAAAGCACTTCTGTCAAGCGTTTTAGCTACTTTCATAGCCTCTTCCTTTAATAAATCATAATCTTCTTCTGTAGTTGGATTATGAATTGCAGCTTGTACTTTAGGTGCAAAGAAGAGGAAAACAGAAAAGGAAACTCCTATAAGAATAGCAACAATTATTACAATAATCCGATAAATTTTCATTTAATTTTGCTCCTTTCTCGAATTCGAGTGTGTTTAATTCTTATATAATCAAGCCTACTCTGACCAAATAGGCATAATAAAGGATTTATACAATAAAAATATCGCATATAAATAATAACATAAATTAACATAAAAGTAAAGTTATTTTTAGACAAAAGCTCCGTCCCTCTATCTTAAATTTTCTTTTATCTTTCATATTTGTTTGCTAATTCATCTATGAATTTTCTTCTTTCTTCGTCTTCATATCCTCTAAAGATAATTTCTTTAATATCTTCATGATTGAACAAAAATGTCATTCCTGCTCCTAAGTTTCCTTGTGGATATGGTACAGAAACATAATCATATTCCTTTGGCTTTTTAAATAATCCTCCTTCTCCATCCGATTGCATAATTCCATAAATCATAAGTGGTTGTTCTCCATCTTTTAAAATTACGACAGAACCAATTGGTAATAAATCTTTAATATTCATTTTTTTCTCCTTAACTACTTATTTTTTCTTATTGCTTTATTATAACGCTCTGCCATTTTATTTTTAAAGAATACAGCAAGAAAACTAATAATTGTAATAAATATTCCTATTATTAGAAAAATGAACGTTACAAAATTAATTTTGCTAGAAACTTTTTCTGGATTATTAGAATCATAATATAACTTTTGAGTCGTTCCTAAAACATCGTTAATATTACCATTTTTATACGTTTCATCAACATATACATACTTTGTGCCATCAACATAATAGTAAGAAACTGCTTTGTATTTTTCATTACTAATCCCTGTTTCGTATATATCTGAATATATAGTTGCGTTTACAATATTGTTATCCTTTTTTATACTATAATAATTTATAATATTAGTAACTGAATAAACAATCATTACTATTCCTATAAAAAGACTAAAAATATAAAGCAAATAATACCTATATATAAGATTTTCTTTATTCTTTTTAGATAAAATAAAGAAAGCCACTGCTAGAATAAATAATGCTACACATATATTAACAATAGGATATTGTAATCTTGCATCTGGTGTATTATTCATACCTAAATATATGCCTTCGGTTGGCTTGTCTTTGTAGCAGTACATTATTATAGTTTTCTTGTTTGGAACGTTTAATTGTAATTCTTCCCCATAAGTGTTATAAATTTGTTCAATATATATTTTTTCATTGTTTTTTTCATAATACAAGTTTCCAAAATCACTATAAATATATTCCTTATTATAATCTTTTTTTTGCAATTGCCATGTAATTGTTTGAAATAATGTAATAATACTGCATAATATTAAAAAACATCCTATAATTATTTTTAAAATTTTCTTATAATTCATACTAAAATCTCCATTTATCTTTTTAAAGTAAAAGTTTTAGGTGGTTGAAAATTAATCATTTCATATTGATTCCAAATATTACTGCTTTTATAGAAGTTATCTATCTAGGCACATTATTTGATTCTAAAGAGTAATAAAATACATATCAAAATTATCAATATAAAATAAAAAGATGTTTTATAGAATATTAAATTCTGTAAAAACACCCTGTCTTGGTGCCCTAACTAGACACGTTTGCGAAATCAATAGGGCAAAAAAATATCTATTTCAACTCTTAAATATAGCAGGCTCTAAGCCTTGCTAAAAGCGTATATACAATGTTGGCTTTTTTGATATTCTTATATTAACATAACTTTTTATACTTTGCAATAGTTAGATAAAAAA
>CANQCU010000028.1 GCA_947590905.1 uncultured Clostridia bacterium | reverse complement strand
GTATAGGAAAGATATACATAGGAAATGGAAGAAAAAAATAAGGAGGAAAGAAAAAGTGAAGAAGAAGACATTATTATGTACAACAATTGCATCAACAATGTTCATAGCAGGTTTAACAATGCCATATGTGAATGCTGCAGTAAGCTCAGACACAAAAGCAATATTAGCAACAAACTATGCTGGAGCAAGGGTAGAATCAATCTCAATAGAACTAGTAGGTGGAGAAAATATGTTAACAAAAGCAGATTTAGTAAACCTAGTAGAAACAAAATTTGCAACTAAAAATATAAAAGTAACAAAAGTAGAGGCAAATAACGAAGAAATAACAGATGAAACAGCATCAGTAGGAACAGGAGCAACAGTAATATTAAGTACAGGAAGAAAATTAACAGTAGTTCTATATGGAGATGTAACAGGAGATGGAGTAATTAACCATAGAGATGCAAATCTAGTATTAGAAGGAACAATAGAGAATGATGTAGAAAAGAGAGCAGCAGATGTAGTAACAGTAGGAAGAGATAACAGAGATGCACAAAGAATATTAGAGTATTATGCATATGGAACAGACTTCGAAGGAGCATTTGTAGATGAAGAACAATTACCAGAAGATGAAGAAATAGCGTCAATGAATGTTACAGCAACAGTAGATGCATCATTACCAGGAGTATATCCAGCAGAAGTTAGTGAAGGTGGAAAATTAGTAAAAATTAAAGTAGAAGCTAGCAAAGTTAATGCAAATACAACGCATAACGGAGTAAAAGCAAAATGGGTAAAAGTAGAATTAAATGCAAACGTATCAAATTGGTCGATAGATGAAACAAACTCAGCAGTAGAAGTAGAAAAAAATGCACAAGGTGAAATAACAGGAAGATATGTATGGCTAAATATTGCAGAAGACACAGAGGTAACAGTTAAATTAACAGGAAATCTTGGAGAAACGATGGATGTTACATTAAGAGTAATTGATCTAGTAGAAGCAGATGCAACAAATGTAGTAAAAGCTACACAAGATGCAGAAATTACAGACTACGTAGAAAGTGTAACATATACAGCTAAAACAGATACAGTTACAGTTAAAACTAATGTAAATAAAATGGAAGAATATGATTTAGCTGATTATGGAAAAGAAAAATGGTATAAAGTAGAATTTACATCAAACTTACCAGCAAGTGAAGTTGCATTAGTAAGAATTGGAACTGATGAAGAAACATCAAAACCAGTAGTTAAATCTACATATAAAGTAGACGATGGTGGAGTACTTGTAGAAGGAGATACAGGATACGAAGCAGGAAAAACAAAATATAAAGTTATAGCATGGTTAAATGCAAGTGACATAGTAATAAACCCAGCTACTAGAACAGGAACAGAAAAATATTACTTTATGAATAAAGAAGCAACAACAGTAGAAGCAAAATTACAAGTTCCTCAAGATGAAATAGCATTAACACTTGAAGATTCTTCAGAAGTAAAAATCGTTACTGCAAAGAAAACAACAGTAGCAGCCCAAACAGGTCTCGCAACTGCAGACAACTCATATAGTAATAATATGACAAATATTACTAAAGTAACAATAGATACAGAAAATTCACATAGAATAGTAGTTCAAGGAAATCTAAACAAAATGAAAACATTTTCATTTGATGAAGATTATAAAGTAGTAACTACTCAGGATGAAAATGGAAAAACAGTTTCAGCAACAGAAGGAAAAGAATATTATGCACTAGTAATAGATACAGGATATGCTAGAATAAGAGAAACAGTTCCAGTAGGAGAAAATATCTTTACAGATGCTGAAACAGTTGCAAAATTTGGTGTTAAAGATAGTACTTCAATAGTTGTATTACTAGAAGCAGGAAAGAGTGGAAATACATACAAAATAAGATCACAAGCTGATACGGCAGGAAACAAAGTTCAAGAAGAATTTGAATTTGTAGTAGATTTCGAAGATGTTAGTAAAGCATTTGTAGAAACAGCAGAAGATGTAAGAGCACTAAGTAAAGTTGTAAAAGTAATACCTGAATTTGAAAATACTAATACATCAAAATATACAATGACAGTAAATGTAAGAAAATCAGCAATAATTCCAAGCACAATGTTTGAAACAGAAGGATTATGGTATGCATTAGTAGTAGATACAGGAGTTAATAGCAAAGAACTAAAAGTTACAACAACATTAAATAAAAAAGTAGTAGAAATTCCTCAGGATGTTGAAGGACTATCTAATACAGAAGTTGTAATTTGGGTTAATGCTTCTCTTGCTACCCAAACATTTGCAATAGTTAATAAAAACTTAGCCTCTGCTACATTTAGCTTAGTAGTTAACACTGTTGAAGATAGCGATTTAAGAATATCAAACTTAACAAAACCTACATTAGTAGAAAATGATTGTAAAGCTTATATAGGAACAGAAGCTTATACTACTCTAAATGATAATATGACAGCTCTTACTACTGTAACAAAAGAAACTGGTTCAACAGATGAAGATGCAACATATAAATTAAGTGTAGTACTTAATAATCTAAAATCATTTAATTTATTAGATAAAGGTGAAGGAAAATGGGTAGCATTAACACTTGACGTAGGTGGAGATGCCACAAAACTAAATGCAGGAAATCTTCTTGCTGACCAAGAATATAGCAAGAAATTTGGAGCAACTGGACGAAATCAAGTATTAGTTTGGGTAAATCTTGCTGATATACCAGTAAAAGCAGATGGTGTTGAAGCTAAAGCATATGAATTAACATGCGCAGTAGCAGATGATCCAACATTAGTTGAAAAAGTTACATTAAGATTAATCGTAGATGATACATCAATATTTAAAACAGAATCAAAGGTATCTCAAGGATATGAGTTAACACAAGATTTTGCAAAGAAACATCCTGTAAAAACTCATTTTGCAAACTATGATGAACAAGAACAACTAAATTACTATGTAAATCAAGCATTAGTTAAGAAAGTTGAATCTAATAGAGATGGAAATACAGTAACTGTAAATGTTACAGGTGATTTTGTAAAAATGAATGCTTTGACTAACAATGTTGGTGCAACAGGAAAGTTAATTACTCTAAAACTAGATTTAGGAGTTGATTGCACAACAGGATTTAAGATGAGATATTCTAAAAATGATGATTATGAAGGTGATGATGCACTTCTAGAAGATTGGGAAAATGTCACTACGAGTACAGACATAAGCCATTTTGGAATAACTAAGACACAAGTAATCTGGAATGAAACGCTACCTACACGAGCAGATAAAGTGACAGGAACAATATTCACAAGAACATTAGAGTACAAAAAAGATGGTGAAGCAAATGCTGACACAATAAAATTCGTTATAAACTTTATACAAGAAGATGTTTCATCTACTGAATATGAACATATCATCGAAGACTGTGAAAAATTACCAATAACGAAATAATATCATATTACTAAATTAAATATTATGTAACTATAAATCTACACTTCAGAAATTAGGAAATCTAGTTTCTGAAGTGTATTTTATATTACTTAAAATTATTAATATTCTATTCATTTCGCCAATTTCACAAAAAATTCCAAATAATTCAAAATAAATATAGACTTTTATTCAAAAATAATATACAATAATGGGGAGAAAAAAGCTAAAATAAGAAAAGCGGCTTCGCCACATGTGCGGATTTGCTTTGCAAACCGCACGAATAAAGGTAGCTTAACCTTTTTGCTCCGGAAATTTCTGCGAAATTTGCCGGCGCAATAAAAAAGCGTTATTATAAACTGCAATAATAGTTGTGCTTTTTAATTGACTAAAATCAAAAGCAAATGAGAAATAATACAAAAAGAAAAAAGGAGGAAGTCTATGCTTGTAGAAAAAATTATATTTAGCATTGTAGCGTTTTATCTATTTTTAGCAATGTTTTTTAAAATGATAAAGAAAATTGATTCAGCTTATGTTTCTATATTAGTACTAGAAGGCCTTGGAATAGCACTTAGATTTATAGAAATCATATTTACTCTAAACTATAATATAATTGTAAAAGCAATAGTATATTTACTTGCAATAATAATACCAATAATAATATTAATATTAGAACGTAAAGGTATGAATTTTTCAGAACTTATATATAGAATGATGATAAAGTTTTATGAGATTACAGGAAACACAAAAAAAGTAAAATCAATATTACTTTCATTAATAGATAAATATCCTGAAAGTTATTTTGCACATAAAAAACTCGCAGAAGTATATGAAAAAGAAGGTGGAATGAGAAAAGCAATAGATGAATACGTAAAAGCAGTAGATTTAAACAAAAAAGACTACGATTCCTATTACAAAATATCTTTCCTATTAAACGAACTAAACAAGCCAGATGATGCAATAGTAATGTTAAATAACCTTTTAAGCAAAAAACCAGAATACATAAATGCAACAATGTTACTTGGAGACATACTTTGCGTTCAAGAGAGATATAAAGAAGCATTAAACGTATATACAAATGGACTTAAATTTTCACCTAATAACTATGATTTATACTATAATATGGGAATTGTCTATACAATGCTTAATGATTTCCAGAATGCAAAAATATGTTATGAAAAAGCAGCAACAATTAATACTTTATTATATCATGCATATTATAGTTTAGGACAATTAAACTTAATCGAAATGGACTTAGACGAAGCAGAAAAATATTTTACAAAAGCAATAGAGGATAAAGAACAAGAGCCAGATGCATATTATCGTTTAGGAAAAATATATATGTTACGTGGTGACCATGAAAATGCAGTTAATTTTGTAAATTTGGCAATACAATTAGATAATAACTACATTAAATATGCAAACCAAGAACCAATATTTATTCCAATTAAAAGTAGATTTCAAATTCCAATTATAGACGAAGAAGATATCAAAAAGAGAGAAACAAAGCATACTAAGAAAGAATTAAAAGCAAGAGAACATCTTGATAGAACATATAATGTAGTTGGAAAATTAAATATACACAAAATAAAACCTAGCATTAAAGAATATGAAAATAAGAATTACCAAGATAAAGAAAATGAAAATCAAATTACAAAAGAAAGAGAATAATTAGGAGGAAAATAAAAAATGACAATTTTACAAGCAATCATTTTAGGAGTTGTACAAGGATTAACAGAGCTATTACCAATATCAAGCTCAGCACATTTATACATAATCCCATGGATATTTGAGTGGACTAAATCAGTAGATTTTAATCAAGCTTTCGAAGCCTTTGATGTAGCACTTCATGCAGGAACTTTACTTGCAATAGTATTATTCTTCTTTAAAGACTGGATAAAACTAATAGTTGGAGGCTATAAGCAAGTTGTAAAAAAAGAAAAATCTTTTGAAGGAAAGATGTTTTGGTATATAGTACTTGCAACACTTCCAGGTGGAGCAATAGGCTTTATATTAGATAAATTCTTAGAGGATAAACTAACAACACCTATAATAATTGGAATAGCATTAATAGTTATGGGTATTGTTTTATATGTAGTTGACAAAAAGGCTAAATCAGAAACAGAATTTGAGGATATGACATTAAAACAAACTTTCTTAATAGGATTTTCACAAGCTTTAGCATTTATTCCAGGAGTATCTCGTTCAGGAATTACAATGACAACAGGAAGAGCTTTAGGAATAAAAAGAGAATCAGTTGCTAAATATTCGTTTTTACTTTCAACACCAATCGTTGCTGCTGCAACGTTATATAAACTTAAAGACTTTGTTATAAGTGTTCCATTTTTTATAGGAATTTTTGCAAGTTTTCTTGTAGGAGTATTTGTAATAAAATTCTTAATGAATTATTTAAAAAATGGAAGCTTCAAAGTATTTGCAATTTACAGGGTAATAATTGGTATATTCATAATAGCATTATGGATAATTAGATTATAAAGGAGGAAAAATAAATGGAACCAATTAAATTAAATCATCCATTAATTGAACACAAACTTTCTATACTAAGAGATAAAAACACAGGAACAAAAGAATTTAGAGAATTAATATCAGAAATAACACTATTTCTTTGCTATGAAGCAATGAAAGATGCAAAATTAACAGAAGTAGAAATAGAAACTCCTATTACAAAGACAAAAGCAAAACAAATAAATGAAAACGATTATGTTTTCGTGCCAATAATAAGAGCTGGAACAGGTATGATAGACGGAATAGTAACAATGATACCAAATGCAAAAATAGGACATATTGGACTTTACAGAAATGAAGAAACACTTAAACCTGTTAGATATTATTACAAAATGCCAAAGGGAATAGAAAATAAAACAGTAATAATAATAGACCCAATGCTTGCAACAGGTGGATCAGGAATAGATGCAATAACTTTATTAAAAGAAGACGGAGTAAAAAATATAAAATTTTTAAGTATAATTGCAGCACCAGAGGGATTAAAGAAAATGCAAGAAGTACATCCAGATGTACAAATTTATTGTGCAGCAATAGATGAACATTTAAATGATGTTGGATACATAGTTCCAGGATTAGGAGATGCAGGAGACAGAATTTTCGGAACTGTTTAAAATCTGCAAGAATAAGACTAAATAATTTAATATTTTAAGATACCCAAAAAGGGAGGAAAAAGTTTGAAAATTACGGATATTAATGAATTAAAGAAAAAAGCAAATGATATAAGAATAGGAATAATAGAAGCTGTATATGGAGCAAAATCAGGACATCCAGGTGGCTCACTTTCTTGTGCAGATATATTAACAGTTCTATATTTTAATCAAATGCAAATAGACCCTATGAAACAAAAAGATGAAGCAAGAGATAGATTTATATTATCGAAAGGACATGCAGCTCCTGCACTATATAGCACTCTTGCAAATCGTGGCTTTTTTGATGTAGAAGATTTAAAGAAACTAAGACATATAGATAGTTTCTTACAAGGACATCCTGATATGAATAAAATACCAGGAGTAGATATGAATACAGGTTCACTTCGGACAAGGACTATCAATTGCAAATGGAATAGCAATGAGCTCTAAACTAAACAGTAGAGGAATAAGAGTTTATTGTATGCTAGGTGATGGAGAAATAGAAGAAGGACAAGTTTGGGAAGCAGCAATGACTGCAAGCCAATATAAACTTGATAATCTATGTGTTATTGTTGATAATAACAATTTACAAATAGATGGAACTGTTGAAAAAGTAATGAGTCCATATCCAATAGATGCCAAATTTAAGGCATTTGGTTTTAATGTAATAAATATAGATGGACATAATATGGAAGAAATAATAAATGCCTTCAACATGGCAAAAAGAGTTAAAGGAAAACCTACTGCTATAATTGCTAAAACAGTAAAAGGAAAAGGAGTTTCTTTCATGGAAAATGAAGTAGGATGGCATGGAAAAGCTCCAAATGAAGAAGAATATAAATTAGCAATTAAAGAACTAAAAAATACTAAAATATAGGATTCAGAAAAATAAAATACAAAGTTATATGCATAAAATATTTAGATATAATTCATCAAGAAAACTACAAAATAAATAGGGAGGAAAAATAATGAATCTAACTGAAAAAAAAGCAACAAGAGCAAGCTATGGAGAAACCTTAGTAAAACTTCGGAGAAGAAAATGAAAAAATAGTAGTATTAGATGCAGACCTTTCAGAAGCTACAAAAACAAATATGTTTGCAAAGAAATTTCCCCACAGATTCTTTGATATGGGTATTTCGGAACAAGATATGATGTCAACTTCTGCAGGACTTGCAGTATCAGGACAAATTCCTTATGCTAGTACTTTTGCAGTATTTGCAGCTGGAAGAGCTTATGACCAAATAAGAAATAGTATATGCTATCCAGATGTAAACGTAAAAATATGTGCAACACATGCAGGAGTTACTGTTGGAGAAGATGGAGCAACACATCAAATGCTAGAAGATATAAGCCTAATGAGAACACTTCCTAATATGACAGTTATGTGCACATCAGACGATACAGAGACAAAATGGGCAGTAGAAGCTATTTCAAAAATAGAAGGACCTGTTTATTTAAGACTTTGTAGATTAGCAACACCTATCATATATGATAAAAGTCAAGAATTTAAAATAGGAAAGGGTGTACAAATTGGAGACGGAACAGATGCTACAGTAATAGGAACAGGAGTTGTAGTTTCAGAAGCCTTAAAAGCAAAAGAAGAGTTAGAAAAACAAGGAATAAACATAAGAGTAGTTGATATTCATACAATAAAACCTATTGATAAAGAATTAATTGTAAAATGTGCAAAAGAAACAAAGAAAATAATTACAATAGAAGATCATAGTATAATAGGTGGACTTGGAAGTGCAGTATGTGAAGTATTATCAGAAGAATATCCAAGTAAAGTAGTAAGAATGGGAGTAAAAGATACTTTTGGAAAATCAGGAAAAGCAGAAGAACTTTTAGCATACTTTAAACTTGATGCAAAAGCTATTATAGAAGAAGTAAAAAGATAAAGAGGAAGGATAAAAATGCTAGGAATTTTTAAATGGTTTAAATCTGGGACAAGGATGAAAAGATGGATGTTTGTCACCATAGTAGGAATAATACTTTTATGTTATGGCATTGCAACTATTATAGATATGAAAGAAATGTCAGTACTAAATTTGCTATTAACAATTGGAATATCAATAGTGGGATTTATTTTAATAGTTGTAGGAATAATATATAGCCAAAAGAGAGTATTAGAGTTACTTATAGAGAATACTGATGAAAGAATCTCAGATGACAAAAAAGACGTAAATGTAAAATCATTAATATTTAATAAAACTATATATAACGAAGGTCCAAAAATAGTTGTAATAGGTGGCGGATCTGGTTTAAATACAGTACTTAGAGGAATGAAAAATTATACAAATAATATTACAGCAATAGTAGAAATGTCAGATTATGGTAATAAGAATAAAAAATTAAGAGAAGAAGCAAATATGTTACCAATGGAAGACATTAAGAAAAGTATAATAGCTTTAGCAGATGATGAGAAAGAAATGGAAAAACTATTAAACTTGGATATACAAAGTGGCATGGACTTTACAGATTTATTTATATCTGCAATGCAAGAATTAAATGGAGAAGGCTCTAAATATATCGAAAATATATCTAAAGTCTTAAATATTACAGGAAAGATACTTCCAGTTACTCTTGATAAAATGAATGTATGTGCAGAACTAGAAGACCGGAACAATAATAGAAGAAAAAAATAAAATTGCTGAAACTTCAATGGAAAAAATATCAAGAATAAATAGAGTATTTATTGCACCTTCAAATGTAAGACCAGCACCAAATGTACTAGAAGCAATAAGGGAAGCAGATGCAATAGTAATTGGACCACGGAAATCTATTTACAGAGGTAATACCAAATTTATTAATAAAGAATATATCAAAAACGATAAAGGAAAGTAAAGCAATAAAAATATACATAGGAAATATTATGACAAAACCAGGAGAGACAGATGACTTTTCTTTATCAGACCACATAAAAGCAATCTTTGAACATGCAAATAATAAAATTATAGATTACTGTATTTATGACACAGGTGAGGTCGTTCCAGAATATGTTAGAAGATATAATAAAGATGGAGCAGATCTTGTAGAACAAGATATATCAAAGGTAAGAGAACTTGGAGTTAAAACTATAAAAAAAGATTTTGCATGTATAGAAAATGATGTAATAAGACATGATCCTATTAACGTAGCAGATTCAATAATAGAGCTTATTTGTGAAGATTTAAAATTCAAAGACATGCAGAACAATCCTAAATATGTTAAAATGAATACAAAATTAAAGGAAAATACTGAAAAAAGAAAAGAAAAAGAAAAGGTTAAAAATAAAGATAAAAAGAAACAAAATAAAGCAAATAAAAAAGCTAGAAGAATGGATGACAGAAGAAAAAGTAAATTTAGTTCAAAATATAATGAAAGAATAAAATCTATAAAAACAAGTGAAGAACAAAGGAAAGAAAACATTAAAAAGATAGAAGAAGACGACGAATAAAAGAAAATAAATTTGGAGGAACTTATGAAAAAATTATTGAAAGAGGAACTAGAACTTAGAGATGCATTAAAAAAAGAATGGATTATAACAAATGGGCTTGGAGGATATGCATCTTCAACTGTGGTTGGATGTAATACTAGAAAATATCATGGATTACTTGTAGCACCATTTGTAGCACCAGGCAGAAGGAAAGTTATACTCTCTAAAGTAGATGAAAGTATTGAAGTTGATGGCAATAAATATAATTTATATACAAATATGACTAATAACTATATATCAGAAGGATATAAGTATCAAAAAAGTTTCGAGAAAGATTATATTCCAATATTTACATACAAAATAAAAGATATAGAGATAAAAAAACTAATTTGTATGGAATATGGTAAAAATACAGTTTGTATATTATATAAAATAAAATCAAATGGAAAGCCAGCAAAACTTACTCTAGCACCTATATTAAATAATAGAGATTTCCACCAAATGAATACAAATCATACTTATACTTTAAAGCAAAATATATATAAACAAAAAGTTTCAATAATAATAGATAATCAGGCAGAAACACCAGTGTATATGAATGCAAGTGAGGGAAAGTACATAGAACATTATAATGATACATTTAATAATATGTATTATTTAGAAGAAGAGAAAAGAGGCTTTTATCCAGAAGAAAATCTTGTTGTTCCTGGAAGATACGAGATAGACATAACAGGAGAGGAAGAAAAGGAAGTTTCTTTTGTATGTTCTTTGGAGGACAACATTGATGAATTGGATGTAAAAAAGGTTATAAATGATGAAATAATTAGAATTAGAAAATTAGTAATAAGTTCGGGCTTATATGACTTAAAAACAGAAGAAAAATATGACCAAAAGTATAAAGAATTTATTCAAGAATATATAATAGCTACAGACAATTTTGTAGTATATAGACCAACATTTAAACTTCATACATTAATTGCAGGCTATCCGTGGTTTTTAGATTGGGGAAGAGATTCATTAATCTCTTTGGAAGGATTACTTTTAGTTACTAGAAGATTTGAAGAAGCAAAAGAAGTGCTACTTACACTAGCTAGAGATATAAAATTTGGACTTGTACCAAATGGATATTCAGGCTTTGATTTGAGACCATTATATAATAGCAGTGATGCGTCACTTTTACTATTTGAAGCAGTATATAAATATTTAAAATATACAGATGATATGCTTTTTGTTAAAGGAATATATTCAAGATTAAAAGCAATTATAAAATCATATATTACAGGAATAGACATAGAAAACAATAATATTTATTTAGATGATGATTACTTAATAGTATCAGGAACTCCAAATACGCAAAATACATGGATGGATGCAAAATATGGAAATTATGTATTTACACCAAGAAATGGTAAAGCAGTTGAAATAAATGCACTTTGGTATAATGCTCTAAAAATAATGCAAGAATTATCTGGAATTTGCGAAAGCAAAGAAGAAGCAAATAAATATAAAGATATGGCAGAAAATACAAAAATATCTTTTACAAATAAATTCTACAATAAAAGAAGAAAATGCTTATATGATGTAATTGGTGATGGAAAAATAAGACCAAATCAATTATTTAGTTTATCATTAAGTTTCCCAGTAATAGAACCAGATAGCGAAATTGCAGAAAACATAATAAAAGTTGTAGATAAAAAATTACTTACAAATTATGGATTAAGAACATTAGCAAAAGGAGAACCAAATTATGTAGAAATATATGAGGGAGATCCTTTTAAACGTGACGCAAGTTATCATCAAGGACCAGCTTGGCCATGGCTTTTAGGACTTTACTATAATGCTTTAAAGAATATGATAAAAGCAGAAACAAATAAACCAAAAAAACAAGCACTTATAGAAAAATTAGAAAAATTCTGTGATACAACAGAAAAAAGTTTTCTAGAAGTAATAGATAAAGATGGCATGATAGGAAGTATAGGAGAAATATATGATACAATAGAACCTTATTCATCAAAAGGAACACCTGCACAAGCTTGGAGTGTTGCAGAAGTATATAGAATAATATTAAGAAAATAGTAAAAAAGGGATGTAAAGGAAAATGCGAATATTGGGGATAGACCCGGGATATGGAATTACAGGATATAGCATAATAGATTATATAGGAAATAAATTTAAGTTAGTTGCAAGCGGAGCAATAAAAACGCCTGCAAATATGTCATTTCCACTTAGGTTATCAGAAATATTTACTGATATGAATACACTAATAGATAATTATAATCCAGATGCAATATCAGTAGAAGAGTTATTTTTCAATAATAATGCAAAGACAGCAATAAAAGTTGCACAGGCAAGAGGTGTAATATTAGTTGTGCGGATGTCAAAGGGGAATACCTACGTTTGAATATACGCCTCTTCAAGTAAAGCAAGCAGTTGTTGGCTATGGAAGAGCAGATAAAATACAAGTTCAAAAAATGGTAAAGACAATATTAAATGTAGAAACTTTGCCAAAACTAGACGATATAACAGATAGTATGGCAATAGCAATATGTCATGCTCATTCGGCTAAATTTGCAGAAAAATTATAAAATAACAATAAAAAGCTATAATGAGTAGACCTAGAATAGGGGGAATAATGACAAGCGAGGACTTAGAAAAAGAATTAAAGATTGGAAACTTAAATTACATATATCTTCTTTATGGAGAAGAAACATATTTACTTGAAACAGCAGTAAAAAAAATAAAAAAAATATTTGGTGAAATTGTAGTTCGGAATAAATTATATAGAATTAGATGAAGAAAGTTTAGATAGTCTAATACAAGAAATACAAATGCCTTGTTTTGGATATCCTAAAAAAATGATAGTAGTAAAAAATTCAGGACTATTTAAGAAAGAGACAAAGAAAAGAGGTACTTCTGTAAAAGATATACGAGACAATTTAGAAAAATATTTAAAAGAAAATAGTGAAGAAATAAAGCAAAATATAGTTCTTATTTTTATAGAAGAAAGTGTTGAAAAGCTAAATATAACAAAGAGAATAGAAGAACTAGGTGGAACAATCACTGAATTTGAACTTCAAAAGCCAGTAGCATTAGAAAAGAGACTAATAGCAATTTGCAATGCTTATAAGGTAAATGCAGAAGCAGGTGCTATCAAATTTTTAATAGAAACATCAGGGACGAGCATGCAGGAATTGATAAATGAAATTAGAAAACTTATAGAACATGCTGGAGAAAATGGAACAATTACAAAAAAAGATGTAGAAGATTTGGCAATAAAAAGTTTAGATAGCAATATATTTGATTTAACTGATAATTTAGGAAAGAAAAATATACAAAAATCGCTAGAAATATTAGAAGAGCTTATATATCAAAAAGAACCGATACAAAAGATATTAGTAACTTTATATAATCATTTTAAAAAACTATATATTGTAAAGCTTTCTGAAAGATACAAAAAAGATTTGGCATTAGCTATGAATTTAAAACCAAATCAAGCTTTTTTATTAAACAAATATAAAATGCAAGCAAAATATTTTTCAGAGCAAGATATAAGAAATATTTTGGATGAGATGATAAACTTAGATACAAATTATAAAAATGGTTTAATAGATATAAATATAGGAGTAGAAGCAATACTTTGCAGGTATTGCAGTTAGAAAATTGCATAACTTTTAGATATATTATGTTTAAATGCATGATATTTATAAACATTTTTTGAATAAAACTTTCTTTACTTTAAAATAATAAAGAAAAGGAGGTTTTTTTATTTTATGTATAATTTTAGAACAGACTTAGCTCTGGAAAGACGAGACATACTTAAAAAATTAAACAAAGAAGAAGAAACAATAGATGGAGTAGAAACAGAAGAAAAAGTTGTAAATGATAAGATTAAGATAACAAAAGTAAAAATAACAAATGAAAATGGAGAAAAAGCAATTGGAAAGCCAAAAGGAACATATATAACCATAGACATTAAAAAGTTAAAAATAGCAACAGAGGAAGAAATAGAGAATGCATCAAATGTACTTGCAGAACAGCTAAAAGAATTAGTGAATGCACATATAAGCTCAATGGATGATGTATTAGTTGTAGGGCTTGGAAATGAATATATAACACCAGATTCACTTCGGACCAAAAGTAATAGCAAATATTGAAGTGACAAGACATGTAATTAAGTATTTGCCAGAATATGTAGAAGAGGGAACAAGACCAATAAGTGCAATATCACCAGGAGTACTTGGAACAACTGGAATTGAAACATTAGAAATATTAGAAGGAATAGTAAATAATGTAAAACCAAAATTACTTATTGTAATAGATGCATTGGCATCAAGAAGTATAGAAAGGATAAGTAGTACAATACAGCTTTCAGATACAGGAATTGTACCAGGCGCAGGTGTTGGAAATACTAGAAAAGAAATTAGCATAAACACTTTGAATATACCAGTAATAGCTCTTCGGCATACCAACAGTTGTAGAAAGTGCTGTCCTAGTCAATGAAGCGTTAGATTTATTTATACAAAAATTACAAAATGAAGCAAGGTCTAATGATTATTTAAATGATTTAAAAGAAAAGGATAACTATGATGAAATAAAAGAAGCATTAAACCCTGGAGAATATAATATGATAGTAACACCAAAAGAAATAGATGAGCTTATAGACAATATGAAGGAAATTGTTTCAAGGGGTATAAATTACTCACTATAAATTTAAAATTGGCTTAGAAGATGAATATGCTTTAAATAAGAAGCTAATTAAACTTAAAATACAAATATAATTTAAATAAGAAAATTATAAAAGATACAGGAACTTTTAATATATAGGAACTTTTAAGTTAATAAATGAATACCATATAAAATTAAAAGATGTATAGGATAGAAAAGGTATAAAAGATATTTTATATCTTTTCCTTTTTTATTATTATAAAGATCAATAAATGCAAGAGGTAAGCATGTAAAAATTATAATATAAAGGTAAATCTCAAAAAGACCTGGGTTAGATAAACTCTTTAAAAGATTATTAAATTGATATATAATTACAGATAAAATAAATGCAATATTCATAAGGACTTTATGATTTTTGAAAAAGTAAAATACAAAAATCGCTAAAACACCAAAATATCCATAATCACAATTAGTAATTTCAGAAATAGTTGAAAAAACAGCGACTGAAATAAATCCTAAAAATATATACAAATAGTGTATATATTTATTATTACATTCTATATTTCTTAACTTGTCAAAAGTGGTAATTGCTCCTAATCCTAGAAATAGAGTAAAGAATATATTAAGATGACGAGAGCTTGAAATTATAGAATGAAATAAAAGGAATGGAATTTGTGATATAAGCGCAAATATAAATAGCCTCAAAAAGTATTTTTTGAGGTTTTTTGTATGTATATATCCTTCGGTTATTTGAAAAGCAAATATAGGGAAAGCAAGTCTTCCTATGTAATTTAGAAAAGAAAATCTACCATATATTACATAAGAAGCATGATCAAATGTCATAGATATTAATGCAATTATTTTTAAAACAAAAGCAGACATAAAATTATCCTTTCTTGTTAGTTTCTTTGTTTTCGTTATAAGAATCTATAAAGTAAAGAGGACGACCCTTAACTTCATAAAAAGCTCTTCCAAGATATTCTCCAATAAGTCCAAGAAAAATTAGCTGTATTCCGCCAAGGAACAATATTACAACCATCATAGAAGCATATCCTGAAACATCAACACCATAAATTAGAGTTTTTAGAATAATTGCAAGCATATAAATAAAACCTGCAAAAGAAACTAAAATTCCAAGAATTGCTGCCCAACGTAGAGGCGAGGTAGTAAATGAAGTTATACCATCAATAGACAAATTTATTAGCTTTCTATAATTCCATTTAGTTTTTCCTGCAACTCTAGGATCTCTATCATATAAAATTTCCTTTTTGTTATATCCTATCCAACTATATAGACCTTTAGTATATCTTTGAGACTCTCTAAGCTGTTTAATAGCTTCAACACAACGTCTATCTAGTAATCTAAAATCACCAGTATCTTTTTGTATCTCTATTTTAGTCATGCTTTGAAGAGTTCTATAAAATCCCCATGAAGTAAGCTTCTTTAGAGGACTTTCACCTTTTCTAGATCTCCTTCTTGCATAAACGTCATCATAGCCTTCTTCCCAATACTTAATCATTTCAGGAATAAGCTCAGGTGGATCTTGAAGATCAGCATCAATAATGACTAGAGCATCACCATTTACATAATCAAAACCTGCTGCCATTGCAACTTCTTTTCCATAATTTCTTGATAAATTTAAATAATTTATTCTAGAATCTTTGGCTCTTAAAAATTTAATAAGTTCTAAAGTGTTATCTTTACTTCCGTCATTTACAAATAAAACTTCAAAATCATAATTACTTTGTTCATCCATAAGTTTAACAAGTCTATCATATAGAATAGGAATAGACTCATGTTCATTATAAGCAGGGACTAATATTGTTATTAATTTTTTCCCATTTGAATTCATATTATCAAAACTTCCTTCTTTTAAAACTTATATATTAAAATTCATATATATTTATATCACAAACTTGCAAGATAGTAAAGGTTAAGAAATAAAAATTAGTGAAAAAATAAAACCATAGCTAATGCTATAGTCTTATTTGGTGGGCAGGGATGGATTCGAACCATCGTACTCAAATGAGAACAGATTTACAGTCTGCCGCCTTTAGCCACTCGGCCACCTACCCAAAAAGTATTATTTTTACAACGCAATTTATTATAATATTTTTTTTGATTTCTGTCAATACAATTTTGAAAAATCTTCAAAATTAATTGAAAAATAATGATTGTTATGATAAAATAATCATAAATTTGTAATCAACTTGGAGGAATATAAATGGAAATCATATATGCAACAACAAATAAAGATAAAAAAGAACAAGTACAAGAATTTTTAGACTATAATCATTATGACGTAAAAATTATTTCACTTCATGACATAGGATTTGATGAAGAAATAGATGAAAATGGAGAAACATTAGAAGAAAATTCTTATATAAAAGCAAAGGCAGTTAAAGACTTTTGCATAAGAAAAAACATAAATAAAATAGTAGTTGCAGATGATGCAGGATTAATGGTAGACGCATTAGGACGGAAGACCTGGCGTACATACTGCGAGATATGCCGGTGACCATGCACCACAAGAAAAAGTATTAGAAAAATTATTAGATGAAATGAAAGATGTAAAAGAAGGAGAAAGAGGAGCAAGTTTTGCCTGTGTTCTTACAGCAATACTTGAAAATGGAGAAAAAATTGTATGCAAAGGCATAACAAGAGGAAAAATTGCAACAAAATGTGGAACAATGGGAAAATTAACTTTTGGTCCAGTTTTAATTCCAGATGGATATAATAAGGTAATGAACGACTTAACAGAAGAAGAAATAGGACACACACATAGACAAAAAGCTTTAACAGAATTAATAAGACAATTAAAAGAAAGGAATTTATAATGAAAATAAAAAATATATTTGGACATTTAAAAACAATAACAAAGCATAGATGGGTAGTATTTAAATTATCAATAAAGGCAGGAATTCCTTTAAGAGGATTTTTACATGATTTGTCTAAATATTCACCAACAGAATTTTTCGAGTCAGTAAAATATTACCAAGGAGGAAAGAGAAGCCCTATACCAGTTGCAAGAGAAACACAAGGATATTCTAAAGCATGGTTACATCATAAAGGAAGAAACAAACATCATTTAGAATATTGGTATGATACAGAAGCAGAGATGCCACCTGTAATTCCATATAAATATGCAGTAGAAATGATATGTGATAAATTAGCAGCAGGAATAGTGTATAAAGGAAAAGAGTGGACCAAAGAATTTGAAATAGAATATTGGGAAACTAAGGAAAAGGGCAGAGTTTTAGTAAATGATAAGATAAAAGATTTTATTGAGGAAGTATTTACTGATGTCGCAAAAGATGGAATAGATAAGGTAATAACAAAGAAAAACTTAAAAAGAATATATGATAAGAATTGTAAATAAAATATATAACAAGAGCTATAAAAAATATATGACAAGAACTTTTAATGTAAATAAAATATAAAAAATAATTAATAAAGTAAAAGATATTATATAAAAAGATGTCATCTAAATATAATATGTTAATTTATAGGATAATAAAAAGATAATCTATTATAAAGTAGTAGATTATCTTTTTTGCTTATAAAATTTTAAGAAAGTCTATTTCTATATGTCCATTTGACTCCCTAAGAAGCCAGCAGCTGATTCCACAACTTTTCTTTCAGTTTCTCCCATTTTAGTTTTAGGGTCTTTTGATAAAAGGATAACACTTCCTATTACATCACCTTGTGCTATAATAGGATATACAACTTGTGAATTAAACTTTCTTTCTTTATTGTCGTTTTTTACGACTGGAATAGATACTTCATTATTATCTTTACTTATATATATTTCTTTATCATCCATTAATTGTT
This sequence comes from uncultured Clostridia bacterium, assembly GCA_947590905.1. GTDB lineage: Bacteria > Bacillota > Clostridia > TANB77 > CAG-508 > JAAWPK01. Next base: position 310 of record CANQCU010000028.1, on the reverse strand, counting down.
CAAGTTCTTTAGATAAATCTTGCTCTAAGAACTCTTTTTTAGAACCACCAGAAACAGCAATTACAGTATCTTTATCAGTTATACATGCAATATGACCAGTTGTCTTTGATAGCGTTTCTGCATAACCACTTGCAAATTCTGAAAGTTCACCAATAGGGGAATACTTTTTAAGGATAACTTCCCCTTCTTTATCTGTGAATATTTCAAGTGGATCTCCTTCTTTAATACGAAGTACCTTTCTTATTTCTTTTGGAATTACTATTCTTCCTAAATCATCTATTCTTCTAACTACGCCTGTTGCTTTCAAAAC
>CANQCU010000027.1 GCA_947590905.1 uncultured Clostridia bacterium | reverse complement strand
GGCGCAATAGGGCTCGAACCTATGACCTCCTGCTTGTAAGGCAGATGCTCTCCCAGCTGAGCTATGCGCCCATTTCCTTTCGGCGAATTCTAGTATACTAAATTTAGCTGAATTTGTCAATACTTATTTTGAAATTTTTTTAATTTATTTTTAAATTTAAGTACTTTTGTAAACTATTATTAACATTTAGTTATATTTTTTACTTCATGTTTTATTATTTTAAAATCTTTCTAATTTAAATTTTAGATTAGAAAAATCTATCATTATCTTCGCTAAATTGTACACCAGAATTCATTTTTTCTATTTTATTTTTTGCTTTAATATATTTATAGCTGTGTTTAATTGTTCTTCTTCGTCTTCTACTACTTGATTTGGCTCTATTCCAACGCCATTTATTTTTTCTTTATTTGGTGTGTAGTATTCTGCTGATGTTACTTTCAAGGCTCCTCCATTTGTTAATTCTACTAATTCTTGAATAACTCCTTTGCCGTATGTCTTTTCACCAATTAGTTCTGCTTTTTCATTATCTTTAAGTGCTGCTGCAAGTATTTCTGATGCGCTAGCTGTATATTTATTTGTAATCACTACTACTGGAATATTTATTGTTGGATTTTTCGTTGATTTTTTTACTTCTTCGTTTTTATTTTTATCAGAAGTTATCAATAAAATATCATCTTTATCGCAAATATATTCTGCAATCTTTAGCGCTTCATCTACTACGCCACCACCATTATCTCTTAAATCAATTATAAGTGCTTCTGCACCCTGAGATTTTAATTCATTATATTTATTAATAAAATCTTCACTGCATTGTTCATCAAATGTTTCTATACTGATGTAAGCAATATTATTTTCTAGCATTTCACCTGTAATATAATTTATATGAACAGCTCTTCTTTCAATTTCAAAGTCTATTGTTGCTCCTTCTCTCTCAACAGTTACTGTTACAGTAGTTCCTTCTGTTCCTTTTACATTATTAGATAATTCTGTTATTTCTTCTGCTTGATATTCTATACCATCTACTTTGATTATTCTGTCTCCTTTTTTTAATCCAGCTTCTTCTGCTGGAGAACCTGGTATTGTTTCTTCAACTGTGATTGTATTTTCAATTAAATCTGCTCTCATATATATGCCTATTCCTATAAAATTTCCAAGTGTATTTGCTGTAAAATCATCTAATTCTTCCTTTGTATAATATTCTGTATATACATCTCCTATTGATGCAACTAGACCTTTTAGTGCTCCTTCTACTAATTCTTCTTCGTCTATTTCTCCTATATACTTTTCTTTAATTATTTCTGTAATCGTTGAAAGTGCAATGTTTACTTTTTGTGATATATTTCCTTCTTTATTTGTAGATATTAAGTATCCTATTGAACTTTGATAATTGATGATACTTGTTACTATAAATGTAATTGTTGCAACTACAATTATAAGCATTATTGTTCTATAAATTCTTTGTTTTTTATTTTCTTTCATTTTGAAAGCCTCCATAATTAGAGTTAAGATTTATTTTATTTTCTAAAAAATTTAATAAATAAAATAGTTAAATGCAACTTTTTGAAATTTTTTTATTCAAAAGCACAAATTAGAAACAAAGCAACTTTTTAAGATTTTTATTTCAAAGAAGCTTTGTTCCTTTTATATTATATTCAATTATAATCCTAAGTATGATGCTGGATTTACATATGTACCATTTAATAATACTCCGAAGTGTAAATGGTTACCTGTAGAATATCCTGTACTTCCAACTGTTGCAATTTGTTGTCCTCTTGCTACTGTTTGTCCTACACTTACATTAATACTTGTGCAGTGTCCATATAAAGTAACTAAGCCTCCTCCATGTGATACCATTACATAATTTCCAAATCCTCCACCACAACTACATCTTGTTGAATATGTCTTAGGATAGTTGTGTGAACAGCCTGAGACTACTTTTATTACTACTCCTGATTCAGCAGCAACTATACTAGTTCCCTTTGGTGCTGCAAAGTCCATTCCCTTATGATTTGATGAACCAACTCCTCCTGTTGCAGATGCACCTCTATAACCAAAGTAAGATGATATTCTAGTATAATTACATGGTCTTAAAAGCTGTCCTCCTGAATATGTATAACCTCCACTATTATTTGCATTTTGTCTTGCTATTTCTGCTAATTCATTTTCTGCTTCTTTTCTTTCTTGCATCCATTGATCAATTTGTTCTTGTAGTTTCCTGTCTTCTTCATTTAATTGTGAAATATATTTATTCTTGTTTCCTTTTTTGTTTGTTAATGTGATTTCTTCAAGTTTTAATTTTGATTGTTTTTCTTTTAATTTATCTTGTTTTGAATCTAATTCTTTCTTAGAAGCTTCTATTTCTGTTTTCTTTTGCTCTATCTCATTTAATAGCTTTTTATCAAGTTCTGCAATTTTTTGAATCAAATAATACTTTGATACAAATTCTGATAGGCTCTTTGAATTTAGTAATACATCTAGATAAGTTGCTTTTCCTGTTTTATATTGTGCTACTGCCCTTTTGCAGAATAGTTCATATTGTTCATTATATTTTCTTTCTTGCTCATTAATCTGTTTTTGTAATTCTTCTATTTCTGCATTTAAAGTTTTTAATTCTGAATTAAGTGTTGCAATTTCATCTTCTTTTTGTTCAATTTCTGCATTTAAAGCTTCTACTTCTTTTATTATAGCTTCTTTTTCATCATTAATTTCATCCTGTCTGTTTTCAGCATCATCTATGTTGCTATTAATTTCGTTTATCTTGTTATTTATTTCGCCTGAAGTTGTTGCAAAGCTTGCAATTGAAATTGATACTAATATTAAAACAGTAAGAAATACCACTATTTTTTTTGTCATATGAATTCCTCCTATTTCTAAATATGTCTAACTTTATACCTCTAAGTATTTTCTCATTGATATTGAACTTCCGACTATTCCTATTCCTGCGCCTAGTCCTATATATGTTATTATTAATAATTTGAACATATCTGCAAATGTATATAATTTTAGGTTAAGTTCTTGGAATGTACTGTTTTGTACAAGTGCATTCGTTGCTATATTATATATAAATCCTACAAGTAATATTGTTATTAATGCTGATATTACACCTATTATAATACCTTCTACTATAAATGGCCATCTTATAAAACTATTAGTTGCTCCAACATATTTCATAATTGAAATTTCTTTTCTTCTTGCATGTACTGTAAGTTTTATTGTATTTGTTATTATAAATATTGATATTATTACTAAAATTACAAGTATTCCAAATGTTACAATTCTTACTCCTTTTGTTATGTTGAATAACATTTCTATTGTTTGGTTACTACTTTTAATTTCATCTACTTTATCAATTTTCATTATTTGTTCTTGAACACTATTATTCAATTCCAAATTTGTTAAAGTTACTATGTATGAATCTGGAAACCAGTCTTCTAATCCGTCTAAAAGATCAGCATCTCCTTCAAGTTCTGCCCTGTAATTGTCAAGTCCATCATGTCCTGAAACGAATTCAACTGTATTTACTCCTTCTATTTCTCTTATTTTACTTTCTGCTGATTTGACTTCTTCATCTGTTGCCTCTACTTCCATATATACTTGCATTCCTTGTTCTGCTTCTACTTGATTCATTATATAATTAACATTTTCACCTAATATGAAAAACAAACCAAACATGAACATAGCCATGCACATAATTGTTAAAGCTGCACCAGTAGATTTTTTGTTTTTTAATACATTTCTAAAGCCTTCACCTATTAAATAACTCATTATATTATATCTCACTGTCATAACCACCCTTTTTATCATCTCTTATTATGTTGCCTTTTTCTATTTGTATAACTCTTTTCTTCATTTTATCTACAATGTCTTTCGCATGTGTTGCAACTATTACTGTTGTTCCTCTCATATTGATTTCATTAAGCAAATTCATAATATCCCATGCAGTATCTGGGTCTAAGTTTCCTGTTGGCTCGTCCGCAATTAACATAGATGGGTTATTAACTAATGCTCTTGCAAGTGCTACTCTTTGTTGTTCTCCTCCTGATAATTCATTTGGATACATTTTTGCTTTTCCACTCAAACCAACTAAGGACAAGACCATTGGTACTTGTCTTCTAATATGTCTTTGTGTTGCTCTTACTATATACATAGCATATGCAACATTGTCATATACTGTTTTATCTGGTAATAATCTGAAGTCTTGAAACACTATTCCCATGCTTCTTCTAAGATATGGCACTCTGTTTCTTTTCAAAAATGTTGTATCTTTTCCATTTATAATTATATTTCCTGATGTAGGTTCTTCTTCTTTAAGTATAAGTTTTATTAATGTTGATTTACCAGAACCAGAGCTACCTACTAAGAATGCAAATTCTCCCTTTTCTATTATAAAGTTTGCATTATGAACAGCTTCTGTTCCTGTAGAATAAGTTTTATTTACATTTCTAAATTCTATCATTGTTTCCCCTCATGAATATATATTTTCTCTTTATATATCATAACAATTTTTTCTTATTTATGCAATAGTTTTTTTTGTAAAATAATGATAATTTTTCTATGCTTTTTTTACTAGAACCAAGTGCATTTTATATATTTTTACTTTGTTGTTCACAAAAAATTTACAAACTTTTATTTTTCTTCTGACATTTTCTTTAATTCTGCTTGTCTTTTAACTTTTTGAGTTGTTGTTTTTATCATTGGTTCATCTGTTAATACTAGCTTCTTCATATATTTATATTTAGGAAGTTTTGTATTTATTTGTTTTATATCTTTCCATACAATATCTCTAAATTCTTCTTCTGGCATTCCTGGATATTTTGATGCTACATATTCTTTGTTATATACTATTTTTACTGATACAACCAAGTCATCATCTTTTGCTTCCCCATATACCATACTTTCTGCAACATATGGAAGGTTATTTATTAATACTTCGAGTTCTTCTGGATATATATTTTTTCCATTTTTTAAAACTATTACGTTTTTCTCTCTTCCTGCTATAAAAAATATTCCGTCTTTATCCATATATCCTAAGTCACCTGTATAAAGCCATCCATCCTTTAAGACTTCTTTTGTTGCTTCTTCATCTTCGTAATATCCAAGCATTACATTGTCACCTTTTGCAATTATTTCTCCTATTCCATCTTCGTTTGGATTGTGTATTTTCATTTCTATTCCTGGCATAGGATATCCAATTGATCCAAATCTTAAAACTTTGGCATTTTCTGCTGAAAGTACTGGCGAAGTTTCTGTAAGTCCATATCCTTGTATTGTTAATATTCCAAGATCATTTAAACCTTTTGCAACTTTTTTGTCTAGTGCAGATGCTCCACTTACTATAAATCTTAACTCTCCACCAAGTTCATCCAATACTTCTTTAAATAATTTTTTTCTAATATCTATACCGAATTTTAGCAAAAATCCAGATAGCTTTTTACCAAAGTTAACTACTTTGGTTTTTCCTTTCTTTTCTATTGCTACTTCTATTTTTTTATACATTGATTCTATTAAAAGTGGTACACAAATAAATACTGATACTTTATATTCCTTTAAGTTTTCTTGTACATGTCTTAAGCCATCACAAAATACATTTTTCATACCACTAGCTAAATATAAAAGCATTCCTGTTGAGCCAAATGTATGATGAAATGGTAAAAAAGCAATGTTTGTATCAGTTTCATAAAGTTTTTCTACTTTTCTCATTGAATTAATATCACTTACTATATTTTTTTGTGATAACATTACTGCTTTAGAAAGTGCTGTTGTTCCTGATGTAAATACTATTGTTGCCATTTTTTCTTTATCTATTTTTGCATCTATGTATTCTCTATTTCCTTGCTCTATAAGGTCTTCTCCTAGTTTTATCAATTCATCTATGCTTTTTGTGCCTTCTACTTTGTCCATGCATACTACTTCTTTAATATTTGTTTCTCCTTTTGCAATTATTTCATTTATTGCTTCTAAATAATTTTCTTCGCAAAAGATTATATCTACTTTTGCTCTTTTTATTGACATTTCTATTTCTTCTTCTGGAAGTCCTTTATCTAGTGGAACTATTATTCCTACTCCGTTTATTGTAGCTATATATGTAAGTATCCACTCGTATCTATTTTTTCCAATTACTGCAACTCTTTTATCTTTAAATCCTAAATTTATAAGTGAAGTACCAAGTGCATTTATTTCTTTTCCTAATCTTTCATAAGTAATATCTTCATATTTGATTTCTTTTCCTTCTTTATGTTTTATTACAAAAGCTATATTTTTAGCAAATTTTTCACATGCAATGTTCATCATTTGTTTTAAATCTATAAAATCTTCTACGTCATATAATACTTTGTTTTTCAATTTATTACACCCTCTTTAATCTAGTTTATGATACTAGATTATCACATATGTACTTTTAAGTCAATTGTTTTGACCAATCGTTCTATAAGATATATATTATTAGAGAAGTAAATAATTATCTACTTCTCCATAGTATTATGCTTTTCTCTCTTCTTTTACTATTCTTTCTATATTGTCTAATAAAAAATCTACATCCTCTTTTGTATTTTCTTCACCAAAGGTTACCCTAAGTGATCCTTCTATATAATCCAAAGGTACTCCTATTGCTAAAAGTACATGTGATGGAGTGCTTTCTCCTGAATTACAAGCTGAACCAGTCGACGTACAAATTCCGAACCTCATCTAATTTTAGGAGAAGCATGTTTCCATCTATTCCTTTAAATGATACATTTGCATTTCCTGGTAATCTATCTTTTATGTCCCCATTTATTCTTATATTATCTATTCTATTTTGTAAATTTGATAGATAGTAGTTTCTTAAGGTTAATAGTTTTTGATTATATTCATCTATATTTTTATATGCAAGTTCTATTGCCTTTCCGAAGTCCAACAATTCCTGCTACATTTTCCGTTCCTGCTCTTTTGTTTTTTTCTTGATGTCCTCCGTCTTGCAATTTATTAAATTTTGTTCCTTGTCTTACATATAAAGCTCCGAACACCTTTGGGTCCATAAAATTTATGGGCAGAAAGTGAAAGTAAATCTATATTACATTTTTCTACATCTATTTTTAAATTTCCTATTGCTTGAACTGCATCTGTATGAAAATATACATTATGCTTTTTTGCAATTTGTCCTATTTTCTCTATATCCTGTATTGTTCCTATCTCATTATTTGCAGTCATTATTGTTATTAATATCGTATCTTTTGTTATATTATTTTCTAATTCATTTAAGTCTATCTTTCCATATTTATCTACGTTTAAGTATGTTACTCTAAATCCTTCACTTTCTAAAGTTTTACAACTATTTATTACTGCATGATGTTCTATTTTACTTGTTATTATATGATTACCTTTCTCTCTATTTGCATATGCCACACCTTTTATCGCTAAGTTGTCACTTTCGCTCCCGCAACCTGTAAAATATATTTCTTTTGGCTTTGAATTTATTACACTTGCAACTACTTTTCTTGCCTGCTCTATTGCCATTTTGTTTTGCCTTCCTATCCCATATATTGAAGAAGGATTTCCATAATTTAAAGCAAAGTATGGAAACATTGCTTCTAATACTTCTTCTTTAACATATGTTGTTGCAGCATGGTCAAAGTATCTTATTCTTTCCATATAAAGTTCTATTCCTTCCTTGCCTCTTTTATTTGCAAAGGCATAAATATTTTATTTTCCCTTATATTTATAATATGAATCAAAAGATATAAAAATGACGAAGGATGTTTCCTTCGTCATTTTTAATTGCAAACTAGATAAATATAACTATCTCATTATTTTGCTACCTCCACACCAATTTTTAGCATTTCACCATTGATGTTGCATTCTGTGCAATGCTCTTGATTTTCTCTAATAATCAAGTCTAGTGTAAGTGTTTCTTTTTTGATTAATTCTGCATTTTCTTTTACTATTTCCTCTAGCATTTTATTTCCAGATACATATAAATAAATTCTATCTAATACTTCAAATCCTCTTTCTTTTCTTAAGTTTTGAACTTTTGATATAATCTCTCTTACATATCCCTCTTTCTTAAGTTCTTCTGTAATTAGAGTATCTAATACAACTCCTATTGTACCATTTCCAGCAAACGCAAATCCATCTTTTCCCTGCATTGTTACAAGTAGGTTTTCTTCGTTTAAAACTATTTTTTGATCTCCTATTTGTATTTCTTTGCTTCCACCATTTTTAACAGTTGTTGCAAGTTCCATTTGATTACATTTTGCTATTTCTTGTTTTATTTGTGGAATTAGTTTTCCATATTCTTTTCCAAGCACTGGTAAGTTAGGTAATATTTCAAAATTAACATATTTAGAAAGGTCAGCTCCAAGCTCTACTTTCTTTACATTTAATTCATCTTTTATTATATCGCCATAGTATTTTGGAAGTGTATCTATTGAAATTAACATTTCTGAAAGTGGTTGTCTATTTTTGATATTTGCAGCACTTCTTGCACTTCTTCCAAGTTTTACAAGTGTATAGCTTAAATCCATTTCTTTTTCTAGTTCTTTATCTATCTTGCTTTCATCTACTTCTGGCCACATGCATAAGTGTACACTTTCTACTTCTGTCTTATCTAGACTTATTACTAAGTTTTGATATATTTCTTCAGCTATAAATGGTACAAATGGTGCTATGACTTTTGACAATGTAACTAGTGTTCTGTATAATGTTACAAATGCTCCTAGTTTATCATCTGTTAACTCATTACCCCAAAATCTACTTCTATTACGTCTTACATACCAATTTGATAATTCATCAACAAATTCTTCTATTTTTAATGCTGCTGTTGTTATGTCATATGCGTTTAAGTTTTCATCTACAACTTTTACTAATGTGTTTAGTTTTGATGTTATCCATTTATCCATTACATTTTGTGATTCGAAATCTTTGTAATTTAATGGATTTATGCTATCTATGTTTGCATATAGTACATAGAATGAATATACATTCCATAAAGTTCCTAAAAATCTTCTTGAAGTATCTCCAACATCTTCCATAGAAAATCTTGTTGGTAGCCATGGAGCGCTTGCTGTATAGAAATGCCATCTTGTTGCGTCTGCTCCTTCTTTATTCATTACTTCGAATGGATCTACAACATTTCCTTTTGATTTAGACATTTTTAAACCTTTTTTATCTAGGACATGTCCTAAAACTATACAGTTTTCAAATGATGCTTTATCGAATATTGCTGTTGAAACTGCAAGTAAAGTATAGAACCATCCTCTTGTTTGGTCTACTGCTTCTGATATAAATTGTGCTGGGTAATTCTTTTCAAATAATTCTTTGTTTTCAAATGGATAGTGTAATTGTGCAAAAGGCATTGAACCTGAGTCAAACCAGCAGTCTATAACTTCTCTTTCTCTTACCATTTCTTTTCCGCATTTTTCACATCTTAAGTGAACATTGTCTATATATGGTTTGTGAAGTTCTATGTCATCTGGTACATTTATTCCTTTTTGTTTTAGTTCTTCTATGCTTCCAATGCATTCTTTATGACCACATTCACATTTCCAAATTGGAAGTGGTGTTCCCCAATATCTGTCTCTTGAAATTCCCCAGTCTATTACATTTTCTACGAATTTTCCAAATCTTCCTGTTCTTATTGTATCTGGATACCAATGAATTTTATTGTTGTTTTCTACTAGTTTGTCTCTTAATGTTGACATTGCAACAAACCAGCTCTCTTTTGGATAATATAGAAGTGGTGTATCACATCTCCAACAATGTGGATATGAGTGCATATGTCTTTCTGACTTAAATAGTTTATTGTTTTCTTTTAAGTAGTTTACTATACTTTCATCACATTTTTTAACGAATTTTCCTGCCCATGGTGTAACTTCTGGTACGAATTTTCCTTCTTTATCTACTAAATTTACAAATGCTATTCCGTTTTGTTTAGAAACAACACTATCGTCTTCTCCATAAGCTGGTGCTATGTGAACTATTCCTGTTCCTTCTTCTAAACTTACATAGTCTCCATGAATTACAACAAATGCCTTTCCATCTACTTTTGCAAATGGCATTAATTGTTTATATTTCGTTCCAAGTAATTCTTCACCTTTAAATTCTCTTATTATTTCGTAGTTGTCTCCTAAAACATTTTTGCAAAGATCTTTTGCAAGTATATATGTTTCATTTGGCTTTATACATTCATTATCACTATCTAATACTTTTGCTTCTACATAAGTGTATGCTTTATTTAAGCATAATGCTAAGTTTGAAGGTAATGTCCAAGGTGTTGTTGTCCAAGCTAAAATATAAGTATCTTTCTTTCCTTCTACTTCAAATTTTGCAATACAAGTTAAATCATTTACATCTTTATATCCTTGTGCTACTTCATGAGAAGATAATGCTGTACCGCATCTAGGACAATATGGCATTACTTTGTGTCCTTCATATAAAAGTCCTTTATCCCACATTTGTTTTAATGCCCACCAAACTGATTCTATATAGTCGTTATGATAAGTAACATATGGATTATCCATATCTACCCAATAACCTATTTGATTTGTCATATCTTCCCACATAGAAACATATGTGAATACGCTTTGTTTACAGTCTTTTATGAATTTTTCTATTCCATATTCTTCTATTTGTGCTTTTCCTGATATTCCAAGTTTTTTCTCTATTTCAAGTTCTACTGGAAGTCCATGTGTATCCCAACCAGCTTTTCTTATTACTTGATAGCCCTTCATTACTTTATATCTAGGAATAATATCTTTCATTACTCTTGTTAAGATATGTCCAACATGTGGCTTTCCATTTGCTGTTGGTGGTCCATCATAAAATGTAAAATATCTTCCTCCCTTGTTCATATTAAAGTTCTTTTTTATAATATCATGTTCTTTCCAAAAATTTCTTATTTCTACTTCTTTTCCTGCAAAGCCATTTGGTAATTCTACTTTTTTATACATATATGAACATCTCCTTCTTTATTTTAGCTATTTTATTAGTTTCTTTATTATTTGATATAATATAGTTATTACTTTTTTTATGCTGGTTCTGCTTTAGTCTTCTTAGCGTCTTTTGAAACTACTTTTTTCTTCTTAATATGTTTCTTTGGTTTCTTTTCTTCATTTATTATTAGTTTTGGTTCTTTGTTTCCTAAAACTGTTTCTTTTGTTATAATACATTTTTCAATTTTTGGATTTGATGGTATATCAAACATAATATCTCTCATTATTTCTTCTATAATAGAGCGCAATCCTCTTGCACCAGTATTTCTTTCTATCGCTTTATCTACTATTGCTTCTATTGCTTCATCCTCAAATTCAAGGTCAACATCATCAAATTTTAATAATTTTTGATATTGCTTTACTAATGCATTCTTAGGTTCTGTTACTATTTTGATTAATGCCTCTTTGTCTAATTCTTTTAGAGTCGTAATAATTGGAAGTCTTCCTACAAATTCTGGAATTAAACCAAATTTTAATAAATCTTGTGGCAATAATTCTTCATATATCTTGTATTTATCTATTTCTTTCTTACTTTCTATTTTTGCAGAAAAGCCTATTGCTTTTTTTCCAATTCTTTCATTTATTATTTTATCTAATCCTTCAAATGCTCCTCCACAAATAAACAAAATATTTGATGTATCTATTTGTAGTAATTCTTGATGTGGATGTTTTCTTCCTCCTTGTGGTGGAACTGATGCTGTTGTTCCTTCTATGATTTTTAGAAGTGCCTGTTGTACACCTTCTCCGCTTACATCTCTTGTTATTGAAGGGTTCTCTGATTTTCTTGTTATTTTATCTATCTCATCAATATATACAATTCCTCTTTCTGCAAGTTCTATGTCATAGTCAGCAGCTTGAATTAATTTAAGTAAGATATTTTCAACATCTTCTCCTACATATCCCGCTTCTGTAAGCGTAGTAGCATCTGCTATTGAAAATGGTACTTTAAGAATCTTTGCAAGTGTTTGTGCAAGTAATGTTTTACCAGATCCTGTTGGTCCAAGTAATAGCACATTACTTTTTTGTATTTCTACATCATTTGCTTCTTCTTCATTATTAATTCTTTTATAATGATTATACACTGCGACTGAAAGAGTCTTTTTTGCCTCTTCTTGCCCTATTACATATTCATCCAATACTTTTTTTATTTGTGCAGGATTTGGAAGTTCTTCATCTTCTCCTAAAGTGTATGATATGTCTTCGTCTTCGTAGTCATCTTCCTCTATTATGTTTTTACAAATTCCAATACATTCATCACATATATATACTCCTGGTCCTGCTACTATTTTTTTAACATTCTCTTGTGATTTGCCACAAAATGAACATTTAACACTCGTTATATTGTTATCATTATTATTTTTTGACACTAGGTAATTCCTCCATTAAAAAATTTATGAAAATTAGATATTAGAAGATTCTAATATCTAATTAACTAGAAACGAACAAATAGTTACAAACTACCTTTGTTCTATAACATTACAATTGTTAAGGTCTCTTATCTAATATTCCATCTATAAGTCCATATTTTAAAGCTTCTTCTGCTGTCATGTAATTATCTCTTTCTGTATCACGGTTGATTACTTCTAATGGTTGACCTGTTCTTTCACTTAATATTTTATTTAATTTTTCACGAGTTCTAACCATATGGTCTGCATGAATTTTTATTTCTGTAGTTTGACCTGAAAGTCCTCCTGAAATTAGAGGCTGATGTATTAATATTTCTGAATTTGGAGTTGCAAATCTTTTTCCTTTTGTCCCTGATGCTAAAAGCACAGCTCCCATGCTTGCTGCCATTCCTACACATATTGTAGAAACTGGGCATTTTATATAATTTATTGTGTCATATATAGCCATTCCATCTGTTATTGAGCCTCCTGGGCTATTTATATAAAGAAATATTTCTTTATCTGGATCTTCTGATTCTAGGAATAAAAGTTGTGCAACTACAAGTCCTGCTGATGTTGCATCTACTTGTTCTCCTAAAAAGATTATTCTATCTTTTAATAATCTTGAGAATATATCATAAGATCTTTCCCCTTTATTTGTTTGTTCTATAACATAAGGTACTAAACTATTTTCTAACATAATTTTCCTCCTATGATTTTATTTATTTAATTTTAGCATTTTCAACAAGAAGGTCTATTGCTGCTTCTTGTTTTAACTGTAATGTTACGTGTTCAACAAAGTGTTCATTTTTCTTTAATCCTTCTTTGTCTCTTCCATAAATTTTTGCCATTTCTTCTATTTTTTCATCTATTTTCTTATCATCTACTTTAATTTCTTCTGTCTTTACTATTTGCTCTAGAACAAGTCTTGTCTTAACTGCTTCTTCTGCTTGTTCTTTTCCTTCTTTTCTAAAATCTTCCATTGTTTTTCCTATCATTTTTAAATATGAATCCATATTCATACCTTGATAGCTAAGTCTTGTTTCTATGTCTTTTACCATATTATCTAATTCTGTTTCGATCATTCCTGATGGAATATCTACTTTAGCATCTTTGCAAACTGCTTTTATAGCTTCTTCTTCTGTCTCATATTTTGCTCTTGCTTTGTTATCTGTTTCTAGCTTTTCTTTTATACTATTCTTTAATTCTGCAAGTGTTTCATATTCACTAGCATCTTTTGCAAAATCATCATTTAATTCTGGTAATTCTTTCTTTTTAATTTCATGTAATTTTACTTTGAATACTGCTTCTTTTCCTTTTAGATCTTCTGAAAAATAATCGTCTGGGAATTTTACTTTTATGTCTTTTTCTTCCCCTATTTTCATTCCTATTATTTGTTCTTCGAATCCTGGAATGAAAGTATTACTTCCTATTTCTAGTTCGTGTCCTTCTGCTTTTCCACCTTCAAATTTAACACCATCAACTGATCCTTCAAAATCAATTACTGTTATATCTTTGTTTTCTACTGGTCTATCTTCTACTGTAACTATTCTTGCATTTCTTTCTGCCATATGTCCTAATTCATGCTCTACGTCTTCATCAGATACATTATACTCTACTTTTTTTAGTTCTATTCCTTTATATTTTCCAAGTTTTACTTCTGGTTTTATTTGAACTACTGCTGAGAATTTAAGGTCTTGTCCTTTTCCCATTTGTTCAATGTCAATATCTGGTTTGCTTACTGCTTCTATTTTGTTTTCTTCCAATTCTTTTTCATATATTTCTGGAACTACTTCATTGAAAGCATCTTCATAAAATATTTCTGGTCCGTAGTGTTTCTCTACTATAGCCATAGGAGCTTTTCCTTTTCTAAAGCCTGGTATATTAAAATATTTTGCACTCTTTTCATATACTTTCTTTATTGCTTCATCAAATTTTGCAGCTTCTACTACAAAGCTAAGTTTTAATTCATTTGCGTTTTCTGTTTTTTCAATTTTAATACTCATGTTTGTCTTCAATCCTCTCTTAAATATCATTTAACCTCATTATTATATCTAGTTTTTTTGTTTATGTCAATAGGGTTTGAGTGAATTTTGTAAGGAAATTGCAAGTCAAAATTTAAAAATTAATATAATCATTTATTTTTGCAATTTAAAAGAACCAGTAATTATCTACCAGTTCTTTTAGAATATTATTTTATTTAAAAATTATTGTTCTAATTCTTTAAATTGTATATCATAAATATTTTCATATTCACCTGATATTACTGTACCTAAAGTTGTACTTTCTCCTGCTTCTAGGGCATCTATTTGTGCTGTTACCTTAGCAATTACCTCTCCATTTTTATCTAGCATATCTATTCTAATGAATATATATCTATCTCCGATCTTAGATTGTGTTGTATTTGTTACTGTTGCTCTTAACTCAGTTCCTCCGTTTCCAACTTCAAATTTTATATTTGAAAAAGATAAGCCTTCAAATCCTTTCGTTTCATTTAATTTTTCACTTGTGTTAGGTGGTGTTGTGTCTGCTGAATTGTTATTGTCTTTTTTATTTTTTCCTCCTATTATACTCATAATTATAATTGCAATTATTGTTATAGCTACAGCAATTATAATTATCTTTTTAGTCTTTTGATCCATTACTTATTCCTCCTTAGTTAAATCTTCTACAAAATAATATATCTCAAATTAATTTTAATGTCAATATTATATTTATAATTTGATTCTATTATTTCAAAGTATCTATTATTTTATTAAAAATTCTTATTAACCAATTAGAGTTTGTATCTTCTTCCATTATTTCTTCTGAACTTGTTTCTACATAATCTATCTTAGGCAATGTTACATATACTATTTGACCTGAGCTTAATTTTTGCATACCTAATAGATTTTTAGCATCTTGCTCTATTTTTGTTAGATTTAAACTGCTTTCAATATTTGCCTCTAATTGTGCTGTTTCTTTTTCTATTGTTCCCAAATCAGCTCTTAATCCTTTTAAATTAGCATATGTTTTATCTATTACTGAATATCTATAACTAATAGCAAAAAGTGCAATAAAACCTATGGCAACGTAAAGGACTATTTTCTCTCTTTTAGATTTTTCTGTTTTTAATGATTCATTCTTTTTATTACTTCTGCTTGTCTTGTTATTTTTCTTTCTAGCTGTGCTCTTCTTTGGATATGTCTTTTTTATTGTTTCATATTCTGGTTTTAGTTTTCTTGGACTAGTTTCATATTGATATCTGTTGTATGCCATAGGTTTCACCTCCTTTGTTTATTTATCTCTTTTGTTTATTTTTTCTCTTTTGTTTAATTTTTCTCAAAAATTCTAAGCTTCGCACTTTTAGCTCTAGGATTTTCTTCTTGTTCTTTTTCTGTTGGTATGATAGGTTTTTTTGTTATTATCCTACCTAACGTTACTGCTCCACACACGCAATATGGGAGTTCTTTTGGACAAGTACATTTTCCGAAGAGCATCTGTGTATGCTTTTTTTACCATTCTATCTTCTAAAGAATGAAAAGTTATAACGCATAGTCTTCCATTTGTTTTTAATGATTTAATAGAGTTCATTATGGTATCATAGAGTGGATCTATTTCATTATTTACCTCTATTCTAATTGCTTGAAATGTTCTTTTTGCTGGATGTCCATCTTTAGAAAATTTTGCTGGTATTGATTTTCGTATTATTTCTACAAGTTCACCTGTTGTTTCTATTTCTTTTATTTTTCTTTGTATGCAAATATTTTTTGCAATCTTTTTTGCAAATCTTTCTTCTCCATACTCTGAGATTATTCGTGCAAGCTCTTCTTCATCATATTCATTTACTACTTCTTTTGCTGTAAGTGATGCTGTTTTATCCATTCTCATATCTAATGTATTTTCTTCGGACATGTAACTAAAACCACGTTCTTTACTATCTAGTTGATATGATGATACTCCTAAATCTAAAAGTATTCCATCAACCTTATCTATTCCAATTTCTGATAATATAGTATTTATTTCATCATGGTTTCCATGTATGTATTTTATATTATTAAATTCTGAAAGTCTTTTTTTTGCTGCTTGTATTGCTTCTTCATCTCTGTCAATTCCTATTAGTATGCCTTCTTTATCTAATCTTTTTGCAATCTCATAGCTATGTCCTCCTCCTCCGAAGAGTACCATCTATGTATATTCCTTTTGGTTTTATATTTAGACCTTCAATTGCTTCTTCGAGTAATACTGGTTTATGTTTAAATTCCAATTTTCTCTCCTTGATATAATAAAGCATTACAGTTGGTAAGATATATTGCTACCAACTGTAATAATTCCTACTTTTTATATATCTTTTGTTCTAGTTACTTTTGTTAATTTCTTAAATTTTTCTTTAGCATTTTTCTTACATTTGTTTCTTTAATAATCTTTTGTTTCACTTTTTATTCTTTTGTAACCTTTTTGAATAATTCAAGTCATCTTTTGTTTAAACTTTTAAATTTTTCTTTTGTTTATTACTTATTATCTTTAGTTAAATATTTAAAATTTTATCTTTTGTAAATTTTGTGTTTTTTCTTTAGTTTATTAAGGTTTTATCTTTTGTTTTTGTCATCTTTTGTATTAGCTATCTTTTGTTCATTTATATAAACTTTTGCAAGTTATATACCAAGTAATTTATCCATATTTTCTGCAATTTCGTCTGCTGAAATATTTTCTCCACTTTGTGTCCATGAATCTTTGTTCCAGATTTCTATTCTTGTTCCAACACCAATTATTACGATTTCTTTATCTAATTTTGCATAAGTTCTCAAATTGCTTGGAATTAAAAATCTGCCTTGCTTGTCTATCTCACATTCTATCGCTCCTGATAAGAAAAATCTAA
The DNA here is from genome assembly GCA_947590905.1 of uncultured Clostridia bacterium. Classification (GTDB taxonomy): domain Bacteria; phylum Bacillota; class Clostridia; order TANB77; family CAG-508; genus JAAWPK01. The sequence goes on along the minus strand of CANQCU010000027.1, from coordinate 2,036 downwards.
CAAAGTCTCTTGCATTTTTGTTTGTAAGTGGAAGTAATTTTAATTTTTCTTCGAAGTTTGTCCATTCGTTTTGTGAATATGCAAATAAGCATCCATCTAATCCTTTTGTTAAAATGAACGTTTCTCCAATATCTTCTCTAAGCTTTGCTGGCATTATTACTCTGCCTTTTGCATCTACAGAGTGCTCATATTCACCTATAAACACTTGGACTCACCTCCGTTTCATTTTGTGACACTTTTTACCACTTTGCTCCACTTTCAATTTGATTTTAATATAACTTATATAAAAATGCAAGTATTTTTTATAAATTTCTTAAATTTTTTCAAAAAAATTTTACTTTTTCTATTTGCTATTTCTAAAAAAAATAAGATGAATAATCATCTTATTTTTTCTAACTTATATATATAAATTTTATATTCATTATCTATATTCCCTTCATGTACCATTGTTTCTTTGTGATTTGCTTTTATAAAAGCATTCTCTGGAAGTTCTATTGATGAAAAGAACCATATTGTTCTACTTTCTTCATAAAAGTTTACTTCATTAATTTCTAATATATCATTATTCGGAAAATAAAACTCTAAAATTGTCCAAGTAAGATGTTCATAGTTTGAAGTTATTATATCATTTTCATCCACATTTTTTTCCATAATTTCAAGCATTTCGCCTGTTCCATTTAATCTTTCTTTTTTATACGCTTTAGGATATTCTATTACTATCATTGCAATTACTAAAATTACAGCTAAGTTTATAAATATCTTTTTATGATCTATATAATTTAATAAAATAATTATTCCTAACCAAAAAATTCCTAATGAAGGTATCATATATTTTGCTCCAAATATTGGTTTTATAGTTACATTTAATATTATTCCAATAGCTGTAACTGTAAAAGGAAATAATATTGCCAAAAATGCAAATATTATTTTATTTTTATTTTCATTGTTATAATATTTTTCTATTTTTAAATTATATAATATTCGTAAACATACTATTGTTATAAATAATGTTGCTACTGCAAAAACATAACCATTCACATTTCTACCAATCATTGTATTAAAATATTCAATCACTTTTTCAAAATTAAAAGTTCTCCAAAAACTATTTTTTACATCTATGAATTGTTTAATAGCCATTGGTAACCACCAAATATATCCAAGTATCGTTATAACTGTAATTATTACAATTTGCTTTATATATTTTTTATTCTTTATTAGTAAAGCAATAAATAATGCTACATATATAATTACTTCCATAATTAATGCAAAGTAATGTGTTAGTGCAGAAGCTAAACTTGATAATATAAATATTGTTATATTCTTTTTACTTATATCATTATAAATCTTATATGCATAAATTTCACTAATTGTAACAAAAAAAGTAGCCCAAGAATACATTCTAAGTTCTTGTCCAATAAAAAGAAAATTAGTAGTTAAAGTTGTTATAACTAAAAACAGAGATAATAAAATTCCTGTAGTTTTAGTTTCTAAATTATCTTTATTTTTTAATGTTAAAATGATTATTACTAGATTCATTAAAAATAGTGGCAATACTGATACTATTTTTGCGACCTGAAAATCATAATTTGAAATTAACATGGCTATTTTTAAGATTATATAATAAAGTGGTGGGTGTACATCTGAAATTAGTGTGTTCCACATTTCATTCCAATTCTCTTTTACAGCTAACATTGTAAATGCTTCGTCTCCCCAAACACTATAATTGAAGATTAATATGATTTGTAAAATTAATGTTATTAAAAAAGTTATAGAAATTAAACAAATATTAAATTTTTTATTTCTTTCTTTTGCCTTTTCTAGTAATCCGCTGTAAATCTACTTTTTCTATATTTTTAGTAGTGTTCATTTTGTAATTCTCCTTTGTATATATTAATTATTATAATAAAGAATTCTGTAGATTGTCAATCTATTTTGTTTTTTATGAAAAAAGGCATAAAAAAAATCTGGCGACGACCTATTTTACCAGCAAAGAAATTCGCAAGTATCTTCGGCACATAAGGCTTGACTTCTGTGTT
>CANQCU010000026.1 GCA_947590905.1 uncultured Clostridia bacterium | reverse complement strand
ACCTGTATATTTATCAGTATTTTTAAGAAATAGGATTTTTTAAATCCATTTAGATTTTGAGTCGTGTGCGTCTGCCAATTCCGCCATTCGGGCGTTTTGATAATATATATAATAACATTTTTTGTTTGATTTGTAAAGGTTATTTTTGATATTATAATGTTAATTTTATAAATTAATCGTACAAATTGCATTTAATTTACAGAATTGTATTTAACTTTTCACTTGACGTTAATTTTATAAATAAAATCCTAAGAATGTTTAGATTTTATTTTCTAACATCTTAAGATTTTTAATATTTCATATTTATCCTTTTATATTTTTATAATTCTATTTCTTCAAAACTATTTTTATTAATTTCTTTTGGAACTTCTACTGGATATTTTCCTGTAAAGCATCCTGTACATAAATTTTTTATATGACAGTCTTTTGTTATTTCTTTTAAACTATCCAAACTTAGATATTCTAGACTATCTGCTCCTACTAATTGTCTTACCTCTTCTACTGTTCTATTATTCATTACTAATGTTTCTTTATTATCTATATCTGTTCCAAAATAGCATACATCTATAAATGCAGGTGAAGCAATTCTTAAATGTACTTCTTTCGCTCCTGCTCTTCTTAATACTGCAATTATTTTTGTAATTGTTGTACCTCTTACTATTGAATCATCTATCAATATTATTCTTTTTCCATTTACTACTTGTTTAATTGGATTTAATTTTAGTCCAACAAGTGCACTTCTTTTATCTTGTGCATTTTGTATAAATGTTCTACCTATATATTTACTCTTTGTAAATGCCATATCATAATGTATTCCTGATTCCTTCGAATAACCAAGTGCTGCATCTAGTCCTGAATCGGGTACACCTGCAACTATATCTGCCTCAACCAGTGCTTGTTTTGCTAGGCATCTTCCTGCATCTTCTCTAAATTTATGTACGCTTATTCCATCTAAAACTGAATCTGGTCTTGAAAAATATATGTATTCAAATGAGCATAATCCTTTTGGTGCATTTTTACTTGTCTGTATTGATGTCATCTGGTTATTTGTCATAACTACTATTTCTCCAGGATTTACATCTCTTATAAATTCTGCTCCTGTAACATCCAATGCACAACTTTCTGATGCAAATACTGTTCTATTTTCTGTTTGTCCTATGCAAAGTGGCTTAAATCCATGTGGATCTCTTACTGCAATTAGTTTTGTTGATGACATTATAAGTAAGGCATATGAGCCTTTAAGACGCTTCATTGCATTTTGTACTGCTTCTTCTATTGATTTTGCTTTTAATCTTTCTTGAACTATTATATAGCATATTACTTCTGTGTCTGTTGTCGTTGAAAATATTGCTCCTTTTTCTTCTAGTTCTTTTCTTAGTTCATAAGCATTTGTTAAATTTCCATTATGTACTACTGCTAAATTTCCCTTCTTATGTCTTATTACCATTGGCTGTGCATTTTCTTTTTTAGCTTCACCTGTTGTTGAATATCTAACATGTCCTATTCCCATTTTTCCTTCTGGTAATGCTTCTATTTCATGTTTTGGAAATACCTTTGAGACCAATCCTAAATCTTTTCTATATGTTATTAGTCCATCTCTATTTATTGCTATTCCACAACTTTCTTCTCCTCTATGTTGAAGTGCAGATATTCCTACATCAATCATATATGCTAATTGATCCTTTGATGTTTTTGAATATACTCCGAAAACTCCACACTCTTCTTTAATTTCTCCAATCATTACTTCTCCTCCAAATACCTTTTTTAGCCACATTTATATTTTTTAAATTTTAGCACCTAACTATTATAAAGGATAAAATTTAAAATGTACAGCTTTTTTTTAATTTTTAAAATAAATTTATTTCTTATTAATAAAATTTTTAAAAGGTTAAAAGTATATTCTACTTCTAACCTTTTTATTTAACTTTTCTTCTTTTTTTGCACAGAAAATCCAAATTTTCCAATTTTTTCTGCTAAAGTATAGTATCCACCATTTGCATATGCTATTAAATTGCATTTTGATATGTCAAAAGCACCATTTTCATCAATATATTTTTCATCTGCATTTATTGCTAATACATCTGCTAAAAACATATGATGTCCACCTAAATCTTCTATTTTTTCTACTTTACACTCTATTGAAACTGGACTTTCTTTAATCATAGGGCATTTTACAAAATTTGCCTTTTCTTTTGTCAAATGCATTTCTTTAAATTTGTCAAAGTCTTTTCCTGATCTTACTCCACACCAGTCTGTTGCATATGCTAAATCTTTTGTAGTAAGGTTTATAACAAATTCTCCTGTTTCTTTTATTATATTATATGAATATCTTTCTGGTCTAATTGAAACATATACTTTTGCTGGAGTTGAACAGGTAATTCCTGTCCATGCAACTGTCATTATATTAGACTTTTCCATATCTCCACATGACACCATAACTGCTGGTATTGGATATATAAATGTTCCTGGTTTCCACATTACTTTACTCAAATTTATTACCTCCTAATATATTATTATTCTAAGAATAATAATATATTACTTTATTATTATAACATATCAAAAGGTATGTTTCAAGGTTTTTAAATTGTTTTATGTTTTTTATTTTTCTATATAAAGTAATCTCCTCTTTTAAATTTTCCATCACTCCTTATATATTTATTCATAATATATTAATATAGATATTTTAGTATGGAGGATATTTAAATAAATGGCTAAAATTTTAGTATATAATAACGATACAAATAGAATGGAAACATATTATAGAGGCGAATCTGAAGCTATGCCTTATATAACTGGAAGGACTCTAACAGTTAGAGAATTTAGAGGTTCTAGCAATAGTCCTACTTTATGGACTAGTAAGCGTACTATGCAGGCTTGGAATGCTCAAAGATATCTTTGGGGCATGCCTATCCCTGTAGGTTTTGCCTTTAAAAGGCCTTGGGAAGGTGGACATTCAAACCAGTCACAACATTATGCTGGAGTTGCTTTTGATGTTGCTCAAACTTTATCAAATTCCCAAAGAACAGCTTTGCGAAATAGTGCAAGGTCTTCCGGAGTTTGGAGCTACGTAGAGCCTGTCTCTCTTACTCCAACTTGGGTCCATTTTGATAAAAGAGCGCTTTCTTCAGCTTGCCCAACTGGAGGTTTTCCTCTTGTTAGAAGAGGTAGCAGGGGTATGTATACTCTAATTGCTCAAGATGATTTAAACACTTTAGGTTACAGAACTCGGTGGTCTAGATGGAGTTTTCGGAGCTGAAACTGAAAATGCTGTAAAAAGATACCAATCAAGCCGTGGTCTTACATCTGATGGAATTGTTGGCTGTAACACTTGGCGTTCTTTACAAGAAGATGTCGTTGGCACTGGAAGAACTAATACTACTATTGATTAAAAATAAGCAGAATAAATATATTTTTAAGTTTTAATTTTTTATCTAAAACTATTTTACTACAAAATAATATTTATTCTGCTTTAACTTTATAAACTCATCTATCTTTCCTATCTTCACCTCTACTTATATTTATCTATCCTTTATGTTACTATATCTATTTAAAATTATTTCAACATTTATCTTTCTTTAAATTATTTATACTTCTACCCCGTCTTACTCAAAATGTCCTTTTTCATTTTATGTATAATTTTCTTTTCTAATCTCGATATATAACTTTGTGAAATTCCAAGCATGTCTGCTACTTCTTTTTGAGTTTTTTCGTCACCTGTATTGAAACCGAATCTAAGTTCCATTATATTTTTTTCTCTTTTGTTTAACTTTTCCATAGACGCTTTTAATAATGATTTATCTACTTCATCTTCTATCCTTCTTGATGTGACATCATTATCTGTTCCTAATATATCAGAGAGTAAAAGTTCATTTCCATCTCCATCTTGATTTAAAGGTTCATCTATTGAGATTTCTCCTTTAATTTTATTGCTTCTCCTAAGGTGCATTAATATTTCATTTTCTATGCATCTTGAAGCATATGTTGCAAGTTTTATTTTTTTATCTGTATTAAATGTGTTTATTGCCTTCATTAAGCCTATTGTTCCTATAGAAATCAGATCTTCTATCCCAACGCCTGTATTTTCAAATTTTTTTGCTATATATACCACAAGTCTTAAATTTCTTTCAACTAAGGTTTGTCTTGCATCTAGATCTTTATTGGCAAGCTTCTTTAATAGTTCTTCTTCCTCTTTTGGATCTAGTGGAGGTGGCAGGCTCTGGCTTCCTGCTATGTAAAATATACTCTCTGTATCTATTTCTTCACTCCCTATGTATTTTAGATACAAATCGTTAAAATTACGCTTTAATATTTCTAGTATATTCATATTTTATATCACTCCCTTCTTCGAAAATATCTAGTCCTACAAGCCCTGTATATTCTTCGTTTTTGGTAATATTTTTGTCATATATTCCGATTATTATTTTTTCTAATTTCTTTTTTGTACCGTCAAATTCTATTGAAACTAAGTCAGGTTTAAAACCAAGTAGCATTCCATTTTGCATACCTAATGATGAAAATGGAATTAATCTAAATCTTGATGTATATTCATCATCTAAGGTTTCATATTCCCCTTTCATTATATTTTGTAAATTATCTAAAATTTTGCTTTCTAATATTTCTTCTAACTTTCTTTTTTCTACAACTATTACTGATGCCCCTGTTATTGGCTCTCTTAATAAATTCCCTGAATCGATTATTGCATGAACATAACTTGTTTTTCCTTTATATTCTATTTGTACTTCACAAAACATGTCTTTTTTAGTAAGTCTATTTTTTATCAGCTTAAATGCTAAATTTAATATTATTAATCCAACCATAGCACCTAAAAATGTCACTTTTATTGGATATGTTCCAATTAATTGTCCACCTTTGTATAATATGTCTTGAGGTTTTATATAATAAAGAAGTGCAAAGGCTGCTCCACCAAATACAAATGATGTAAGATAAAATATTACTAAATATTTAAAAGCATATTTTAAGTTTTTGGGTGAAAATGCAATATATGTCATTACACTTGCTAAAGCAATTTGCATAACTATATTTGAATATATTGGATTATTGGTTATGTGTTTTGCAATTACATAAAGTGCACCAATTGCACCTGATAGTAGTATTCTTACTATTCTGCATTTTGTTTTTGTTACTAGACCTGTAGCAAACAGTATTATGCTATTCATGCAAATATTTTCTATAAAGACTACATCTAAGTATATAGTCATAGTTTTTTCTTACATCACCTCTTTTTTAATTAAAGTATGAAATGATAAAATTATTTAATAATTTAAAGTAATTTTTACCATTTCTTAATTTATTATAGTTTGTATTTATTTAAAATGCTGTCAAATCTTAGGGTAGAAAAAAAGAAATAATCTAAATTTTTAGACTATTTCTCTTCTTTTTTGATTTCTATTTTTAAAATTTTTGTCTTTTTTAGGTTAAAAAATACTTGCGCTAAGTTTATTTTGCATATATAATAAATTAAAGAAAATAAAGTATTACTGGAGGTTTTTATGAATAGAACAAAAAGAAAAATATTTGAGACTTCTATGAATTTATTTGCTACCAAAGGTTATGATGCAACTAGTATTGAAGAAATTACTTCTGTAGTAGGTGTTGCAAAGGGCACTTTGTATTATCATTTTTCTAGCAAAGAAGAAATTTTCAACTTTCTTGTAGAAGAAGGTATGAAACTTTTACAAAATAGTATATCTATCAAAATTGCAAATTGTAATACTTTAGCAAGCAAACTTAAAGCTATTCTTCTTATAGAAATTAAAGTTATGACTAAATATGAAGATTTTATGACTATTGTTTTAAGTCAAGTTCTAGGTAAAGAGCCTAGAAATTTAACTTGTAGAAAATATGTTTTCGAATATATTGATATGTTAGAAAAAATTATTGAAGAAAGTATTGCAAATGGAGAAGCTCAAGATGTTAGTAATTTAGATAATCCAAAAATTCTAGCCTCTGGTCTTTTTGGAATAACTTACTCTATTCTTTTAGAAAAGATTAAAAATGATGATAATATAAGTATTCCTGAGCTTTATAAACAATACGAAAAAATCATTTTTGCAAATCATAATTTAAGATAAAAATATAGATAATTATTTATTTTTTATATAATTATATTTTTTACAAAACTCCTTCTATGTATTGGGCATAGACCATATTCTCTAATTGCTTCCATATGCATTGCTGTTCCATACCCTTTATGTTTTGCAAATCCATATTCTGGATATACCTTATCATATCCAAGCATTATTCTATCCCTAGTAACCTTTGCAATTATGGAAGCTGCTGATATAGAATAGCTTAGCGCATCTCCTTTTATAATAGACCTGTATGGAATTCCATCAGTATCTATTTTTGTTAAAGCATCTACTAAAATAATATCAGGTTTTATCTTTAATTCTTTTACTGCAGTTGTAAGTCCAAGTTTTGTTGCTTGCAATATATTTATCTCATCTATTTTCGCTTCATCTATAATTCCAACACTATAACTAATTGCCTCGTTTATTATTTGTTCATATATTTTTTCTCTTTTTTTCTCTGATATTTTCTTTGAATCATTTACTCCTTCAATCATAGAGTCTTTTGGCATTATTGCACATGCAACTACCACTGGACCTGCAAGTGGTCCACGTCCTGCCTCATCTATTCCACAAATATAATTTACGTCTTCTTTGTTATAAATGTTTCTTTCTATTTCTTTTAATTTTGTTAATCTTTCTTGTTCTTTTTCTGTCATTTTTATTCCCTAATTTTATTTAAAGTATGTATAAAAATACATACTTTAAATAACTTTCTTCTTATATAATTTTATTTTTTTGGTGCATTTAACATATCAGATAATTTATAATATTTTGTTCCATTAAGAGATATTCCTTTACCATAAATTACTTCCTCTGTATCATAATTAATGTAATATCCTTCTTTTGCATCAAGTTTTTGTAAGCCCATTGCTCCTAAATCAGCTTGGGTTAATAGGTAATATCCTTCATATTCTCCACTTCCCTGTCTTACTCCATAAACTTCTGATTCATCTATTTCTCCAATTGCTTTTTTATCAGCAATTGTTTTACATTTACTTTGTATAATCATAAGTGATGATTCAACATTCTCAAACATTGCAGTTGATGCCATTGATGTAGTTATTCTAATTGTTGTTGTTGCAATTATTAAAAGTACTACTACTGTAATTATTAAAGCAACAAATGTGATTCCTTTGTTATTTTTTATATTCATATGTGCTTCCTCCTTAAATTTATCATGTAACTTTATTATATCTAATTTATCTTTTTTTCGCAAGACATTAATATATAAATATTGCTCTTTTTTTTATTTTCTTATATAATAATTACATGAGAAATATTGTTGTAAGTAAAAAATTTAATAATAAAAATATATTATCATTTCTAAAGAATGAGTTTCCTTGTCTTACGCAAAATACATTTTACAAAGCTTTAAGGAAAAAAGATATTAGAATTAATAACATTAAAATTTCTGAAAATGTATTAGTTCATGAAGGAGATAAAGTAACTCTTTATATTTTAGATGAGTTCTTATTTGGCTCGTCTCCTTCTGCTATTAAGTCTATTTATGAAGATGAAAATATTTTAGTTGTAGATAAGCCTAAAAATTTAGAAGTTATAGGTGAAAATTCTTTGCTTTCATTGCTAAAAAATATATACCCTGACTCTTATCTTATGCCATGTCATAGATTAGACAGAAATACCGAAGGTTTAGTTATTTTTGCAAAATCTGATGAAGCTCTAGAAATTTTACTTACAAAATTTAAAAATCAAGAAATTTCCAAATTTTATAAATGTAAAGTTTTTGGAATTCTTGATAAAAAACATGACATACTTAATGCTTATCTTTTTAAAGATAATAAAAAATCTCTTGTATATATAAGTGGCAAAAAAGGTAAAGGTTATAGACCAATTAAAACTGAGTATTCTGTTCTTGAAGAAAATAAAGATGAAAATTATAGCATATTAGACATAACTCTTCATACTGGTAGAACTCATCAAATTCGTGCTCATTTAGCTTATATAGGTCATCCAATTATTGGCGATCGGGAAATATGGTATTAATGAAATAAATAAAAAATTTAATGAAAAGACTCAAAATCTTATAGCATATAAAATACGTTTTAACTTTATCTCTGATGCCGGAATTTTAAATTATTTAAACAAAAAAGAAATTATGCTTTAAAATAAGAGAGAATATATATTATTTATAGTCTATGTAGCATACAAATTGTCTTGCAGGATGAAAACTACTTACACTTTAAAATAATATATACCCTCTCTTTATTTTAATTTGAATCAAAATAATTCTTGGTTAATTAAGATAAACTATTCTTCTTCATCTTCCTCGTTATATTCATAACTTCCGCACATTGATTCATCTGGAGTACATGTTTCACAATCTTGTATTGGTTCAACTATTATTTGTTTTAAAGTGCACTCTTCTGCATCACAATCGTTGTATTTGCAACTATTTACTGTGCAATTTATTTTTTGATTTTTATCCATTTTGTTTTACCTCCTAAATGTTTTGATGTTCTTATTATTTGCATTTTTTCTAAAATTATATATACTAAAATTTGCATTTTTTGTTATTTTTTATAAAAAAGTATTTTATTTTGTTTCTATTTATGATAGAATAATGTCGAAAATATTTTACAAATGAAAATTTTATATTTTTTGGAGGTAACAATATGGAATTTAAAAGATGTGCACGTTGTGGATGCTTTTTTGTAACAGATGGTGATGTTTGCAATAATTGCATGCCAAAAGATAGATTGGATATTTCAAAATTAAAAGATTATTTTGAAGAAAATCCTAATACTTCTGTTGATGTTATTTCTATAAATACAGGTATAAGTGCAAAAAATGTAAATAGATATATTAATAATGGAAATTTTACAGATTTAAATTTGTAAAATTTATGCAGACATAAAAAAATTTAACAATATTTTTGCGTAATAAAATTCATAATTAATAAAAATTTAAAGAGCGCTTTAAGCGCTCTTTATTAATTCTCATATCCTGGTTTACCAAGTAATTTAAACATGTTTTTCTTGTATTCTTCAACTCCTGGTTGATTAAATGGATTAACTCCAAGTATATTTCCTGACATTGCACATGCAAGTTCGAAGAAATATATTAAGTGTCCTAATGTTTTTTCATCTAGTCTCTCCATATTTATTAATATATTAGGTACTCTTCCATCTACATGGGCTTGAATTGTTCCTTCCATTGCCTTTTTATTAACAAAATCCATTGTTTTTCCTGCTAAATAATTTAGTCCATCTAAGTTATCTGCTTCTTCTTTTATTGTAAAGTCTGAATTAGCATTCTCTATATTTATTACTGTTTCAAATAAATTTCTTCTACCATCTTGTATATATTGTCCCATTGAATGAAGATCTGTTGTAAAGTCTACTCCTGCTGGGAAAATTCCCTTTCCATCTTTTCCTTCACTTTCTCCAAATAATTGCTTCCACCATTCTGTGAAATAATGCATTTTTGGCTCATAGTTAACTAGTATTTCTATATCTTTATTTGTTCTATTTAATAGGTTTCTTACAACTGCATATTGGTAACATTCGTTATATTTTAAATTGCTATCTGTATATTTATCTTGTGCATATTTTGCACCTTGCATTAGTTTTTCTATATCTATTCCTGCTACTGCTATTGGCAAAAGTCCAACTGCTGTAAGAACTGAATATCTTCCACCAATATTATCTGGAACAACAAATGTCTCATAACCTTCTTCATCTGATAACTGTTTTAATGCTCCTTTTGCTTTATCTGTTGTTACTAGTATTCTTTCTCTTGCTCCTTTAATTCCATATTTATTTTCTAGTATTTCTCTAAATATTCTAAATGCTAATGCTGGTTCTGTTGTTGTTCCTGATTTTGATATAACATTTATTGAAAAATCTCTATCTCCAATTAATTCTATCATATCTGTTATATAACTAGCACTTATGTTGTTTCCTGCATATAGGATTTGTGGTGTTTCTCTTTTAGAATAATTGTAAAATGTGTTTGTCAAAGCTTCTATAACTGCCCTTGCTCCTAAATATGATCCTCCTATTCCTATGCATATAAAAACTTCTGAATTTTTACGTACTCTCTCGGCAGCTAGCTTTATTCTCTCAAATTCTTCTTTGTCATAATTGCTTGGAAGCTCCATCCAACCTAAAAAGTTATTTTCACTATTAGGATCTTTACGTAATATTTTATCTATTTGCTCTACTTCTTCTTTGTATTTTAGTATTTCCTCCATAGATATTTTTGTATTTTCAAGGTTTACCTTAATATTTGACATAAGTTTTCCTCCTTTATAATTCTTTATTTTAAACAAAAACGTATGATTTTAAGCGTTTTCTTTAATTACTGGAATTATTTGTTTCTTTCTAGATACAACTCCTGGTAAGAATGCCATGTTGTCTTCTAATGTTACATTAAATGCTTTTTCTATTACATCTGTTTTTCCTAATGCTATTACTTGTGAATTACTATTTATTATATCTGTAATTGCAAGCATAAATAAATCTGTATTATTTGATTCCATAAATTTATTTATTGCATTTTCAATATCTTGTTTTCCTTTTAGGACATCTTCTATACTTGCTGTATTTACTTGTGCTACTTGAACTTTTAATCCGTTTGCGTCAAATTCTTTTGAATCTATGTTTATTAATTCATCTGCTGTATAATCACTTAAATCTGTTCCTGCCTTTAACATATCCATACCATAACTTTCAATATCAATATTTGATATTCTTGAAAGTTCTTTTGCAACTTCTACATCTTTGCTTGTGCAAGTTGGTGATTTGAATAATAATGTATCAGAAATTATAGCACTTAGCATAAGTCCAGCTATAAGTGGATCTATTTCTACTCTATTCATCTCATATATTTCATAAAGTATTGTTGCTGTACATCCTACTGGTTCTGCTAAATAAAATAATGGTGATGCTGTTTCAAAATTTGATATGCAGTGATGATCTACTACTTTTAAAATATTAGCTTTTTCAATTCCTTGTACACTTTGTGCGAAACTATTATGATCTACTAATATTACATTTGCATTTTCTTCTACCTCTTCTAACATTTCTGGTGCATTTACATTAAAGTAGTCTAATACAAACTCTGTTTCTTTGTTTACATTTCCTAATCTGTAAGCTTTTGCTTCTGTATTACCGCATTTTCTTTCTAAATTTTCCATTACCATACTTGATGTTATTGAATCTGTGTCTGGACTTTTATGTCCAAAAATAAATAATTTTTCCATTTTTTGTTCCATTCCTTCCATAATTTTAGTTTAAACTTGTTTAGCTGTTTCTAGTGCTAACTCTATCATATTATTTAATGAAGTTTGTCTTTCTTTTGCACTCATTCCCTTTTCTTCTTTTGGTATATCAACAACTGTAAGAAGGCATGCTGCTTTCTTTTTTTCTCTTTTAGCATTATAAAATAGAGAAAAAGCTTCCATTTCTGATGCAATTAATTCTATGTCTTTTGGAGCTCTTTTTATTATTGCTTCTTTGTCTGGAAGATATGGGTCAAAGCATTCGTTACAAAGTACTGTTCCTTTAACTAACTTGATATCCTTTTTTTCTGCAATTTTTGAAATTATATCATTTAGTTTTTCGTCGGAATATGCAATATTGCATTTTTTACCATCAAAACTATATGCATAGTTACTTTCTGTATATGAATTTGTAACAAGTATCGTATCTAGTAATTGTATGTTTTCTGCAAACGCTCCACATGATCCTACTCTTATTATTGTATCTACATCATATATATGAAATAATTCATAAGAATAGATTCCCATACTTGGTATTCCCATACCATGAGCCATTACTGATATTTTTTTACCTTGGTATTCTCCTGTGTAACAATACATTCCTCTAATATTGTTTACTAGTTTATAATTTTCTAGGTAGTTCTCTGCAATATATTTTACTCTATATGGGTCCCCTGCCATAATTACTGTTTTTGCAATCTCTCCTATTTTTGCTTCATTATGAGGTGTCAAGAAAATCAAACTCCTTTCTTTGGTAATTTTGTCTTTATTATATATCATTGTCTATATATTTTTCAAGTCTTTTGATTATTTTGCATAATAGAAAATAGATGCCTTGTAAATAATTACTAATTTTACTAGTATTCATTTACAAAGCATCTATTTTCTAGCTACATTATTTTTATATAATTATCTTTTATTTATTAATAATTATCTTATTTTAATTTTTAATGTTTTTATGTTGTAGACTAAGTTTTATTTATACTTTAATATTTTAATACATGCCTTCCATACCTGGATTCATTCCTGCTCCTTCATGTCCTCCACATCCACATTTTTCTTCTTTTTTGTCTGTTACTATACTTTCTGTTGTAAGTATCATAGAAGCAATGCTTTCTGCGTTTTGAAGTGCACTTCTTGTAACTTTTGTAGGATCAACTATTCCTGCCTTCTTCATATCAACATATTCTTCATCTCCTGCATCAAATCCAAATCCTGGTGCACTTGATTTTACTTTTTCTACAACAACTGCTGGTTCAAGACCCGCATTTACAACTATTTGTCTCATTGGTTCTTCTAATGCTGAAAGTATTATTCTTCCCCCAATTTGTTCATCTTCTTTAAGTCCTTTTACTACATCTGTTACTTTTGGTATTATATTTATATATGCTGTTCCTCCACCTGCAACTATTCCTTCTTCTACTGCAGCTTTTGTTGCAGCAAGTGCATCCTCTATTCTTAGTTTCTTTTCTTTCATTTCTATTTCTGTTGCTGCACCAACTTCTATTACTGCTACTCCTCCTGCAAGTTTTGCAAGTCTTTCTTGTAATTTTTCCTTATCAAATTCACTAACTGTTTCTTCTATTTGTTTTCTTATTTGGCTAACTCTTGTAGCTAAAGTTTCTTTGTCTCCTGCTCCATCTACTATTACTGTATTTTCTTTTTGTACTTTTACTTGTCTTGCTCTTCCTAATTGTTCTATTGTAACATCTTTAAGTTCTAATCCTAAATCTGATGTAATTACTTCTGCACCTGTAAGTATTGCTATATCTTGTAGCATTTCTTTTCTTCTATCTCCATATCCTGGTGCTTTTACTGCAACTACATTTAAAACTCCTCTTAATTTGTTTAATATTAATGTAGATAATGCTTCATTTTCTATGTCTTCTGCTATTATTAATAATTTTCCTGATGATTGCATTAAACTTTCTAGAAGTGGTAATATTTCTTGAATATTACTTATTTTTTTATCTGTTATTAATATATATGGATTATCAAAAACTGCTTCCATTTTTTCTGTATCTGTTACCATATATGGTGAAATATATCCTTTGTCAAATTGCATACCTTCTACTACGTCTACTTTTGTTTCTGAAGTTTTACTTTCTTCTAATGTTATTACTCCATCTTTAGAAACTTTTTCCATAGCGTCTGCAATTAATTGTCCTATTTCTGAATTGTTTGCTGATATACTTGCAACTCTTGCAATGTCTTCTTTTCCTTTTACAGGTGAGCTTACTTCCTTAAGTGCTGTAACTGCTGAATTTACTGCTTTGTCCATTCCTCTTTTTATTGCCATTGGATCTCCACCTGCTGCAACATTCTTAACTCCTTCTTTTATCATTTTTTGTGCTAAAACTGTTGCTGTTGTTGTTCCATCTCCTGCTACATCATTTGTCTTTGTTGATACTTCTTTTACAAGTCTTGCTCCCATGTTTTCATATGGATCATCTAATTCTATATCTTTTGCTATTGTTACTCCATCATTTGTTATAAGTGGAGCACCAAAGCTTTTATCTAATACTACATTTCTTCCTTTTGGTCCTAATGTAACTTTTACTGTGTCTGCTAATTTATTAACTCCTTCTAATATTTTTTTTCTGGCATCCTCGCCATAAAGTATTGTTTTTGCCATTTTTACCATTTCCTTTCTGTAATTTTAAAAATAATTTTATTATTTTCTATCAATTTAAATTAAATCTAAAGCTTTATTCAACTTTTGCAAGTATCTCTCCTTGCTTAACTATTATGTATTCTTCACCTTCGTATTTTATTTCTGTTCCTGCATATTTACTTACTATTACCTTCTCTTTTTCTTTAACACACATTTCTACTGTTTCACCATGTATTTTTCCACCTGGTCCTACTGCTATAACTTCTGCTATTTGTGGCTTTTCTTTTGAGTTTGCTGATAGAATAATCCCACTTTTTGTTGTATCCTCGCTTTCGCACATCTTTACTAATACATTATCACCTAATGGTTTTATCATATTTCTTACCTCCTTGTTTTAGCACTCGTTATTTCCGACTGCTAATATAGCTTATAACTTTTTTTTTAACTTGTCAATAGTATTTACAAAAATTTCACAAAAAAGCTGTATATATTAGTTTTGTAATTAAACTTTAATTGCAAAATATTTTAATTTGAACAAAGCGCCTAGGTGCCCTTTGTTCGTGCCCGATTTAAGTTTCGAGCCAATAGGCGAGAAATCTTAAAGGGCAAGCGTTCAGCCTTTTTATTTAATAGGAATTTCGGAGAAATTTCCTATTAAATAAAAAAACAACTATATATCATTATATAGTTGTTTTTTACTTTTATTACTCATTATTTTTATAAATTACTTTTACTAATTTTATCTTTTACACTTCTTTGCAGCTTCTACTAATCCAACAAATAAAGGTTGTGGTCTATCTGGTCTTGATTTAAATTCTGGATGGAATTGTCCAGCAATGAAGTATGGATGCTTTTCATATTCTACCATTTCTACAAGTAATCCATCAGGAGATGTTCCTGATATTTTTAGTCCATTCTTCTCTACTATTTCTCTATAATCATTATTAAATTCATATCTATGTCTATGTCTTTCTGAAATTTCATCTTTTTTGTATAATTTCTTAGCAAGGCTTCCTTCTTTTAGTATACATGGATATGCTCCAAGTCTCATAGTTCCACCTTTATTTTCTATATTCTTTTGTGTATCCATTATATGTATAACTGGATTTTTACAGTTTGGACTAAATTCTTCTGAATCAACATCTTCAAGTCCACATACATTACGTATAAATTCTACAACTGCCATTTGCATTCCTAAACATATTCCAAGGAATGGAATATTATTTTCTCTTACATATTTTATCGCATTTATTTTTCCTTGTATTCCTCTATTTCCAAATCCACCTGGAACTACTATTCCTTGAACATCTTTTAAAATTTCGTCTACATTTTCTTCTGTTATTGTTTCTGAATCTATATATTTTATATCTACATTTACATTGTTTGCATATCCACCATGTCTTAAACTTTCTGCAACTGAAAGGTAAGAATCCTCAAGTCTAACATATTTTCCAACTATTGCTATCTTTACTGTTTCGTTGCCAATGTTTCTAATGTTTTCTATCATTTTCTCCCATTCTTTGTTATTTGGAGTTTTCTTTTCCAAATGTAAATGTTCACAAACAGCTTTTGCAAGTCCCTCTTCTTCTAGCATTAAAGGAACTGCATATAGATTGTCTGCTGTTAAGTTTTGTATAACACATTCTTTTCTAACATTACAAAATAGTGCTATTTTTGCTTTCATATCATCTGTCATTTCTAATTCACTTCTGCAAACTAATATGTCTGGTTTTATTCCAAATGATTGTAATTCTTTTACTGAGTGTTGTGTTGGTTTTGATTTAAGTTCGTTTGAGCCATATATGTATGGAAGTAATGTAACATGTATGTATATAACATCTTCTTTTGGTATTTCTAATCCTATTTGACGTATTGCTTCAATAAAAGCTAGTCCTTCCATATCTCCAACTGTTCCACCTAATTCTGTTATAACTATATCTACGTCTGTATTTTCAAAGCTATATATTTTTTCTTTTATTTCGTTTGTTATATGAGGTATTACTTGTACTGTTTTTCCTAAGTAATCTCCTCTTCTTTCTTTTTCTATTACACTTTGATAAATTTTTCCTGATGTTACTGAAGAATTTTTTGTTAAACTTTCGTCTGTAAATCTTTCATAATGTCCTAGGTCTAAGTCTGTTTCTGCCCCATCATCTGTTACAAAAACTTCTCCATGTTCATATGGACTCATTGTTCCTGGGTCTACATTTATATATGGATCGAATTTTTGATTCGTTACCTTATATCCTCTGTTTTTTAATAGTCTTCCGAAGAGATGCTGCTGTTATTCCTTTCCCTAATCCTGATACTACTCCACCTGTTACAAATACATACTTTTTACTCATTTTTATTTCCTTTCCAAAACTAAAAAAAATAGATTAAAACTTTTTACCCTGCAAAAGGGGTTTTTTTTTAATCTACTTATAATATGATAACATCTTTTTCCAAAAAAATCAACATTTTTTGCAATTTTTTAATTTTTTGCAATTTTTCAATTTTTTAAATTTCTTTTTTATCTTTACAGAATTGCATTTAACTTTTCACTTGACGTTCTTTTTTATCTTTAAAAAATTAACCTAAATTAATTATATGATTTTGTTTTATTTTTTTATACTACATATAAATTCTAGTTCTAATTAATTGTCTAACTTCATACTATTTTGTAAAAGGAGTTTTGTCTATGTTTGTATATAATGTAAAGATTAGTTCTGGAAAATTGTTTAAGTTGATTTTTATTTTAATATTTATCATTGCTTTAATTATTACTGGATTTTCTATCTATAAAACTTTCTTTAATTCAACTAATACCGTTGATATGGAGGATGTTTATACTATTCCTTCTACTAATTATACTAATGTGCTTAAAGCAGTTTCTGATGATATTGATACTTATGTTGGTCAAAAGATTAGTTTTTCTGGCTATGTTTATCGAGTATATGACTTGCAACAGGATGAATTTGTTTTAGCTCGTGACATGGTTGTAAATACTGATTTTACTACGCTAGTTGTTGGCTTTTTATGTCACTGTGATGATTCTGTTAATTTACAAGATGGTACTTGGGTTAATATTGTTGGAGAAATAAAAAAAGGGTATTATCACGGAGATATACCCATTATAGATATTAGTTTCATTGAGGAAACTGCAAAACCACAAGACAGTTATGTATATCCTCCTGATGATTTTTACATTCCTACTTCTAGCCTACTATACAATAATCTTTATTAGATTTTGTTAGCACTTCATTTCCTATATCTTCGACAAGAATAGTATCCTCTATTCTTACTCCAAACTTGCCTGGTATATATATTCCAGGTTCGTTTGTTACAATCATTCCTTCTTTTAAAGTTCTTTCACTTCTTACTGACAATATTGGGCATTCATGTATTTCTAGTCCAACCCCATGTCCTAATGCATGAGGAAGTTCATAATCATTCATTCTAAAATTGCCTTCTACTATTTTTGCTATTGTCTTTGTATTTGCTCCGTCTTCTATTTCTTTTGATGCTGTTAGCTGATTTTTTAATACTAAGTCATATATATTTTTTATGCTATCTTGTACATAGTCAACAAATATTGTTCTTGTCATATCTGAACAATATCCGTTGTATTTACATCCCATATCTATTGTTATTACATCTCCGAGATTCTATCTTTCTATCTGTTGGAATAGCATGTGGATATGCCGAGTTTGGTCCTGACGCAACTATTGTATCAAAACTCGTCCCTGATGCTCCATTTTCTTTAAAGTATCTTTCTATTTCGTCTGCAATTTGTTTTTCTGTCATTCCCTTTTTTATGTATTTTAAAATATGAGAAAAGCAATTGTCTGTAATTTCACATGCTTTCCTAACATATGAAATTTCTTGTTCATCTTTTATTTCTCTTTGCTTTTCTACTATTTCTTCTGTTTCTACTAGGTTATGTATTTTAAATTTATGCATGAATTCTTTATATTTTGCATATGTGACGTAGTTTTCTTCAAATCCAACGTTTTCACAGAACATAAAGAAATTTTCATAATCCTCTGGTGATATATCTCTCATATTTGTAACAATTATTTCATCATCAATTGTAAGGATTCTTTTTACATCTTCTACATATCTGTCATCTGTTACATAAATATTTTCTCTTAAGGTTAATAAAAGCATTCCTTCTGCTTTTATGTTTGTTAGATACTGAATGTTAATTGGATTAGATACTATCATTCCCTGTATATTTTGCGATTTTAAGTTATTTCTTAACCATCTTAATCTCTCATTCAATATACTCCCCTCCTTATAATTAATACATTCCTAATGTAAATATTTTAGCTAATGCTATAAATATATATTCAAATGGTACTAATATACTTATGAAGCAGGCGATTACTATAAATGGTCCAAATGGTATGTATTCATTCTTTTTCTTTATTTTTGTTACAAGTAAGAATACACTTATGATTGCTGCAAAAAGGAATGCCATTAGAGCTATTGTTATAATGTTCACTAAACCAAAATAAAGTCCTAATGCTCCCATGAATTTAACATCTCCAAAGCCCATTGCCTCTTTTCCTGCAACTAAGCCTCCTATTAGTGTTATTATTAAGAATACTCCACCGCCAAAAATCATTCCTAGAAGTGCACTTGTCATAAGATTCACACTATATAATCCTGATAAGAAGGCGAAACCTAGTCCTACTTCAAATATTGTTAAATTAAGTCTATTGGGTATTATTTGATATTTATAGTCAACTACAAGTGCTGTTATAAGCATTGGCGTTAATATTGTATATTTTATTAATTCTATATTGTTTAAAAACTGATTTTTAATTCCATAAAGAATAAGTAATGCTAAATATATTAAAATTGTAATTATCATTAATGGATAATTTACTTTAAATTCTTTAAAAATATCTTTTGATATTACTGGCTTATGTTCAGGCATTCTTTTTATACACCAAGCTGTGATTTGCCCAGATATTGCACCTAATATGCAAAATAACACATAATATAATATATGTATATTGTTTATATACATTTTTTATTTTCCTCCATTCTTGTTTTTAGGTATCTCCTTATTATAAGTTCTTCTATTGGTCTTTTTATCCTAGTCATTAATATGTCTTTTTTATCTATTGGCTTAGTAAGTATTGAAAACATCTTTGCTCTATTAGCTCCTATTACATCAGTAAATATTTGATCTCCGTACTACAGCTATTTCTCTTGAATTTTCTATTTCAAATATTTTTTGTATTTTTAAAAAGCCTCCTTTAAATGGTTTTTTAGCAAAATTTATATATGGTACGTTTAATTCTTTTGATGCTTTTTCTACTTTTTCTATTTTATTCGTATTTGACAATATATAGAATTTTATTCCTTGTTTTTTTAGGTTTTCGCACCATTCTTTTGCTCCATCTAATATACTTCTATCTGTTTTTATTATTGTATTATCTAGATCTAATATAAGTCCTTTTATATTATTTTCTTTTAGAAATTCTAACGTTATTTTTTTTACATTTTCTAAATATATGTCAGGATAAATTAGCATATTTTTTACTCCTTTTGATTAATTCTTATTCTATCAAAAACCTAGTATTTTTGTCAAACTATTTGCAAACATTTATCCTAAATAATTTTTACTTTTATTGACAATTTTATATTAAAAATCTAATTTAATTATAATGTTGACTTTGCTTTGTTTATGTTATAGAATGATATTTTAGTAAATAAGTCATTTTAGTTTTATATTTAAAATAATAAAAGACTATGTTAAAATAATAAAAATTTTTAAACTATATTAATATAATATTTCACGGAGGAAAAATGGAACAAACAGAAGAAAAAATAATTAAAGCAAAAGCTTATAATGCTAAAATATTCCCTATATACAAAATGTTTGCATGGGATTTACTTTTTTATTACTCTATATGTTTCTTATTTTTAACTCAAAATAAGGGATTGTCTGCTGCCGATGTACTCTTAGCAGAAGCGTTTTATCCACTCACTAAACTATTATTTCAGATTCCTGGTGTTAATCTTATAGAAATGTTAGGTAAAAGAAAAAGTTTGATTTTAGGAAATGTTATTATTACAATAGCCATAGCTGAATTACTTCTTGGTAATGGTATTTATTGTGCTATACTTTTTAACGTTTTAATTGCTATAGGTTATTCAATTAAAGGTATTTGTGAAAGTATAATTCTTAATGATTGTGTTTCTTATAGAGAAAATTCTAGAACTGTCTTTTCTAGTATTGATGGAAAAGGATCTGCTTATTGGTACTATTTTGACGGTATAACTACTGTTTTTTGTGGCTTTTTATATGTATTTAACAACTATTTGCCAATGATACTTTCACTTATTGCATCTGTAATAGGAATTTTGATTTCTTTCAAATTTTTGCCTTATGAAGATGAAAGTAAAAAAGCAATTCTTGATGAGACTAAAAGTTTTAAGGTATACTTCAAAAATTTACGAATAGCTTTTAAGAACATTTTTAAATCTAACAGGTTGAAATCTTTACTACTATTTTCAGGAGTTTTCTCTGCACTTCTTACTATTCGTTCTACTATTGCAAGCAGTCTTTTCTCTGATATAGGTGTAAAAGAAGAATACTTTGGAGTTATTTTTGCTGTACTTACTATTATCTCTGGCTTTTCTTCAAAATATCAGGATTTCTTCCATAAAAAATATAGAAATAGACTATTAACTAATTTTTCGCTTACATTTTCTATTTCTATGATAGTTATAGGTTTGACTTGTGTTGCTTCTAAGAATTTTACTTTTATGATGGTAATAGTCCTTATTGGATATACTTTGCAATATATAATTAAAGGCCCTTATTATACTTTACAAAAGAGATATTTAAACAGTTTTTCTTCACCTACTATGGCCACAAAAATTTATTCAGCAAATATTTTGGTTGAAGGACTTTTTGATACTTTTATGTATTTAATTTGTGCTCTTCTACTTACCTATACTAATACTGCTACTACAATAACTATATTAGGTTGTATTTTTACAATAGCTTTTGTTTTTATATTGGATTATATGAAAACAAGAATTGGTCTAAAACCAGAAGAATATAAAAAATCTGATATTTCTTTTACAGAAGTACATTAAAAAATAGCCTTCAAAGTTCTAAAGCTTTGAAGGTTATTTTTATATATTCGTAGTTATATATAAATTATTTATTTACTAATTCTTTTAATGCTTTTCCAGCTTTGAATACTGGAGCTTTTGATGCAGGTATTTTGATTTCTTCTTTAGTTTGTGGGTTTCTTCCTTTTCTAGCTGCTCTTTT
>CANQCU010000025.1 GCA_947590905.1 uncultured Clostridia bacterium | reverse complement strand
AACCCTTCTAAAATAAGCTTTTTCTTTAAATCACTCCAATATTTTCTTGGTCTTTTATTGTTGTCAATCAGCACCTCTACAACATCTATAACAGAAAAATACCAATCATCTTTGTACCATTCTCTTCTTATTTCTTTTTCCTCAAATATTGCTAACTTGTTCTCTTGCATAATAGCACTTCCTTAATTATTTTTCGATATTATATAACACTTTTTATTATTTGTCAAACATTTGTTTTTATGGAATGTAATAAGAAAAGCGGCTTCGCCACATGTGCGGATTTGCTTTGCAAACCGCACGAATAAAGGTAGCTTAACCTTTTTTCTCAAAACTAATAAAATCATTAAACGCATTAAATTGAACTATTGTATCGAATTTTTGAGAGATAGCACTGTCACACATTCAACATGTGATGTAAACGGGAATAAATCAACTGGTGTAATTTTCTTTATATCATAAATATTTTCTAGCATTTGCAAATCTCTTGTAAGAGTTGCTGGATTACAACTAACATATACTATTTTTTTAGGTTTTATTTTAAGTAAGTTATTTACTGTATTTACATCAAGTCCTTTTCTAGGTGGATCAACAAATACTACATCAGGTTCAATTTTTTTATCATATATTAGCTCTTGCAAATTTTTTTCTACATCTCCTGCTGTAAACTCTATATTGTCTATTCCGTTTATTCTAGCGTTCTCCTTCGCATCTTCTATTGCCTCTTTCACAATTTCTATACCATATACTTTTTTTACATATTTTGATGCAAAAATTCCAATTGTGCCTATTCCACAATACAAATCAAATACTATCTCCTTTTGGTTTAATTCAGCTCCTTCGATTGCTAAATTGTATAATTTTTCTGTTTGAACAGGGTTTATTTGATAAAATGACATTGCTGAAATATTAAATGTATATTCTCCTAATTTATCTTGTATATAACCATTTCCATAGAGCACAATATTTTTTTCGCCAAGTATAACATTTGTGTTCTTTTTATTTATGTTTTTTACTATTGTTTTTATATTAGGGAATTTAGATTTAAGTGATTCTACAAGTTTTTCTTCTCCTTTAAATTTATCTCCATTTATCACAAATATGCACATTACCTCATTTGTTTTCATTCCATATTTAACAATTAGATGTCTAAATATTCCTTTTCTTGTTTTCTCATCATATACACTTATTTTGTTTTCATTTATATACTGAATTATTGTTTTAGCAATCTCTTGTGATATTTTTGTTTGAATTTTACATTCTTCAAATTCTATTATTTCGTGTGTTCTATTTGCAAAAACTCCAACTATTGCTTTTCCTTCTTTATTTTTTCCTATTGGATATTGGGCTTTATTTCTATAATTGTATGGATTTTCCATGCCTACTGTATTTTCTACTTTTATTTTATCTTGAAGAGTTTTGTTTACTAAATTTTGTACTATCTCTCTTTTTAAGTTTAGGGTGTTTTTATAATCTATATGCCTTATATTGCATCCTCCACATCTTCTATAGCTAGAGCAATCTAGATTTGTTCTATAAGGTGACTTTTTTATAATTTCGACTATTTTTGCAAATGCATGTGAAGATGTTGTTTTAAGTATAAGTATTCTTGCCTTTTCACCTTTTATTGCTTCTTTTACAAATACAGTATATCCTTCTATTTTAGCAATTCCTTCACCTTCGAATCCATTGTCTATTATATCTACAATATATTCTTTGTTTTTTTCTACTGGGATTTCCATATTTATTCTTAAGCCCCTTTCATTTTTATTTTATCATACATTGACTGCTCTTTCAAGCTCTAAGGAATTTTAATATTGCTATTTTTCTTACATAATTGTACTTAACTTTTTACATAATGCTATATTTTTTTAATATATTAAAAGACTTTATATGATAATTTTTGAAATTTGGTTTGTAACCATTTTTTCATTTTAGAATAATATATATCATAACAAATGAACAAAATTAAAGTTTTTAGGGAGGTTTTTCAGATGAACGGTTGCGGATGCAATGATAATAATAGTGAAGTTTTATGGTTCATTATTTTATTCTTATTACTATTCTGCTGTGGATGTGGCAACAGATGCTCATGTAATAACTAATACTTAAGAATTTGACTTTCCAAAACAGCATATGCTATCTAGATTTTTATTAGATAACATTGTTTTATTTGAAAGGAGGGAAAAGTTATGCCAGAAAATAGATCATGCGGTGGTTGCGGCGGTTTCGGTGGTGATTGCTGCTGGATAATAATATTATTCATATTAATAATTTGTTGCTGTGGTAATGGTTTCGGCAATGGTTGTGGTTGCTAGTATATAAGTAATTTATAAAATGCAAATTAAAAGCCTCACTTTGTAATCTTTTTATAAGATTACGAAGTAAGGTTTATTTTTTTATGTATTCATATACTATTTCTTAGTATCTCTATGCATATCAAATACTATTGCATCTTCATTATTAAATAAATAGTTTGAGTCTGTTATATCTGTTTGTATAGGATTTATATCTTCTTTATCATCAAAAGAATCAAAATCAATATCTTTTGCATTAAATCCTGGTTTCTTTTTATTTAACTCTGTTGTACTGTTTGCAATTCCACTTTGGAATTTAGCAAAATCAAATTTTTTAACTTTGTGTACCTCTTTATATTTTGAAGGCATGAAGTCTAATGCTGCAACTCCTGTAAAACTTGTTCCTTTATCATCTTTATATTTGAAAGCACAGTTTTTAAATTTAAGGGCTTGAAGTTTACCATACTCGAAGTTCTTTTTCCATCCCCATTTAACACCTTTATAATCTCCATATGATATATCCTTTGCTGAAGAATTTCCAAGTAAAAATTGATTTCCACTACCTTCTGCTTTAATACTCATATCCTGACTATATAGCCACTCTCTCTTGTCTCCAAATTCATCTGACCAGAATTGTACTTCCTCTGGGCTAAGGTTACCAAATACTATTTTTGTTGTACAGTTAGAAATTATTGTTCTTCTTGATGTAGGTGTTTCATTTAATTGTTCTAGGTTTTGTGCTGTTATGACTGAACCTACTTTATATTTTCTATATAATGTAACTAAACTTAGTGTTGATCCACATAAAAAGTCTGGAAATTCATCTACATAAAGTATATGTGGTATTCTAGTTTGTTCATTTCCTGGTCTCTTTAATACTGAACGTTGCATTGAAAGTAGGAAGAATAGTCCAAATGCTTTTTGAAGTACAGGTCCTAAATCTCCTCTTCTTGTACATATTATTGTAACTTCACCATTTGCTAATGCTTTATCAAAGTTTATATTGTTTACTCTATTGCATAAAATATTTTTTAGTCCTGGTACTCTAAGTAATGCGTCTAATTGCGTAATTGCAATATGTACAAATCTTTCTGTTTCTTTTCTCATTACGCCATCAGGATAAAAGTTCTTTTTGAAATATCCAATTTGTAATTTATATTTGCTTTCAAGCTCTGGATCTTCTTCTATCTTTTTACATAAATCTACTGCTAGATCAAAATTGTTTAATATATTTAACATATCCTCTAAGTTAGGAAGTTCACCATTATTTAATCTTGGATACATTTCAGACAAAATTATTGTTAAGTTTTCTACTGCTTGTGCTGCTGAATTTTGGAAATATATTTCTTCTTCTGCTGGTCTTGATGTAGCATATGTTGCTCCAATAATTGAAGAAATTGTTGCTGCAATTTCACCTGGTGCTCCATAAGAGAATGGATTTAAACCTATTGAATCTGATTTTGTAGGATCTACTATATTTAATTTTAAATTAAAGTTTTTAGCAATTTCAATCATTCTTTCTGTCGATTCATAATCAGGTGACATGAATGTTATTCCCATATCTTTGTATACTGTTTTTGGGCCATCTGCATATATTACTTTATTTAAATATGCTTTATATAATTTTTCTTTGCCTTCAACAGGCTCAATCATGTTCAAACTGAAATTTTCATTAATATAGTCATTTGTATAAGGACAATTTAAGGTTGCAAGTCCTGTTTTTAATGCTGTGAATCCCATTTCTTTTGATGCTTCTTTTAGAAAATATTTTCTTTCCATATCACGTGCAAGCATTGGCTCTAAGAGCAATGCTGTTTTCCCCATTCCTGATGGACCACAAACAAGCATTGGATCTGCTCTTCTATTGTCATACACTTTTACTACTTTTCCTGTTTCTTTATCTATTGAAATTACGTTTTCAAAGCTATATGCTCCTGTTGGTGTTGTTTTTTTAGATAAATCTATTCCTGCATAATCCCAAATTGATTCTTTTATTAGTCTTGTATCTGCAACTCCTGCATAGCACCACCAGAATATTGAGAAAAATGTTGTAAGTGGTATGTATACTGCTATTGCTTGGAATGCTGGTTTTATTAGACTTGTATAATTTGTTACTATTTCTACATAATTAGGTATTGATAATAAAAATATCCATAGACCTGCATTTATCCATTGTGTTATCATTGATATTGCTATTATATAAAGTGCTATTGCATACATATATACGATAACTAACTTAAATTTTCCAGATGCTGCATATTTTGAACTTCCTGAGAACAAAAATGCAAATACTGGACATGCAAGTGCTAATGTATATGTTATTGGTCCCCAATAAGAAACAGATATACCTGTAAATATCATAAATAACACTTCTACTAATCTATCTATTACTACATAGATTGTAGCAAGTGTAAATATATATGTAAAAAACGTATTTCTATCTGTTTTTAATATTTTTAATAATTTGTCTATGTATTTCAAACTTCCCACCTCTATTTAATACATAATTATACATATATATTATTACATATTTCAAGCAAAAAAACAAGTATTTTGTTGAAAAAAATGTCTCATTTATAGTGTTTTATATTTTGATTTTTAATTTTATAATTAAAGTAATTTTAAAAGAGCACCTAAGTGCTCTTATTTAAACCTATGTATATTTTTATTATTTCTTTTAAAATTTACAATTATATTTGCAAATTTATATTTATCCTTGGTCTTTCATAGAATCTTTTAATAATTCTAATTGTGAAATTAGTAAAGATTCCATTTTAGCTTTATAAATATCAAATTGTTTTTGTAAATCTTCTAGTTCTTTTTGTTTTAATTTTATTTCAGAATTTATCTTAAGGAGTTCTTCTTTTGCTGCTGTTTGAGCTTCATTAATAATTACTTCTGCTTGTTGTTTTGCAACATTTTTAACATCTTCAGCTGTTGTTTGTGCCATTACTAATGTATTTTGTAATGTTGCTTCCATTGACTTATATTTAGCAAGTTCTGTATTTAAATTTTCTATTGTTTGTTTAGAATCTGCTACTTCTTTATATATTTTTTCATATGCTATTGTTAATTCATCTAAAAAATCATCTACTTCTTCTGTATTATAACCGTTAATTGCTCTTTTAGAAAACTTTTTATTTTCTATATCTAATGGTGTTATCATAATTTTGCTCCCTCCTTAGCAAATAATTGCTTTTTTATTTATGTATGTTATATATGCAAAAAGAGGCCGAAACTTTTAATTAATTTCGCCCTCTTAATTTATATTTATTTATTTAAGCCATGATACTGAAAGTTTATTTTTTACTTCCTCTCTACCCATCTCATTAGCTATGTCATAATTTGCTGGCGCAATTAAAAATATTGAATTAGATATCTTTTGTATATGACCGTTTAAAGCATAAACTCCACCGCTAATGAAATCTACTACTCTTCTTGCTACATCTTTATTAACATATTCTAGGTTAACAATGCAAGATTTTCTTTCTTTTAAATATTGGCAAATTTCTTCAGATTGTTCAAATGTTGTTGGTTGAGAAATTACCATTTTTATTTGATTTGCTTGTGGCATATTTACTACTTTATTTTTTCTTCCGAATAATTTTCTTTCTTCTTCTTCCTCTTCCTCTTCTTCCTCTTGTACATAGTCTTCATTTTCTAAATCTTCTTCTTCCTCATCTGGTTCAATTCCGAAAAAGCCCCATACTTTATTCAATAAATTACTTCCAGCCATTTATAAAAACCTCCTAATTTTTCCTTTGTGTTTTGTCTATATATAGTATCTTACTTTTCCATAAATTTGTCAATAGTTTTTTTTGTTGTAATCTATTTTTAATGTTTTTGTAATATTGCTGTAACACTAGCTTGACGTTTCTAATAAGATCTCATCATATAAAAGTATGCTTTTTAGTGAAGATACTTTTTCTTCATCATATCCTAATTCTATAAGTTCCTTTGCTTCATAATTATCTATTATAGAATAATGATCATTTTGTTTTAATATTTTTATATATATTTTATCTGTATATCCTGCTCTACTTCTTATTACATATTTCAATCCATCTTCTTCTTTTATAGCAGAATTTGGAATTTTTTTACCAGAATAACTCCACCATACTACATCTAATGATATTTTTCTATAAAGTATAAGATCTTCTACTTTTTTTGTTATTTTAAATATTAACATTTGGCTTCCGATCGTCTTGTTCTTTCTTATATTCTATGCTAGCACTTATTTCAGATGAATCTGATAATCTTAATGTTACATTATCTCCAACTTTTGAATTTTTAGCTTCTTCTGAATCCAAAAATACTGTAATATAACATTCAAAATTATTTATTATTTTTCCCGCTTCTTTACTTGCTGATATCATCTGTCCTGTTTTTAAGTTATAGCTTTCTAACAATTTTTTGTTTATATTTTCAAATGAATTTGGTGTTAAAATTTCTTCTAATCCATCTATTCTATACGAAACTACTCCACTTATATCTGTTTTTATGTATTCTTGTCCATTATTTAATTCTTCTTCATATTTTCTTCTTTTTTCTATCAAACTACTTATGTATGAACCTGCAGGGCTTAATTCTCCTGCAATTTTTGCTTTTTTTATTAAAATATCTGATATTAAGTTTTTATATTCTGCTATATCATCTATATCGTTTGTTTGTAAAATTTTATCAAGATAATCTTGTATTTGTTTATCTAATACTTGTATATCAGCAGAATATACTTCTGTTTGTCCATCCAGTGCTTTTTGTATTTCTGCATCTAAATCTTCTATCTGGTTTGTTAAATTACTTTCGTTGTTGCTATAGTATCTAAATACATTTTCTCCTTTTGAGACTTTCGTATTTTCTGGCTTTATTACGACTAATCCATTTTTATAGTTTTCTCCTGTAAGTACTTTTTCATCTCTTATTATATATCCGCACTGTTGCTTCTTCTTTATAGATTTTTCCGATTTTCTACAACGCACATATCCACTGGTTGTATTATTAATGAAATTAAACTGTATAAAAAGCATAGTGGGACAATAGCTATTGCGATTATAGCTATTATTATAAGTATTTTGTTCTTAATATTAGGCTTTTTATACTTATTGCTCATTTTTTATTTTATTTCCTCCAGTATCTTTCTTACGTTTTCTTCATTTGAATCTTCCATATTCAGCTCTATTATTTCTTTATTTTTTCTAAACCACGTTAATTGTCTTTTAGCATATCTTCTTGTTTCCATTTTTATTTTTTCTATCATTTCTTCTTTAGATATAATTCCATCTAGATACATCTTTGTTTCTTTATATCCCAGTGCTTGCATAGCTGTTGGAAATTCATCATATTTTTCTAGTATTTTTTTTACTTCTTCTATAAGTCCTTGTTCTATCATTATATCTACTCTTTTGTTTATTTTTTCATATAGTTTACTTCTTTCTAAATTTGTCATAAATACTTTGTATTCAAATTCTGTTTCTGGCTTTCTTGATTCTTTTTCAATTTCTGTTTTAGTTTTACCTGTTTCTTTATATATTTCGAGAACTCTTATTATTCTTTTTTTGTCATTCCTACTTATTGTTTTCATAGCTTCTTTATCTATTTTTAAAGCTTCTTCATATAGTTTATCTAGTCCGTGTTCTTCCGCTTCTTTTTCAAGCTTTATTCTATATTCTTGGTCTATTTTATTGTCACTATATTCTATCTCATATATAAGAGAATTTATGTATAAACCGTGTTCCGCCAACAACTATTGGTACTTTGCCTTTTTTTAATATTTCTTTTATGCTTTCCATTGCTTGTTTTTTATAGTCTGCAACACTATATCTTTTATTTGGTTCTACAAAATCTATCATATAGTGTTTTATACCTTGCATTTCTTCTTTTGTTGGTTTTGCACTTCCGATATCCATATATTTATATATTTGCATTGAGTCAGCTGATACTATTTCGCCATTTATCTTTTTCGCCAGTTCTATTGAAAGTGCTGTTTTACCGAGATGCCGTTGGTCCACATATAACTATTACTTTAGGTTTAGACATGTCTTGTTTCCCTTTCCTATATTAAACTTGTGTGTTTAATATTTCTTTTATAAAGTCTCCAATATAGTTTGTCTCGAATATTAAAATGCAAATAAATATTACCAATATTCCAATTAATCTTCTTCCTGCTTTTTTTGTAGTTATCGTTTTATCTTTAGCCTTTCCAAAAGTATTTCCCACAAGTGAAAGTCCTATCATTCCATTAACCGGTGTAAATATCATTTTTGTAACTTTTATTATTGCTCCTAATATTTGCTTATTTTGTATATTACTTATTGCTATATTGCAAATTATAGTTGTAATTATATACATTACAATCATTCCTATTGCTATATATATTATCCTCTTTTTTGGTTCAAAAGAATTTGTATTATGATATATTGTTATACATGATACTATAAATATTGCTAATGATACTAATCTTACTATTGTCATTTGGTTATCCATCTAGTTTTCTACCTTTCTATTTTTATTTAACTTTTATTTTCTTCTTGCAAATTTCTTTTCTATATCTGATTTGTCAAGTTTTATTGCTGTTGGTCTTCCATGAGGACATGTAAATGGGTTTTTTAGCAATAATAACTGATCTAGAAGACTCGTTACTTCATCTTCTGTTAGTGCCATATTTGCTTTAACTGCTGCTTTACATGCTATTGTTGCAATAAACCTTTCTTCTATTTCTTGTTTTGCTGTTCTTGCTACTGTATTAATTTCATCAAGAGTTTCTAGGAATAATTCTTTTGTGTCTAAATCTAAGCATATATTTGGTACTCCTGTAAGTTTTATTGTATTGTCTCCAAATTCTTCAAGTACGAAACCTGCTTTTTCAAACTTGTCTATATTTTCTCTTAAAATATCCATTTCTTTATGTGTTAGAGTTATTATATCTGGAAGAAGCATTAATTGTGAGTCTTTGTCTTCATCAGAATAATAATTCTTTTTTACTTTTTCATACATTATTCTTTCATGTGCTGCATGTTGATCTAATATATATAGTTCATTTTCTATTTCTAGAATTATATATGTTTTAAATGCTATTCCTATAAATTTATATGGTATTTTATCTTCAAATTGTTCATCATCTTCAAATATGCTCATGTTACTGGTTAATATATCTTGTGCATTTGTTTTTCTTTCTTCATCTTCTTCCTTCTTTTTTGTAGTAGAAGATTTTCCAAAGATTTGCTCATACATATCGTTGAATTTCTCGCTAATTTCTTCATCATTGCTACTAAAATTATTATCCAAGTTTTCTTTGTTTCTCTCTTTTACTAGGTTAGTTAATATATCTCCTGGTCTTATATTAGAAGCTGTATCTTGACTAATTCCAAAATTCACTTCTGTTGTAGGTTCATCTGTATCTTCTTCTGCTTGTATTTGATTTTCATTTTCTTCTTTATTGTCATCTTCAGCTGTTGTTTCTTCTTGTACTGCGCTTTCTTCTTTATCTTTAATTTCTGATGTTTCGTAATTTTGCATAGTGCTTTCTGTTTCAGTTTGATTTGTTTTTTCTTGTATTATATTTTCTGTGCCTTCATCATTTTGTACAGAGTTTTCCTGTGTTGAGTTTTCTTGTTCTAAGTTTACTTGTTCTGAATTTTCTGCTTCTACATTTTCTGTTTCTATATTTTCTTGTACTTCATTTTGAGTATCTGATTTTATTCTTGGAGGTGTTTCTATTTGTTCTACACTTAGTCCGGTCTTTCTTTCAAATTCTTCTTTATTTCTTTTTAAATCTGCTATTATTTGTTCTATTTTTTGTATGTCCATTGATGTAGGTTGATATTCCTCGTTTTTATCAGAAACTACATTGTTTGTATCGTTGTTACTTAAATTTTCTTTGTATTCATTAACTTCTTCTTTATTTTCAAATTCTACTATTTTTCCATTTTCCTTATTAGCTTCTTGATTTAATTCTTCTACCCTTTGGCTCTCTGACTCTTGATCAAATTCTTTTGCTGTTTGTTGATCAGAATTTTCGTCATTCTCTTTTTCTGTTTGAATAGTAAATTCTTCATTAAGCTCTTTTTCTTCTTGCTTTTTCTCTTCTTTACTTTTGAATATGCTTTCTATAACATTATTACTTCCATATTCAAAATCCTTGTTAGAACTTTTACTTATTTTTCTAAATAAATTTGTTATTGAATTTTTCGTTTCTGGTATTTCTGTGTTTTCGTGATTTTCATCTGATTTTGGTTCATCATCATGCTTTGATTTTTCTAGTTTTCCTGTTATTTGTGTCTCAGAATTTGCAATTAGTTCTGCTTTTAATAGAGTGTCTTGTATCGCATAATATACTGCTTTAAATACTGTTTGTTCATCTTGAAATCTTACTTCTAGTTTAGCTGGGTGTACATTTACATCAACAGCACTTGGTGCCATATCTAAGTTTAATACTAAGAATCCAAATTTTCCTATTGGTATCATACCTTTAAATGCTTTTTCTGTTGCATTTGATAATATCCTATCTTTTATATATCTTTTATTTACGAAAAATATTTGATTTCCTCTGTTTGACCTTGCAATTTCAGGTTTTCCAACAACTCCTGTTATTGTTATTCCTTCATAAGTATAGTTTACATTTAAACATGCTGATGCTACATCTTTTCCGTATATACTATATATAACATTTTTTATATCTCCGTCTCCTGTTGTCTGTATTATTGTTTTTCCTGCATTTATTAATCTAAATGATATTTCTGGATGTACTAATGCAATTCTTGTTATTACATCTTCTATATATCCTGTTTCTGTATAATCTTTCTTTAAGAATTTATATCTAACTGGTGTATTGAAAAATAGGTTTTCAACTGTTATTGATGTTCCACATGGACATCCGACTTCTTCTACTTCTACTAATCCTCCACCTTCTACAACTATTCTATGTCCTATTTCTGCTTCTTTTGTTTTTGTTTTCATCTCTACTCTGGCTATTGCGGCTATACTTGCTAATGCCTCACCTCTAAATCCCATAGACCTTATTTCATTTAAATCTTCTGCTGTTCTTATCTTACTCGTTGCGTGTCTTTCAAATGAAAGTTCTAAGTCATCTTCATCTATTCCTTTTCCATCATCTGTAACTCTTATATATGATATTCCACCATTTTTTATTTCTATACTTATATTTTTAGCTTCTGCATCTATTGAGTTTTCAACCATTTCTTTAATTACCGATGCTGGTCTTTCTATTACCTCACCTGCTGCAATTTTGTTTATTGTTAATTCATCTAAAACAATAATTTTCCCCATGATTTCAAGCCTCCTAAATGTTATTTATCTAATTTCTATTTTTGCTTATACGATTACTAGTTTAGATTATATCATTTAATTAAATTTTTGCAAATAGTTTATTGCATATTTTTTATATTTGCATTTTATGTTAATGTGTGATAAAATATATGTACTTTATTTATATGGGGGAATTAATATGGAATCACCTACTATGTCGAATTTTCATATTCCAAGATGGTCTGAACTACCTAACATTGATTTATATTTAGACCAAGCTGTTACACTATTAGAAAAATATTTAAAGAATTATATTTGTAATAAAGATGAAACTATAATAACTAAAACTATGATTAATAACTATGTTAAGCAAGGACTTATTAAACCACCTAAAAAGAAAAAATATAGCAGAATTCATATTGCAACTCTTATTGTAATTTGTACATTAAAGCAGGTTTATAGTATTAATGATATTTTAGAATTAATTAAGCTTGCTGTTCATACTGTTAAGTTTAATTCTGCTTATGATCAATTTTGCGATGCACTAGAAAAAGCTGTCTTATATACATTTGATGGAATTGAGTATAAATCACCTAAGGATATAACTTTTGAAGAATATCTTTTGAAAAGTGTTGCTCAATCATATGCAAATAAATTTTATGTTGAAAAAACATTTTTGCACAAATAAAGATAAAATTATTCTAAAAGGACGTTACCTATATAAAGTAACGCCCTTTTTTCTATTTTATACATATATATTAAAAATATCTGAATAATATTAAGATATTCTCTAATATATCTAATTATGTATATTTTTTATTTATCTTTTTCATCTTGTTTGTTTAAAAATTTGCTAATTTGAACTGGCTTTATTTCTGAAAATGGGGCAATAAAGTTCTTTACAAACTCACCATATTCTTGGCATTCTCCAGATACTGTTTTTCCGCAGTATAAAACTAATTCCTCATTTCCATCTTTTCCAATTCTAGTTACAAAAGTTGGAGTTTTATCTGCTCCTTTCAATCTTTCCAAATATTTTGGATCTTTACCCATATGTTCTTCAAGACCAGTTCCTTGAGTTATGCTTGTTCCTGTAAAATCAATTAAAGTATAAAGTCTATAATCTTGTCCTTCTTTTTGATGTTTTGTTACAATACAAGCCTCATACCCCTTATCCGTTAATCTTAAAATATTTCCTATGTATTGCCCTTTAAAATCTCGTAATAGGTTATTACTTTCATCAGATAAATACCTAGCTAAGTTTGCATAACTTCCAAAAGTAGCGTTAATCATAAATGGCAATTGCATAGTTCTTTTTTCATAAGGCATTTCTCCAATTTCTATTGCCCTCTTAATTGAAAGTTCTGTACCTGTTTCTTCTTTAAAACTTTTTGCATATTGTTGAAATTCATGCATTGTTTTTTGATACCTTAATAAATCATTCTCCAAGACAGTACATTCATAAGGAATTAATGTTCCACCACGTTTATTGTAATCTACTTCATCAACTACACATGATGCCACATATCTCTTTAATTTTGGAGTTTTTTCATCTTTTGAAAATCGTGTAATTGATTGAAACATTACATCTTCTTTAGTTTCTAAATCTTGTTCAATTATAGAACATCCTACTACTTTACCATCTCTTTGAGATATTTTTACTTTTTTTGTTCCATTTTCACCATTTTTTTGAAATTCAAAGCAATCATCTTTAGTAACTTTGCCATATTCCATACGGTTATAAATTGTGTGCATTATTCTTTCAGTTTCATCGCTACTTTCATAAAAGCTTGTCTTTTCAGGAATATCTCCAGAAGGTGTTAATGTAAAAGAAACATAACCCACTTGAGCTTTATCACTATTAAATATTCTTATATCATGGTGTGATCTTTCTTTATTTGTATATTTACTAGTTTTTTCAAAAACTATTGTAAGATTTTCATTGCTAGATACTTGTATATCTATTGGTAATGATAACTGCTCTGCTGGCAAATATTCAGTATGTCCGCCTAATCCGTATTTTTGCATTTCTTCTAGAGTTCTTGGTTTTACAGAAACTGCAATCATCTTACCTTTATAATTTGAATAACTTCTTTTGTTTGGATCTGTTTTAAACTGCCTATTTTTACCTACACTTACTTTTACAAAATATGGTACAATATCCTTAAATTCATCAAAAAAGCTCATAAATATTTCTCCTTTATTCTTTCTTTTTTATTTACCATCTTTTGTGAATTTATTTAATTTTTCTTATTTTGTTGTTTTCATTGTTTTTAATTATTTATTATATTTTGACTTTCTGTATTAGTTATATCTGTATTACTACTATCTTCTTCTGGATTTGGATTATTTTCTTCATTATTTTTCATCATAGTATCTAATTCTTTAATTAATGCTTGAAGTTCTTCTATATCTCTTCCTATTTGGGCCCAATCATTTGAATTATTAGATTCTGTTAGGTTGTTATTTGCTTTTATTATTGAATTTATTAATCCTTCTACTGTCCTTCTATCATCAACTTCTATGTTTACAGAATAATTAACTGATAAAAGATTTTTAAGTGCATCACTAAAATTGCCTCCTATTGCTATCTTGTTTCCTGATGCTACTACTACTTTTTTCAATACTGGAACACTATTTTTTTCATTTAATGATGTCTGATATATTGGTACAACATAAAGAACTGTATTATTTATTGGAACTATTGTCATCTCTTTGGAAATTCTTGTTCCTGTTACATTTAGGCTTGATATTTCTTTTGATATTGTTTCATTTTGTTCAATCATATTATCTATTTGTATTGGTCCAACTACGCTATTATCATTAGAAAATTTATATATTTTTAGTTTGTTATCTCCATCTTCTACTGTTCCTACTAAATATGAATTCAAATTTTCTTTGCCATATAAATTATATGCTAACACTAAACCTAATTTACTTTCGTTTGCATCATTTGTTTTTAACATTGTATATAATGGTTCCATCTCGGTAGATGCAGTAGTTGTTATTGCATTAGAATATGATGCAATTTGCCATATGTCATTTCCTCTATATAAAACATCTGATGATACATCATGATACATTGTAAGCATTTCTGCCTGTATTTTATATAAAAATTCTGGATACGTAAAATATTTTGATATTCCTCTTGGAATCTCATTTTGTTCTTTAAATAGAGTATCATACATATTTTTATATACCATGGCTATTGGATCTGTCTTATCTGTTATATAAAATTCTGTATCTCCATTGTATGCATCTATTATTACTTTTATAGAATTTCTAATGTAATTTATTTCTCTTGTTTCTTCTCCATATGTTATTTTTGTTTTTTGAGAAAATGGATATTCATTTGATACTGTATAAGCATCTAATACCCAATATAATTTATTGTCATCACTTATAACTAAATATGGCTTTTCGTCATATATTAGATATGGCATTATTTTTTTTGCTCTTTCTGTTATATTTCTATTAAGTAATACTTTGCTATCACTATCTGATAAAAGTATTCCTAATTTTCTATTCTTTAGAGCAAGTGATAATTTATCTAGGAAATTTAATGATATTCCTCCATTTCCTTCATAAATAGACATTGCATTTTGTGCTGATGTCATTGGATAATCAAATTCTTTTTGATTTCCTGATACTGTAATTATGTTATTTGTTTCTACTCCGTAATAAATTCTAGGTTCTTCTATTGTATCATCTTCAAAATCTTTTGATAAATATACTATATTTCCGTTTTCATCTACTTCACTCGCTGATATTAAAATTGTTCCAAATCCATGTGTGTATTCGTCTGCTTTGCTATTATATGTTATATTCTGTGTACTAATTTCTCTTGCAGAAACATATACAAGTTTTCCATTACGTAAAGTTACTTTTGGGTTATTAAAAGTATAATATCCTGTACTGGTTTGTGTTTGTAATAAATTATTTAATGCAACTTTTTCTGTCACTATTGGAATATTGTTTATTACATTTTCATTTTTTTCA
The DNA here is from genome assembly GCA_947590905.1 of uncultured Clostridia bacterium. Lineage (GTDB taxonomy): Bacteria > Bacillota > Clostridia > TANB77 > CAG-508 > JAAWPK01. Next base: position 6,599 of record CANQCU010000025.1, on the reverse strand, counting down.
GCTTCTTCTCTTGTTATAGTTCCTGTACTATCTAATTCTTCTTCCTCTATTTTTAAATTGTATGCTGTTTGGGTATATTGTATATTGGTTGTAATATATGATTTTTCTTTGTCTAGTTCACTTCCATTTACAAATAATATATTATATCCAACGGTTACAATGAAAAGTCCAACTAAATATACTGGTACAATAGCTAATGATTTTATAACATTCTTTGAATTACTTTTCTTAAAGTAAGAAATTGCCATAAATACTGAAATTACCATTACCACTGCTAAGATTCTATAACCCCATAGTTTTATTGTTGTTTCTAATACACCTGCTCCTACAAGGCTTGTTTCAGTAGTTGAATTTATATTTATAAATCTATCTAACACTATATTTTGCATACTAAATATTATTATTCCTGCTATTAGTAATGCTATCACTTTTACATTAAACAATAGATGTTTTATAAATATGTTGTTTTTTAGTGTCTGTCCATTTATTCCGTCAAAATATGTATTAAATACTATTATGTAGTAAATTGCTATATATACCGTCAGTATTATTGTTATTGCTGTTAAATAATATAAAATAAATCCTATAAGTGGTGCTTGGAACATATAAAATCCTATATCCATATTGAATATTGGTTCTGGTGGTATTCCAAATTGTGAATTGTTTACAAAAAATATTACTTTTTCTAAAAATAGACTTGGTGATATAACCGTTGCTATCAATGCAAATATTAATGATATTGATTTATTAGGGAGTTTAGGCATGTCTTTTTTTTCTTCTTCGAAAAAGACTTTTAGTCCTCTTTTTATTAATCTTGTTGTTATGTATGTAATTATAAATATAAATACGAAATTTGATATTCCTATCCATGCTTTATATTTAAAGTTTTCTGTATATACATCAATATATTCTTCACCTATTTCTAGTATTTCTAAATAATTTGCTCTGTATTGAATTGCTAAACATAATAAGAATATTGCAATAGCAATTAAAACTACTATTGTTCTCCTTCTAAATTTTTTGCTTTTCTTTTCTTCTTTTATTTCTACTATTTCTTCTTTCTCTGCCAATAGAAAAACTCCTTTCTTTTTTATTTTCATTTAGATAATAGCTTTTGTAAATTCTTCTGAGTTGAATATTTCCATATCGTCTATTTGTTCTCCAACTCCTATAAATTTAACTGGTATTTTGTTTTCATTTACTATACCAATAACAACTCCACCTTTTGCAGTTCCATCAAGTTTAGTAAGTACTAAGCCTGTTATATTGCTTACTTCTTTGAAAGCCTTTACTTGTTCTATCGCATTTTGTCCTGTTGTTGCATCTATTACAAGTAAAGATTCTTTGTCTGCTTCTGGTAATTCTTTTTCTATTACTCTTTGAATTTTTTCTAGTTCGTCCATTAAATATTTTTTGTTATGAAGTCTTCCTGCTGTATCACATATTAAAACATCAACATTGTTTTCTTTTGCTTTTTTTATTGCTTCATATACAACTGATGCAGGATCTGCATTTTCTTCTTTTTTTATTATATCACAATTTGCACGTTTTGCCCATATTTCTAATTGTTCTACTGCTGCTGCTCTAAATGTATCTGCTGCAGCAACCATTACAGTTTTTCCATCTTTTTTTAATCTGTTCGCAATTTTTCCTATTGAAGTTGTTTTTCCAACTCCGTTAACTCCTACTATTAAGATAACTGAAGGCTTAGTTTCTAACTTTAGACTATTGTCACATACTTCTAATATATTCTGTATTTCTTCTCTTAATGCTTGTTTTACTTCTTCTGCATCTTTTATGTTTTCTTTTTTTATTCTTTGTCTTAGTCTTGATATTATTTCAAGTGATGTATCCATTCCAATATCTGACATTATTAATGCTTCTTCAAGTTCATCTAAGAGTTCTTCATCTACTTTTCTAAAAGTGCTGAATACTCCATTTATTTTTTCATCTATTGATGATTTTGTTTTTCCTAAACCTTGTTTTAATTTTTCAAAAAATCCCATTTTGCTTTCCTCCGTTATCTTTTACTATATCATTTTAATTGAATTTAGTCAATTTTTATGTCTATGCATATAACTAGGTGATTAATCAATAATAATTATAATTTTTTAATGAGTTCGACCTTGAGAAAATATTTGCTTTAGATTATTATAGTGTGTATCTAAAATTCTTAAAAACCAATATATGCTTAAACGCCTTGGAGAACGCAATTAAAAAATTATAATTATTATTGATTGTTTGTTATTTATTAACACTGAATGATATTTTATTTTAAATAAGCTTTGCAGTCGCAACTTACAAATTTATTTTTACAATGTAAGTTGCTCCATATTGCACTTTGCTTCGCTCCGTTTGGTCACTTACGCAGTTTATTTAAAATAAAATATTATTCAGTTGTTTATATTATAACTTAAGCAATTGTTTCTAATTCTTTTATCTTGTCTCTTAATTCTGCTGCTTTTTCGAATTCTAGATTTTGTGCATGATTTATCATTTCTTTTGTTAATCTGTCTATTACTTCTTTTATGTCTTCTTCCTCTTTTATATCATATTCTGTTTGGATATCTTCTACTATTGTTGCTTTTATTGTGTCTCTTACGCTCTTCTTAATTGTTTGTGGTGTTATTCCATTTTTCTCGTTATATTCTTTTTGCAATTTTCTTCTTCTATTTGTTTCTGATATTGCTTTTTCCATACTTTCTGTTAGCTCGTCTGCATACATTATTACTTTGCCTTCTGTGTTTCTTGCAGCACGCCCTATTGTTTGTATTAGCGACCTTTCTGAACGTAAAAATCCTTCTTTGTCTGCATCTAATATTGCAACTAAAGATACTTCTGGTATGTCTAATCCTTCCCTTAAAAGGTTTATTCCGAACTAATACATCAAATTTTCCAATTCTTAAGTCTCTTATTATTTCCATTCTCTCTAATGCTTTTATATCTGAATGCATATATCTTACCTTTATATCAAGGTTTGCAAGATATGCCGTTAAATCTTCTGCCATTTTTTTAGTTAATGTTGTAACAAGTATTCTTTCATTTTTTTCTGTTCTAATACGTATTTCTTCTATTAAATCATCTACTTGATTTGTAACTGGTTTTACAATTATTTCTGGATCTAGAAGTCCTGTTGGTCTAATGATTTGTTCTACTACGTTTCCATCCGATTTTTCCATTTCGTATTCGGCTGGAGTTGCAGAAAAGAATATGCATTTATTTATTTTTTTCTCAAATTCTTCAAATTTTAATGGTCTATTATCTAGTGCTGAAGGTAATCTAAAGCCATATTTTATTAGGCTTTCTTTTCTTGCCCTATCCCCATTATACATTGCTCTTACTTGTGGAATTGTTGCATGAGATTCGTCTATAAACATAATAAAGTCTTTTGGAAGATAATCTAAAAGTGTAAATGGTGCACTTCCGAGGTGCTCTTCCACTTATATGTCTTGAATAGTTTTCTATTCCTTGACAAAAGCCTGTTTCTCTAAGCATTTCCATATCAAAGTTTGTTCTTTCTTCTATTCTTTGTGCTTCGATTAATTTATTGTTTTCTTTAAAATATTTTATTCTTTCTTGTAATTCTTCATCTATTGTAACTAAAGCCCTTTCCATTTTTTCTTCGCCTGTTACATAGTGAGAATTAGGGAATATCATAACGTGCTGTCTTAAATTTATTGTTTTCCCTGTTAATGGGTTTATTTCTGTAAGCTTGTCAATTTCGTCTCCCCAAAATTCAACTCTTATTGCTTTTTCGTTTTGGTCTGATGGATATATTTCTAATATATCTCCCTTTGCTCTAAATGTTCCCCTTTTAAAATCCATTTCATTTCTTGTATATTGCATGTTTACAAGTTTTCTTAGAATCTCTTCTCTTGATCTTGTCATTCCTGGTCTTAATGATACTATCATGTTTTCATAGTCTATTGGATCTCCGAAGTCCATATATACATGATACTGATGCGACTATTATTACATCTTTTCTTTCAAACAATGCTGCTGTTGCAGAGTGTCTTAGTTTATCTATTTCGTCGTTTATTGACGCGTCTTTTTCTATATATGTGTCTGTTGATGCGACATAGCTTTCTGGCTGATAGTAATCGTAATATGACACAAAATACTCAACTGCGTTCTCTGGGAAGAACTCCTTGAATTCCGAATAAAGTTGTCCTGCTAAGGTCTTATTATGCGCTAAAACGAGTGTTGGCTTTTGTACTTTTTCAATTACATTTGCCATTGTGAAAGTTTTTCCGTGAGCCTGTAACTCCAAGTAACGTCTGGAATTTCTTACCTTCTTCTATTCCTTTTGCAAGATATTCTATTGCTTTTGGTTGGTCGCCGAGTGGGCTTATAGTCTGAATGAATTTTGAACATTTTTTGCCTCCAAATTTATTTATTATGATTAATATCAACCTAAAAATTCGTGTAATTTCAAAAAAAATTCGTGTAATTTTTCTTATTCTTTTGGTTGAGAGTCAACATTTACGAATTTACACGAATAAAAGTCACAAATTTTATTTTTGGAACTAGATAGCACTAAAAAGCACTACATAGATATTTTACCACCAAAATGCAAAAAAAACAAGAAATCTTGATAATTTCAAGTTTCTTGCTGTTTATGCAAATTTTCCTTCACTTTACATAATTAATATTTTATTGTATAATATAATTATAGTAGTTATACTTGTTTTTAGTGTGAGAGGAAACAATATAGCTATTTAATATATATAAATAATTATTTGTGAAAGGTCGAAAAAACATGTATAAGGAAAGGATTTTTGCTGCGATACTCGCACCCATCTTCGTTTTGGCTCTCGCTGTTGTAGCTACCTATCAGCCTCATGAACAAGAGACCGACGCCGATACTGCTTGGATTGATTGGACTGATTATGAACAGTATTTGCCATATGTCAGAGAAAAGCTTAAGGCAAATCCGGACCTCACCCACATCGACGGTCATGATATCTCTATCTCTTCCCATCGCACGCTTATATTGGATGGGAATGATACAAGACTTAGCATTGACCTTCCCAGAGGATATTGGCGTGAACCTGACTCTTCTCTCGATACTATATGGTTTTATGAAGCAGACTCTTCCTATCAAGTCTGGGAAACAAAAAATTTTGTCTACGAAGTTCCTTCCGGATATACCGGAGAGCTTTACACCTATGAAGCTACATACAGAGATGAAAACGGCGAAAGGAAAATACAGTATCAAGTTCCGCATTTGTCCTATGAAGAAGTAAAAGACAATATCAATAGCTACAGTGTCGTAGCCTCCGAGGTAGATAAAAATGGGCAGACTATCAATTACTATGCTCCTTATCACATTGAGAGTACATACTTTATGGAACGTTCTCGTTATGGAGAAGTGATAGAGAGTCACTATTTAGATGGAGGTGATTTTCTTAAGTACATTAACCTTGAAATGTTCGATTTTCCGAATATTCTTGGGAAAAAGGGAGATGCGTTTATAATCAACATAGGTTCTACAATTTGTAGCTACGATATAAGTAAAGATGCACTTAAAATACTTTACGAGGACTGTGAATAGTCCTTTCTTTCTCTCACACAAGGGGTGGCACTAATCTGTCACCCCCCTTTTATATGAAAATTAACTTTATAGATGCAAAATTATCTTATTTTATCTTTTTAATTTAATATTATTAAACCTAAAATTTTTATATTTTAAGCGAATTTTCTATTATTCTCATTTGCTTAAAAATTCTTTTTCTCCTAACAGTGTTATTTCTTCTACTACTCTTTGTTGTATTACAAGATTTGCTCTAATTGTTGTATCGTTATATTCCTCTATTGCTTTTTGTACTTCCTGTTGTGCTTTTATATTAGGAAATACTATACATCTATCCTGTATTTCCCATAATTCCTTTATAATTAAATACCCTAAAAACAACTTTTGTCCTTCTTCATCATATTGCTGCAAACTTTTATAATTAAACAGTTCTTTATCATTGAATTTTAAAGTTTCAACCTCATTCATTATTTTTCTCCTTTCTTAAAATTATTTTATACTATATAAATTCTTTTGTATAATGTGTAAAAAATAAAAACCGATTAAAAATCAGTTTTTATTCATTACTATTTATTTGATTAAAATATACCAAAAGTAAGTGATTGTAGATACATTCACTTACTCATATAAATTGTAATTTATTGTTGCATTTTCCTAGCCATGTCTTTCCAATAGTTTTTTAACATTTCTAAAATTTTTTTTGCATCTTCTATTTCAGTATTTTGATTATATTTTTGCATCTCACTAAAAGTTCCAGATTCACTTACAATTCCTAATAGCCATTCTCCAAAAAATGACTTTTTATATTTAAAAATCATACATTTTATGCCATCTTCATCCTCAAATGAATTAGCATATTCTATCACTCTAGGTTTATACCCTAATTCATGTGGATCAGATAACCATTTTTCTAATTCTTCTTTTGCTTTCTTTATTTCTTCATTCATTTATTTATTCCTCCTCTACAAATTACTATTTATCTTACTGACACAAATTGACTATCTAATTTTTGTCAAGTCTTTTTTTATAAACTTATTATATTATTTTTTTGCATGGCAAACAAGCG
>CANQCU010000024.1 GCA_947590905.1 uncultured Clostridia bacterium | reverse complement strand
AATAGTTTTGGGTTAGAAGAATTAAAAGATGATGTACAAGAAGCGGGAAAAATTACAGGAAAGGCTAGAAAAGAGATTGAAGGAAAGATTGGAAGAAAAGTTGCTGAAAAAACAAATTATAAAAATTTAACTCAAAATGCTTTAAAACAAATTAAAAGTAAAGAAAAGAGGGATTTGAATGAATAAACGAGAATTTATAGATTATAACAAATTAGAAAAAGAAACTTTTGACAATTTGGATAAGAAAAAACATATTGTACTAGCAACTTGTTTAAATGATGAACCAAAGAGTTATATTTAAATCCATAACTTTAATGTTAATGAGCTTTATAAAATAAAGTCAAGGTTAAAATAAATGTGGTAACGCAATGAAATAAGTCAAGCAATGACATATGTAAATGCATTATATAATTCGACATCTCTTCCATAATTTAGTATATAATACAGAAAAATTAAGAGCAAAGGAGGAAAACCTTTGAAGGAAGATAAAAATCTAATAATACGAAGTAGTTCTGCTGAATTTTTAATATTTGAAATGCAAAAAAAGCAAAAAGGAATAGAAGTAAGATTTGAAGAAGGAGATTTATGGCTAACTCAAAAAGCTTTAGGAGAGCTATATAATACAACCAGAAACAATATAACTATGCATATACAAAATATTTTTGCTGATGGAGAATTAGAAGATTTAGAAAGAATAGTAAATGCTTTTTGGATTTAGCAGAAGGTAGAGCCAAAAGAAACATTCCAATGACTATGGAAGACTGGGCAAGTAGAATAGATAAATATTTATTAGCAGACGATAGAGATATATTAAAAGATGCAGGAAAGATATCACACGAAATAGCTGAAGAAAAAGCACTAACTGAATTTCAAAAATATAGGATAAAACAAGATAGATTCTATCAATCTGATTTTGATAAATTATTATTAGAAGCAGAAAATAAAAGTTAGATGTTTTTTACAAGCACACACTGCATGTGGAATGTGTGGCGGTGCTATCTCTGAAAAATACAATAGCCCAGTTTAATACATTTGAAGATTTAAATAAAAATGTTTGGAGATAAAACTTAATTGGAAGTCTTTCAAAAAGGCTTTCTTTTTTTGCTTACAATGCATTTTAGATTAAATCATTATGATAAACGAATAAAACAACACGATAAACGATATATTAATTGACAAAAACACTATTTTAGTGATATAATTTATACGTAAAAAAGGAGATAATAATTTATGGCAATTGTTACAAATTTAGATGAAATAATGAAAGAAAGAGGATATACTCTTGGAAAATTAGCAGGAGAGATAGGAATTTCTCCAGTAAATTTGTCAAATATTAAAAACGGAAATATTTCTGCAATTAGATTTAGTACATTAGATGAAATATGTAGAATCTTAGGATGTGAGCCAGGTGATATACTAAAATATAAAGAAATAAATAAAAAAAGAGTTATCCCTTTATTTCTCGATTATTCTGGAACTACAGATTTATTATTAAGAGGTGGAGCAGAAAATGTAAAAAAATTTTTTGATTCAATTATAGCAATGCAGTCAAAATCTAATTCAGAAGTACAAATAACTATGGTTACAGGCTCATCATTTGAAGCGGCTAAGAGCAAATATAAGTTACTTTATGAATTAGCACAAAATTATGGACTTCCTAATTTATTTGATGGAGTAGTTGCAGAATATTGTGGATTTATTATTAAAAGAGAAAAATCTAGTCAATTGTTAACATTAGACACTAGAATATTATCAAAAAGAGCTGAAATAGAAGCTGTTATTAATCAATATAAAGGAAAAATAAGTCCAGAAGTTACAAGTATGTATAATATTGTTTTTACTGATATAAATAGAGCGGATTTAGCGAGGGTAAGTGAACAAATAGAAGAAATAATTGGATGTGATGATATAGAAACTGTTACATATTATGATTCTTATGGAAAAGAATGTGATGTAAAACCGAAAAAACATTCTAAATCAGAATCAGTATTAATGATAACAAAAAGATTAAAAGAAAAATATGACATTCCTTTTATAATAATAGGAGGAGACTCACAAGAAGAAGATTTGAAAATGTATACAGAAAATAAAGAAAGAATGAATAGATTAGGACTTGATATTGTATTTATTACACCATGTAATATTGGAGAAATGGTAGCAAACAATGACAAAAATATTATTATTGGAGATTGGGAAAATTCAGATGGAATTTCACAGTGTATTGAAAAGTTAAGTTCAAAAATGAAAATTAAGGAAGATGGAAGGATAGAACTATGAAAAGATATGTATTAATGTTTGAATATGACAGTAAAAAGTTCATGGATATACATAAACTTATTATATTTAAAGAAAATTTAGAGAAAATCGAAGAAAAAGGTAATTGTATTAATATAGTTTTTTATGGGAATGCATCAAATGAAGAATTTGCAACATTTATGAGTTATTTTAATAGTCTTATACAAAAAAATGTATGTAATTTATCAATTTCTTTTAAAACTAAGGAATTAGTGATAGAAAGTGGAATTAATAATAAATCAATAAAATTATCTGCTAAAAATTCCAAAGAAATAAAGAATAAAAAATTCGATAATATTATCAATGAATATTATGGTGATGAAGAAAAATCAGAAATAAGAGTATTACCTACAAAAGATTGGGAAAGTATAATTTTGGATTTGATAGGAGAATGAATATGAATATAAAATTTTTTAAAGATATTAGAGAAATGGATAGGGTTGGAGGAAAAGGAGCATCTCTATCAAAAATGTACCAAAGTGAGTTTAATGTACCAAATGGTTATGTAATTATGGCAGACGTATTTGATAGATTTTTAAATGAGAATAATGTTAAAGAAAAAATACAAGAAATAATTAATAAATGTAAAACAAATGATGAAAAAGATATAGAAAATAAATCAAAAGAAATAACTCAAATCATTTCAAAATGCTATATATCAGATACTATAAAAAAAGAAATCATGGAAGGTTATAAAAAATTAAATTGTAAATATGTTGCAGTAAGGTCATCTGCAACTTCAGAAGATGGAAAAAATCATGCATGGGCTGGACAATTAGAGACTTTTTTGAATGTAAATGAAACAAACATTATAGAAAGTATAAAGAAATGTTGGAGTTCGATTTTTAGTCCACGAGCTATCTTTTATAGAATAAAAAATAATGATACATCAGATATAACAGTTGCTGTTATTGTACAAAAAATGTTACAAAGTGATGTGTCTGGTGTAGCATTTTCAATAAATCCAACTAATAATAATTTAGCTGAAATTGTTATTGAAAGTGTTCTAGGATTAGGAGAAGTTATTGTATCGGGAAAGGTAACTCCAGATAACTATATTATAAGTAAAAAAGATAATAGATTAATAAATAAAGAGATAAGATGCCAAAAAACTAAACTAGTTAAAGAAAATGAAATAAATAAATGGCTAGAAGTTAAAGATGGAAATTTACAAAAATTAGATGATAAAATTATTCTAGAATTATCCGATTTAGTTAAGAAAATTGAGAATTTTTATGGTTTTCCAGTAGATATAGAATATGGAATTGAAAATGGTAAAATATATATTTTGCAATGTAGACCTATTACTACAATAAAGAAAAATCAATTAGTAGGTAAGATAAAGGAAAGTGGTAATTGGAAATTTTATGTTTCAAGAAGATTTAATTGGTTTGTAGAAAATACAGAAATTTATGCAAGTTTAGGAAAATATCAAAATGAATTATTAGGATTTGAAATAGCTACTCAAAACTATTTATGCTTAAATGGAGATGAATACGCTTTAAACTCAGATTTTGAATTATTATGCAATAAATTAGATAATTATTTTGAAAATGATATAAATTTTTTTGAAAAATTTGCAAAAATAGAGTTTGATTTAGTTGAAGATATTAAAAAATATTTAATTTATCTACAAAATAAAAAATTTAGTACTTTAACTTTTATAGAATTAGCAAAAGAATTTAAAAGTTTTAATGAAATGTATATTAATAGTTTTATACCTGGTATGACAAGACCAGAAGATTATTTGATAGATAAATTGCAGAAAGAATTAATAAAGTTAAAATTTGAAAAACAAGATATTGATAAAATCTTTTTAAAAATATCTACATGTCCTAATTATTTTCCACTTTCATATAGTGAAGAACCATTAGATTTGTTAAAGTTAGCATTGAAAGTTAAAAATGGTAATAATGTAGAAAATTTAATTGATAAACATATTCAAAAATATTCATGGATAAAAGGACCGGTAGAATTTGAAGATACAAGTTTTACAAAAGAGGATTATTTATTAAGATTAGACAATTTGATAGATGATAATATAGAAGAGAAAATCGAAAATATTAATAATGTTAGAAAAAGCAATGATATAGAATATGAGAAAATATTAGAACAATATAAATTTACAGAGAAAGTAAAAAAATTAATTAAAGCTATTAGAGATTTTATCTTTTTAAGAACATATACAACAGAATATTCAGATCATTTATTTTTTGAAGCAAGACATACCATATTTAAAGAAATTCATAATAGAACTTCTATTCCAGAACAAGATTTAATTATGCTTGATGATAATGAGATAATAGATATATTAAACAATAATGGAGTTATGAAGGAAAAGATAAGAAAAATACTTGAAGATAGAAAAAAAGGATTTGCTATGATTTGGATTAATGGAAATGTTCAAACTGTATTCGGAAATGAAAGTTTACAATTACAAGATGAAATTGCAAAAGCCTACAAGACATCAAATGATGAAAAAGAAAAATCTAATAGCAAAATAATTTCAGGAAGTATTGCAAATAGAGGAAAAGTAAGAGGAGTAGCAAGAATTTTATCTACATATGAGGATATCTATAAAGTAGAAAAAGGAGATATAATTGTAGCAACTATGACAACTCCTGACTATGTTTCAGCAATGGAAAAAGCAGCTGGATTTATAACTGATGAAGGTGGAATTACATGTCATGCAGCTATTCTTTCTAGAGAATTTAATGTACCATGTATCGTGGGAACAATAAATGGAACAAAAGAAATACAAGATGGACAAATAATAGAATTAGATGCGTATACTGGAAAGGTGTATATTTAAAATTACTTGAATTGGAAGTGTTTTGAAAAACACTTTCTTTTTTAAAAGTTTTATGATAGAATTCTATTAATTAATAATAGAGTTAGGGAAAATTTAATGAATATAATCAAGATATATAATAAATATTATTTGCCAGAAAATTTGCAAATGCATATGTTAAGAGTTACAGCATGTAGTAATTTAATAATAGATAATTGGAATGGACCAAACATAGACAAAGAAGCAATTATTAGAGTATGTCTATTACATGATATGGGAAATATAGTAAAAATACCAGAAGATTTTTCTAATGATGAGAATTTTATAAAAATTAGAAGAAGGTATTTTGAAAAATATGGAACAAATGACCATGAAATAAATTTAGAAATAGGAAAAGCAGAGGGACTATCAGATAAAGAGATAAAGATACTAGATGGAAAAAGGTCAAGGAAAAATGTTCTTTAGGTATAGAAAAGCAAATCTTTAAATATTGTAGTGTAAAACCAGAAGATATAAATGACAAATCCATAGAAAATTATATAGAGAAATTAAAAAAATATGAAATTTTATGAAGTAAAAATATATATGATGGAGCAAAAATATGAACATATATAAAGAATTAAATGAAATAATAGAATACATAGAGCAAAATCTAGAAGAAAAAATCGATTATAAAGAATTAGCAAAAATGATTGGGGTAAATGAATACACATTTCAAAGAGTCTTTTCATTAATAACTAACATATCAATATCAGAATATATAAGGAATAGGCGTTTATCAAATGCAGGTCAAGAATTATATTTAGAAAATAAAAAAGTAGTAGATATGGCAGTAGAATATCAATATAATAATGCAACAGCTTTTTCTAGAGCATTTGAAAAATTTCATGGAATAAAGCCAAGTGAAGTAAGAAAAAATCCAGATAAACTAAAAATGTATACAAAATTACACTTCAAAGAGGATAATGAAGAAAGCAAAAATGTAGAATACAAAATAGTTGAAAGAGAAGAAATAACTCTATATGGTAGATGTAAACCTACTACAAATGAGAATATAGGGAAAGAGGCACCAAGACTACATGAAGAACTTATGGAAAAATACGGAGATGCTCCATATGCAATGATTTCATATAAAGAAAAAGAAAGACTAAATGTAGAAGCATATTGGGTTTTATATAATAAAAAAATAAAGGGCTTTGAAAAAATTATAATTCCAAAAGCTAAATGGATATCAATAAGAACGGCGTCACAAATAGCAGAAGACATACAAGAAACTTCTAGAATATTTTATGATGAATTCATTCCAAGTTGTAAATATAATTTTAGAGATTTACCAGAATTAGAATATTATCATGATGATGTTACAGACCTTTTAATTCCAATAGAAGATTAATATTTAAGTTTTACAATTAATGCTAAAAAACAATAAGCTTTACTAGATAAATCCTAAGACGTATTTAATAAAAGACTGACATTTTTCGTAAAGAAAAAGTCAGTCTTTTGTTATGCAATAAATGTATAATAAAATAGAGAGTGATGTAATATGAAGAAAAATATATTTGAATTATATTTAACTATGCCATATGTACAAAGCGAAGAATGGATAAAATTAATATATAGAATATCAAGAATCAATGGTATGTTTAAGAGATGGAACTTATGGGTACATATTGAAAATAATTATATAAGATATTTTATAGAAACAAAAAGAATGCTTCCACCAATATTAGGAGATGTAGGAGACTTTTTAATAAAAAAAGTAGACCTTCCGACTATGAAAGATGCTTCATATTCAAATAAAATATCAGAATCTGAACCAATGGAATATGGTTCTGCTACTAAAAGAAAACTGGGTACAAAAAAAGCAAGAGCAAGACTAGGAATGCCATATATAATAACAAAAAAATACAAAGCTATATTAGACTTATATGACAAAATGGAAACAAGAAAAATGCAAAAAATGAAAAATGTAAGGATTACTTTCTTACCATATAAGTATAATAACTATATATCAGCAACTTATCTATATTTAGAAGATGAAGAAGACAAAACTATAAGAAGAAGAGCATTTGGAAATGATGAAGCACATAAATTTGTATCTGTTGATTTTGATACACATGTAAGATTCTTTTATAAAAAAGATGAAGCAAAATACTTAGATATTAAAAAATCAATGAACGTATTTTGCAGTGATAAAGCAAACTCAATATTAAAAGTGGATGCATTTCCATATATACAAGATGATTTGTATCTAAACTATAAAAGCTATGATTTTGCAAAACATTCAATAGTAATTGGAGCAAGTGGTACTGGAAAATCTAAAATGATAAGCTCTTTAATAAAAAAACTATCTCAAAATAGTCAAAACAAAATGAAATATAAGATAGTTGTAATTGATCCTCATGCGGCAATGGAGGATGATATTGGAGGATTAGAAGATACAGATGTAATAGATTTTAAATCAGAGGAAAGTAGTTTAAATCTATTTGTAAATTCATCAGAAGACATTTTAGCTACGGTTGAATCAATAATGTCAATATTCAAAAACATAATTGCAGATAAATATAATTCGAGATTAGAGAGAGTTCTTAGATATAGTATGCATTTACTATTAGAAAACAAACAATTTGACTTAGTTAATTTAAGAAAGCTATTAACAGAAATAGAATATAGAAACAAAGTAATAAGAAGTGTAGAAGACACAATACAACCTAATATTATAGAGTTTTTTAGAGTAGACTTTAATGAGTTAAAAACAAAATCATATCAAGAGGCAATAGCTCCAATAATTGCATTTATAGATGAAATGCAACTGCTTCCTGTAATGGGAGAAAACACTTTATTAAAAAATTTTAAAGAGGAGATAGAACGAAATTTTATAACAGTATTATCCTTAGACCAAATGACTCTTGGACTTAATATTACAAAAACAATAGCAGGATTTGCTATGCAACAAATTTTGCAATTAGTACAAGCACACACATTTGAAGAACATATTATTTTAGTTATAGATGAAGTATCTGTAATTGAAAATCCAATAATATGCAGATTCTTGTCAGAAGCAAGAAAATATAATCTCTCTCTTATACTTGCAGGACAATATTTTGACCAAATAAGTAGTGATTTACAAAAAGCAATATTTACAAATGTTGTAAACTATTTTGTGTTCAGAGTTTCGAGGGCAGATGCAATGTGTTTAGAAAAAAATATGTTAATGGAAGTAGCAGTAAAAAACTCAGTATTTGCAAGACTAAAAATGCTTTCAGAACTAAATGATAGAGAATGTATTGTAAGAGTTCGGAAAAGAAGGTAGAGTTTTATCGTGCTTTAAAGCAAAAACTTTGGATTTTGTATCAGTTCCAAGGAAAAAGGGAAAATCTAAAGCAAAAATATTGCAAAATAACACAAAAGAAGAAGAAAAGAAAATGTTTAGTATAGAGACAAAGAGCTCTTTAAAAGAGATAATGTCTAAACAATCAACTTCAAGAAAGAAGGTGAATTTAGAAAATGAAGGATAAACAATGTGAAACTGTAATAGATGAAATATTTATGGAAATCTTTAACGAGAAATGTTTATTAACACTAGATGAAGCTTTATCAGAATTTGCATTTGATGTAAAATTGCCATACAAAGTTATAGACGCAGTAGATGGAAAAGAAACATGGGCAACTTCAATTAATTCAAACAAATACATAAGTCAAGATAATATGGAAAAATATGATAATTATAAAGGATGGATGAGACCAAAAAAAGAAATAGAGTCACTAGATGAAGTATTAAAATTATGGGAAAAAGTAAATTACACAACAACAGAAAGAAATTATGATAGTATTAATGTATCTAAAAGTGATACAATTTATAACTGTGAAAATGTTTACAGGAGCGAAGATTGTACAAGATGTAAAAACACAATTTTTTCCGATAGTTGTTCAGATTCTGAATATATTTTAGCATGTCAAAGAAGTACAAATCTAAATTATTGCATAAAAGTAGATGACTCTAACAGTTGTTCTAATAGTTATAGTGTTGTATGTTCAGCTAAAATTAGTAATTCATTTTTTATACAAGATGCGAATTCTTTATATGAGTGTATGTTTTGCTCACATATTTCTAATCGTAGATATTGCATAGCTAATATGCAATTTGAAAAGGATGAATATATGCAAATAAAAAAAGAAGTTATCAAGTGGCTCATCTCGCAATTTAGTGAAAAAGAGTAAATATAGTCATTTATAGTAAATTTCTACTAGCCTAAAAACAACAATTAATGTAAAAAATTAAGACAAGAAAAATGGGTAATATAATTATTCGAATTTACTTTATTTTTTAAATATAATATAGTATAATAATTAAAAAGTAATTTGTATGGGGGCATAAAGTTGAAAAATATATTAATATTAGGCGTAGGTAGAGCAGGAAAAACTACATTAAGTAAAAGAATAAGAGATAAATATCCAAGATATAATTTAGTACATGCAGATTCAATCAGAAATGCAATATTAGCAAATCTAGACGAAAAATACGTAGAAGACTTTATGGACTATCAGTCAAATGAATTCTTCCAAAAAGTATTATTAGACTTTATAGATGACCAGACAAAACAAGGATTAGGACAATATGGCTTAATTTTAGATGGAGCTCAAATATTGCCATCAGTGTTAAGTAGATATAAAAATTTGGATAATACGATAGTAGTATATTTAGGACATGGGAATATTAGAGAAAACGAAATATTTCAGTTTATAAGAGAATTTGATAAAGAAACAGACTGGACATATAGTAAAACTGATGAAGAATTAAAAAAAGAAATAGAATGGTTTGATGAGAAAAATCAATTTTTAATAGAAGAATGTAAAAAATATGGATTTAAATATATTGATACTCATGAGAATAGAAAAGAAGTATTAGAAGAAGTATTTAACTACATATGCAAACAAATAGAAAATTTATAGTATTAGAATATAAATTTATATAATTAAAATAGAAAATTAGTATTGAAAACTATAAAAAAGTATGTTATAATTTTTAATGTAAGATTATACATCTATAATATATTTATAATACCTTTCTACATGAATAAAATGTAAAAGGTATTATAAAATATATATCTATTATAGGAGATAATAAATGAATCAAATATTAGTAACAGAAAAAATAATAGTAACGCCAGAATTTAGAAAAAAGAAGAAAATATATAAATGTAACTTCTTTTTATCTATCTTTTTAGCATGTACATTATTTTCTTGTTATATATATGCGGAATATGATAGAAACAAAAGTGAACAAGTTTCTCAAGAAATACTATCAAGTTTACAACAAAATGAAACAGAAACAAATAAAACAGATAATACAACAGTATCAATTGATAATGATATACTAGTAGTAACTTTAGCAGAAGAAAATAAAATGAAAGGTAGAGTAGTAGATGTTACTGGCTTACTTAGTAGTAACAATGATGATAATAATAATACTAATCAAAATAAAATAGTAAAATCAGTAGCAAGTGATGGAACAGAATATTATACAGATTCAGTTTTAAAAATAGATAAATTAGGAATAGAATATCCAGTACTTTCTGAGACATCAGAGGAATTACTAAAAATATCTCTAAATAAATTGTGGGGAAAAAATGGACCAAACGAAGTAGGAAATTATGTTATAGTAGGACATAATTATAAAAGTGGAAAAATGTTTGGAAAACTTTCACAAATGTCAATAGGGGATACATTTACCTTACAAGATAACTCAGAAAGAACGCTTACATATAAAGTATATGATATATATGTAGTTGAACCAGAAGATACAAGTTGTACATCACAACTTACAGATGGAAAAAAAGAAGTAACATTAATAACTTGTAGAAATTCAGGAAAACAAAGATTAGTTGTAAAAGCAGTAGAAGTTTAAGAACTAAAATAAAAAGGAAAGCATATAATATATTAAATCAGGCAATAGCCGGGCTACATGTTAGCAGCAGAAGAGACTTTCTGTGGGATAGGAACCACAAAAAGTCTCTTCTTTTATTACAGAGTAAATTTTTAGATTTAAGAAATTTAGTATTACCTTAATTTGCTCTATATGCAAGTATTTTCAATACTTACATAAACAAGTTTTATTATTTAATGAAGGTGAGAATAATATGGAAGAAAAAGAAGCAATCAAAGTTTCAAATGTAAGCATAATAGTTAATATAATATTATCAGCATTTAAGCTATTTGCAGGAGTATTTGCAAAATCAAGTGCTATGATATCAGATGCAGTACATTCTTTGTCAGATGTAGTAAGCACAATAATAGTTATAATTGGAGTAAAAATGTCAAATAAAAAATCAGACAAAAGTCATCAGTATGGACATGAACGCTTTGAATGTGTTGCATCAATTATACTTTCAGTAATATTAATTATAACTGGTGCAGAGATAGGAATAGTAGGAATAAAAAATATAGCAAGTCGGTGAATATAAAAACTTTGCAATTCCTGGAATAATTGCTCTAATTGCAGCAGTTGTATCAATTATTACAAAAGAAGCAATGTATTGGTATACAAGAAGAGTAGCAAAAAAGATAAATTCTGGAGCACTTATGGCAGATGCATGGCATCATAGGTCAGATGCTTTATCTTCTATTGGAAGTTTTATAGGAATAATAGGTGCAAGATTTGGATACTTAATATTAGATTCAATTGCAAGTATAGTAATTGCAATATTTATAGTAAAAGCAGGAATAGAAATATTTATAGACACGACAAGAAAGATGACAGACGAAGCTTGTGATGAAAAAACAGTAAACAGAATTTATGAAGTAATAAATAAACAAAATGGTGTAAAAAGAATAGATGATGTAAAAACAAGAAAATTTGGAAATAAAATATTTGTTGATGTAGAGATAAGCGCAGATGGAGAAAAAACATTGAATGAAACACACAAGATTGCTGAAAATGTACATCATGCAATAGAAAAAGAAATAGAATTTGTAAAGCATTGTATGGTACATGTAAATCCTTATGAAGAAAAATAATTTTAGTTTTGGAATTAAGAATTTATTATTTTAATCATAAAATTCAAATTAATTTAAGAAAATAAAAAAATTATTAAAAAGTCCTATATAGGGCTTTTTTTCTTGCACCGGCAAATTTCGCAGAAATTTCTGGAGCAAAAAGGTTAAGTTATTTTTATTTCTTCTGACCGCTCAGTATAATGAAAAAGCAAAAAATGTATTGTATAATATCAATTATAAAATTATGGAGGTACAGATGAACTCAATAGAAATACTTGCAAATGGAATAGCACTGCCAAAGAAAAAAATAGATAACAAACTATTAAATGAAAAATTTAACTTAAATGAAAACTGGATATATGATAGAACAGGAATAAAAACAAGATATTATATAGAAGAAGAAAATTTAGAAGGGCTTGCAATAGAAGCTGTAAAAGATGCCTTAAATAAAACAAAAATAGATGTGCAGGATATAGGAATTATAGTTTTTGCAACTACCACAAGCAAAAAGCTAATGCCAGGAGTTTCATACAAAGTGCAAAAAGAATTAAATATAAAGAAATGTATGTGTATGGATATATTAGGAGGGTGCTGTGGATACATTAATGCTTTTGATATTGTTAGAAAGTACATAGCACTTGGCGAAGTAGAGATGGGGCTTGTAATTGGTGCAGATGTTTTATCAGAATATACAGACGAAGAAGATGTAAATACAAAAATTTTGCTTGGAGATGGAGCAGGGGCAACATTACTTAAAAAAAGCGATAAAGAAAAAATATATTTTCAAAATATATTAAGTGAAGGACAAAATGGAGAAATACTAACATGTTATCAAAACGAAAAAATATTTATGGATGGCAAAAAAGTATATAAATTTGGAACAACAAAACCAGTAGAATGTGTAAAAGAGTTACTAAAAAAATCAGGTGAAAGTTTAGAAAATATAAAATACATTATTCCTCATCAATCAAATTTAAAAATGATGAGAAGCATGTCAGAAAAACTAGAAATAAGCCTAGATAAAATGTATATAAATATAGAAAGAGTTGGAAATACATTTAATGCAAGTATTCCACTAGCATTAAACGAAGTAATAGAAAAAAATCTAATAAAAGAAAAAGATAAAATTATACTTTTAGGTTATGGTGGAGGACTAAACCTAGGAGCAATACTTTTAGAATATTAAATAAAAATAAAGAAAGGAAAGAACACAATATGAAAACAGCATTTTTATTCCCAGGTCAAGGATCACAATTTGTAGGAATGGGAAAGGATTTATACGAAGAATATGACGAAGTAAAGAAAATATATGACAAAGTAGAAGAGGTACTAGGCATAGACATAAAAAAAATATCATTTGAAGGACCAGAAGAAGAGCTTAATCAGACAAAGAATACCCAAATTGCAATACTTACTATGTCACTTGCAATATTAGAAGTATTAAAAAAGAATAGTATAAAAGCAGATGTAACAGCAGGATTAAGCCTTGGAGAATATTCTGCACTAATATCTGCAGGATATATATCTTTTGAAGATGGCATACAGATTGTTAAAAAAAGAGGAGAAATAATGCAAAATAACATACCAGAAGGAGATTGGCTTATGGCAGGAGTTCTAGCTCTTCCTGATAAAGACGTAGAAGATATCTGCAAAGAAGTGTCATCAACTGGATTTATTGCACCAACAAATTATAATACACCAGGAGAGGTAGTTATATCAGGAGAAAAAAATGCAGTAAAAGAGGCTTCAGAAAAAGCAATGATGAAAGGCGCAAAAAAGGTAGCAGAGTTAAAAACTGCTGGTCCTTTTCACAC
This sequence comes from uncultured Clostridia bacterium, assembly GCA_947590905.1. Classification (GTDB taxonomy): domain Bacteria; phylum Bacillota; class Clostridia; order TANB77; family CAG-508; genus JAAWPK01. The sequence continues at coordinate 8,589 of CANQCU010000024.1, read as the reverse complement.
AGAGAAAATGAAAGAAGCTTCTATAAAATTAAAGGCTGAATTAGATAAAGTGAATATAAAATACAATAAAGAAGTTCAAGTTATTAAAAACATTGATGGAACAGCATATACAGATAAAGATAATATACAAGAAATTCTTGCAAAACACATAATGCATTCAGTTAGATTTAAAGATTCAATAACTACAATGTTAGATTTAGGAATAGATACTTTTGTTGAAATCGGTCCACGGAAAATATTTATCAAACTTTGTAAGAAGAGCTAATAAGATTGCAAACAAAGATATAAATATTATAAACATCTCAGATTGTGAAAAATTAAAAACAGCAATAGAATTTTTAAAAAATTAATATAAAAAACTAAGATACAAGGGATAAAGACTAGCAAACAAAGTTAAAAACAGAAATTAATACGAGGAGGAAAGAATATGGAAGAAAGAAGAGTTAGTTTAATTACAGGAGGTACATCAGGAATAGGAAGAGAATGTGCATTAACACTTGCAAAGGAAGGTTTTGATATTGCGATAAATACGCTAACAGATGCAGAACAATTTGCAGATTTAAAAAAAGAAATAGAAAGCTTTGGAGTCAAATGTTTCTTTACAAAAGGAGATGTTTCAGTCTTTGAAGATGCAGAAAAAATGATAAAAGAAACAATAGAAGAATTTGGAAAAATAGACGTGCTTGTAAATAATGCAGGAATAACAAAAGACAATTTATTAATGAGAATGAAAAAAGAAGATTTTGAAGCAGTTATAAATGTAAATTTAATTGGAACATTTAATATGACAAAAAACGTAGTTCCATATATGATGAAAAAAAGATATGGAAGAATAATAAATATGGCATCAGTTGTAGGAATTGCAGGAAATGCAGGTCAAGCAAATTATTCAGCTTCAAAAGCAGGAATAATAGGATTTACAAAAAGTCTTGCAAAAGAACTTGGAAGCAGAAATATTTTAGTAAATGCAGTAGCACCAGGATACATAAGAACAGCAATGACAGATGTACTTCCAGATAAAGTAAAAGAAGAAGTAAAAGCACAAATACCATTGAATAGAATGGGAGAGACAAAAGATGTAGCAAATTTAGTAAAATTTTTAGCATCAGAAGATAGTTCATACATTACTGGGCAGGTTATACATATTGATGGTGGTATGTTAATGTAATTTAAAAAATAATTCTTGCTTAGAATTTGATTATATAGTTTCTTTTTTGAACTATAAAAAGAGAAAAGAAAAGAGGAAATAATAAAATGGAAAGAAGAGTAGTTGTAACAGGATTAGGAGCAGTTACTCCTATTGGTAATACAGTAGAAGAATTTTGGGATGGAATAAAAAATTCAAAATGTGGAGTAGATAAAATAACACTTTTTGATGCAAGCAATTTCAAAGTAAAACTTGCAGCAGAAGTAAAAAACTTTAATATAGAAGAGCATTTTGATAGAAAATTAGCTAAGAGATTAGATAGATATTCACATTTTGCATTAGTCGCAGCAAGAGAATTGATGAAAGACAGCAAAATAGATGTGGAAAAAGAAGATATGACAAGATTTGGTGTTGCAGTAAGTACAGGAATAGGAGGAATTCAAACAATAGAAGATAATACAAAAATTCTTCTAGAAAGAGGACCTGATAGAGTTTCTCCTATGTTTATACCAATGTCAATAGGTAACATGGCAACAGGTAATATTTCTATTGAAATCGGAGCAAAAGGTGAAACTTTTGGAATGGTAACAGCATGTGCAAGTGCAACACATACAATAGGAGAATGTTATAGAATAATAAAACACGGCTATCAAGACTTAATGATAGCAGGAGGAGCAGAAGCATCAATAACACCTGTTGGAATAGCAGGATTTACAAACATAAAAGCATTATCAACAAAAGAAGATAAATTAAGAGCAAGTATTCCTTTCGACAAAGAAAGAGATGGATTTGTAATGGGAGAAGGAGCAGGCTTAATATTGCTTGAAGAATATGAACATGCAAAAAAAAGAGGTGCAAAGATATATGCAGAAATAGTAGGATATGGTGCAACATCTGATGCATATCATATAACATCTCCATCACCTGACGGAGAAGGTGGAGCAAAAGCAATGAAAAATGCAATAGAAGATGCAAAAATAGAAGCCAAGGACATAGATTACATAAATGCACATGGAACATCAACACCTCTAAATGAAAAATTCGAAACAATAGCAATAAAAAAGGCTTTAGGAGAAGAAAATGCAAAAAAAGTAATGGTAAGTTCAACAAAAGGAAACACAGGACATTTACTTGGAGCAGCAGGAGGAATAGAAGCAATAGCAACAATAAAAGCAATAGAGGAAGGCTTTGTACCACCAACAATAGGATATAAAGTACCAGACGAAGATTGTGATTTAGATATAGTACCAAATGAGGGAAGAAAAAAAGAAATAAAATACGCTATGTCAGATTCATTAGGATTTGGTGGACATAATAGTGCAATAATATTTAAGAAAATATAAGGAGAGAGACTTATGGAATATTCAGAAATAAAAAAGATTATGAAAGATATGGAAGAATTAAAACTAACAGAATTTTCACTTGAACTTCCAGATGGAACAAAAATAAGCTTAAAAAGAGAAGCATTAGGACCAGTACCAGAAATACCTATTCTTCCTAATATACCTATGGTACCAAGTCAAAATGTAAAACCAGCAAAAATACCTGATAATACAGAAATGGTTAAAGTAGAAGAAAAATGCAAAATAGTAAAATCACCAATGGTAGGAACTTTTTATGAAAAATCATCACCTACGGCTAAGAAATTTGTAGAAGTAGGAGACAAAGTAAAAAAAGGAGATATACTTTGTATAATAGAAGCAATGAAGCTTATGAATGAAATTGAATCAGAGTATGACGGAGAAATAATAGAAGTACTTGTAAAAGATGGAGAGATGGTTGACTATGGAAAACCATTATTCAAGATTAAATAGAAAGGAAAAAATTATGTTAGATGTTAAAGAAATAATGAAAATAATACCACAAAGACCACCATTTTTAATGATAGACAGAGTAGAAGAATATATACCTCGGAGAAATGGCAGTAGCATATAAAAATGTATGCATAAACGAATGGTATTTTCAAGGACATTTTCCGGGAAATCCAATAATGCCAGGAGTATTAATAACAGAAGCTTTAGCACAAACTGGAGCAGTTGCAATACTTTCTTTAGAAGAAAATAAGGGGAAAAATGCTTTATTTGGCGGAATAGACAAATTAAGGTTTAAGCAAATGGTAGTTCCAGGAGATGTACTAAAATTAGAAGTTAAAATAATAAAATCAAAAGGACCAATAGGAGTTGGAGAAGCGGTAGCAACAGTAAATGGAAAAGTTGCAGCAAAAGGAGAACTTACATTTGCACTAGTGTAGAAATGTATTATAATGCACCAAATTATTTTATTTATTAAAACTGCGTAAGCGATCAAACGTAGCGAAGCGAAGTGCGATGTGGAGCAACTTACATATAAATTTTAAATCTGTAAGTTGCGACTGCAAAGTTTTAATAAATAAAATAATTTAGTGCATAGGTCAATATTCTATAACAAATTTTAAGGGAGTGAAAAATAAATGCTTAATAAAGTTTTAATTGCAAATCGTGGAGAAATTGCAGTAAGAATAATTAGAGCTTGCAAAGAAATGAATATAAAAACAGTTGCAGTATATTCAGTAGCAGACGCGAATGCAATGCATGTAAAACTTGCAGATGAAGCAGTATGTATAGGAGAAGCACCATCAAATAAAAGCTATTTGAATATGCAAGCAATACTAGAAGCAGCAAATATAACAGGAGCAGACAGCATACATCCAGGCTTTGGATTCCTATCTGAAAATGCCAAATTTGCAAAAATATGTGAAGAATGTAATATAAAATTTATTGGTCCATCTTACGAAGTTATAGACTTAATGGGAAATAAAGTAAACAGTAAAAAGTGCATGAAAAAAGCAGGAATACCAGTAGTACCAGGATCAGATGGAAAGTTAAAAGATTTAGAAGAAGCAAAAACAATAGCAAAAAAAATAAAATATCCAGTAATTTTAAAAGCATCAGCAGGAGGTGGAGGTAAAGGAATAAGAGTTGTTACAAAAGAAGAAGAATTAGAAGAAGCATACAACATAATAAAGCAAGAAGCAAAAGTAGCCTTTGGTGATGACGAAATATATATGGAAAAATTTATAGAAAATCCAAGACATGTAGAAATACAGATACTTGCAGATGAATACGATAATAGCATATATTTAGGAGAAAGAGATTGTTCTATTCAAAGAAAAAATCAAAAAGTAATAGAAGAAAGCCCATCAACAGTACTTAATAGTGATTTAAGAGCAAAAATGGGAAAAGTAGCAATAAAGGCAGTAAAAGCCTCGAAATATACAAGTGCAGGAACAGTAGAATTTTTAGTAGATAAAAATAAAGACTTCTATTTCATGGAAATGAATACAAGAATACAAGTAGAGCACCCTGTAACAGAAATGATGACAGGAATAGATATAGTAAAAGAACAATTAAAAATTGCAAGTGGAGAAAAATTAAAAATAAAGCAAAGTGATGTAGAAATAAAGGGACATAGCATAGAATGTAGAATAAATGCAGAAAATCCAGATAAGAATTTTAGACCATGTCCTCGGAGAAATAAAAGGACTTAATCTTCCAGGAGGAAATGGAGTAAGAGTAGATACAGCAATGTATACAGGATATATTATTCCACCTATGTATGATTCAATGATTGCAAAAATAATAGTTCATGCACAAGATAGAGAAGAAGCAATAGCAAAAATGAGGAGAGCACTAGAAGAATGTGTAGTAGATGGAATAGATACAAATATAGATTTCCTTTTAAAAATAATAGAAAATAATAATTTTAAATCAGGAAATTTTGATACTTCATTTATTTCAAAGGAATTTAATTTGTAAGAAAATTTTATATATTTAATATAAAACATAAGAAGGTGAGAAAGAATTGGTAATCGATAAGATAAAAAAGAGAAATCAAGAAGAAAACATACAATATGAAAAGCCAGACATTCCAGTAGGAAAATGGGTAAAATGTGATAAATGTAAAGAAATACTATATAAAGATAGTGTAAGAGAAAATTATAGTGTATGCCCAAACTGTGGTAACCATTTTAGATTATCTAGTAGAAGAAGAATTGCACAGATAATAGATGAAGGAACTTTTGAAGAATTTAATCTTAACATAGAAACAACAAACCCATTAGAAATGGAGAGCTATACAAAAAAGCTAGAAGCTTTAAGAGAAAAAACAGGATTAGATGAAGCGGTAAAATGCGGAACAGGTAAAATTAATGGAGAGCAAGTTGTAATTTGCGTTATGGATGGAAATTTCCTTATGGGAAGTATGGGAAGTGTTGTAGGAGAGGAGATAACATATTCAATAGAAAAAGCAATAGAATTAAAACTTCCATTAATAATATTTAGTGTGTCAGGTGGAGCAAGAATGCAAGAAGGAATAATTTCACTTATGCAAATGGCTAAAACCTCATCTGCGATTGCTAAATTAGATGAAGCGGGAATTCTATACATATCAGTATTAACAGATCCGACTTATGGAGGAGTTACAGCATCATTTGCAAGTCTTGGAGATATTATTTTAGCAGAGCCAGGAGCAATGATAGGATTTGCAGGACCAAGAGTAATAGAGCAAACAATAAAGCAAGAATTACCAGAAGGCTTTCAGACAGCAGAATTTTTGCTTGAACATGGATTTATAGACAAAGTAGTAGAAAGAAAAGATATGAAAGAAACAATATATAAATTACTCTTAATGAATAAGTAAAAAGATAAAAGAGCATAGGTATTAAAAAATAATAAACTACCAAAAACGATAAATTATTTTGAGGCATATGCTAAAAAACGTAAATAAATATGCTATTGAAAGGAGTTGTGCAAAACAATGGAAAAACAAGTTACAGCTTGGGATAAAGTACAAATTGTAAGAGCAAGCAATAGACCAACAGCTTTAGATTACGTAGAAAATATATTTGATGAGTTTATAGAACTTCATGGAGATAGGTGCTTTTCTGATGATAAAGCAATAGTATGTGGACTTGCAAGACTTGATGATATAAACTTTACAATAATAGCAGAACAAAAAGGAAGAAACACAAAAGAAAACATACAAAGAAACTTTGGAATGCCTAATCCAGAAAGTTATAGAAAATCATTGAGATTTATGAAACAAGCGGAAAAATTCAATAGACCAATAGTTACATTCATAGATACAAAAGGTGCATATCCAGGAATAGGAGCAGAAGAAAGAGGACAAGGAGAAGCAATAGCAAAGAATCTCTTAGAAATGTCAAAATTAACAGTACCAATAATAGTAGTAGTTATTGGAGAAGGCTCAAGTGGAGGAGCACTTGCAATAGGGGTTGGAGATAAAATATTAATGCTTGAAAATGCAATATATTCAATACTTTCACCAGAAGGATATGCAAGTATACTTTGGAAAGACTCATCTAGAGCAAAAGAAGCCTCGGAAGTAATGAAGATGACAGCCAAAGATTTATATGACTTGAAAGTAATAGATAAAATAATAAAAGAACCAACAGGTCGGAGCACAAGAAGATATTAAGAAAACATCAAAAGCTATAAAAAAAGAAATATTAGAAGCATATCTTGAATTAAAAGAATTAAAAAAAGAAGAATTAGTAGATCTAAGATACAAGAAATTCAGAAGTATGGGAGAATATAAAGAAAAACAAACAATAATCTAATAGAATAGATATAATACAAGTTTTTGTTTAACATTTAAAATATTGAAAAATTAAGATAGGAGGAAAAAATGTTACTAGAAAATAAAAAAATATTAATAATGGGAATTAGAAATAAGTGGAGTATAGCATGGGGAGCAGCAAAGGTAGCTGCAGAAAATGGAGCAGAGTTAATATTTACATTTATGGGAGAAGAAAATAGAGAAAAGGTAGAAGAATTATTATCAGAAATACCATATAAAAAAGCATATAGCTGTGATGCATCAGATGATGCAGATATTGAGAAAGTCTTTAAACAAATAAAAGAAGATTGCGGAAAAATAGACGGAATATTGCATAGCATAGCACATGCAAATACAGAAGACTTAAGAAATGACTTTATATATACATCAAAGGAAGGATTCGCACATGCAAATGATGTAAGTGCATATTCATTTATTGCAGTAGCGAGAATAGCAAAAGAACTAGATTTACTAAATGCAGATGCAAGTTTAGTATCACTTACATATTATGGTTCAACTAAAGTACTTCCAGGATATAATGTAATGGGAGTTGCAAAAGCAGGACTTGAATGTAGTGTAAGATATTTAGCAGATAACTTAGGACCAGAAGGAATAAGGGTAAATGCAATATCAGCAGGACCAATAAAAACATTATCAGCAAAAGGAATTAAAGATTTTGGATCAATTCTTGATGTGGTTGAAGAAAAAGCACCACTTAGAAGAAATGTAACAACAGAAGAAGTAGGAAATGCAGTTGTATTTATGCTAAGTAACATGTCACGTGCAATTACAGGACAAATAATATATGCAGATAGTGGATATAACATAATGGGATTGTAATTGGTGGTATGCATCACAGACAATGGTAAGCAAAGAAGAATAAGATTAATCACAAACAAAAAAGCTCTTCCGTGAGGAGAGCTTTTTTCTTATGCTTTTACGCTATTTAGTTTTTTTGCTAAACTAGATTTTTTTCTAGCTGCTGTATTTTTAACAATAACACCTTTTGTGCAAGCTTGATCTATTTTCTTTGTTGCTTCAACGAAAAGAGCTTCTGCTTGAGCAACATCTCCTGCTTCAACAGCAGATTCAAACTTTTTAACAGCTGTTTTATAACCAGATTTAATCATATTATTTGTTAATGTTTTCTTTTCAATTATTTTTGTTCTTTTAATAGCTGATTTAATGTTTGGCATAACTAAAGTTGCACCTCCTCTTATTACTTAATAAACTATATCGCATAATATAATAACACAAATGCTAAAAAAAAGCAATAGAAAAGTTGAAAAAAAGTTACAATATAGATTAAGCTTAGCAGTAAAGAGACTAAAAACAAAAGCAAATTATTTAAAAAGTTAAAAAAATGTAACAAAATGTAAAAAAATCTTGACACATAGAAATACTAAATATATAATAACTACATAAAGTTAAACCAAAAAGGAAAACCAAACAATGAAAGAAAAAATAGTAAATTGTGTAAGGCATGAGGATAGATGCGTACTTATGCTCGTACACAATAATATAATGATAAAAAAAGGAAATATAAGTACACATAGGACTTATATGTTTTGTGATACAAACATATAAGCTATGTGTTTTTTTGGTTATGCAGAAGAAAATTATAAAAGAACAAAAAAATCAAGACTGAAAAATACATATTTAGTATATTTTAAAAAATATTAATATTAAAATATATAAAGAAACGGAGGATAAAAAACAATGAAAAAAGGAAGACCAAACAATAATCATGAGAGAGGAATTACCTTAATCTCTTTAATAATAATGATAATAATATTAGTAATATTAGCAGCAGTAACAATAAGAGG
>CANQCU010000023.1 GCA_947590905.1 uncultured Clostridia bacterium | reverse complement strand
TGTAAGTATAGTAATATATTAAGCTGACCAATACTAATATATCGAGGGCTTAACCACAATTTTGATAATGGTTTTAAAGTTCAGTTAAAACATCTATGCAATTTTCAGTGTACTAAAAATTTTTAGAAATTTTTGTATTATATATTGAAATTTTGGAAAAGATATTGTATAATACAAAAAGTTAAATAGTTATATTTAGTTAAGGAAACTTAACTTTAATATATACTCTTCTGGTGATTATTACATAAGGGTAATACCTGTTCCCATGCCGAACACAGAAGTCAAGCCTTATGTGCCGAAGATACTTGCGAATTTCTTTGCTGGTAAAATAGGTCGTCGCCAGATTTTATATTCCTCGTTAGCTCAGTCGGTAGAGCGCTCGGCTGTTAACCGATAGGTCGCCTGTTCGAGCCAGGCACGAGGAGCCATAATATTAGGGTTTGAAATATTTCAAAATTAGAAATATATTCAAGCCCTATTTTTAATGTAATATTAAAAGATAATTTCAGTCTTGAATATTATGTAAATAAGTGGTAAAATGTTTATATAGTTTTTGTAGGAAATAGTTATTTAAAGAGAGTTAGGAGTATGTTAAGAGATTTAGATATAAATGAGCATTTAAAACAAAAAGGGTATACAAATAAATTAATCAGCTATCAAGAATTTTTAGAGTTATATGAGCCGTATAAAAATGAAATGTCAGAGTTAGAATTTTCAAAAATTTTAGGTATTTCGTATTCTAATTATTTTACTATAAAAGGCAGAGGAACAAAAGCAAGAATATTAAAAGAAGAAAAAGTGATATCAGAAGAAAGAAAAGAAGAAATAAGAAATGCATTAAAAGAAAAAGGCTATGCAAATAGATTAGTCAGTTATCAAGAATTCTTAGAGTTATATGAGCCATATAAAAATGAAATGACAGAAGTAGAATTTGCTAATATTATAGGTATGTTATATCCTAATTATAAGAATATAAAAAGCAGAGGAACAAGAACAAGAATATTAAAAGAAAAAAAAGTAATAACAGAAGCGAGAAAAGAAGAAATAAGGAATACATTAATAGAAAAAGGCTATGCAAAAAGATCAATCAGCTATCAAGAATTTTTAGAGTTATATGAACCATATAAAAACGAAATGTCAGATACAGAATTTAGAAAAATTATAGGTATTTCAGATCCTAGTTATATGAGTATAAAAAATAGAGGAACAAAAGCAAGAATATTAAAAGAAGAAGTGATATCAAAAGAGAAAAAAGAAGAAATAAGAGAAAATTTAAGAAAAAAAGGATATACAAATAAATTAATCAGCTATCAAGAATTTTTAGAACTATATGAGCCATATAAAAATGAAATGACAGAAGTAAAATTTGCAGAAATTATTGATATTTCATATATTAATTATATGAGTATGAAAAACAGCGGAGAAAGAACAAGAATGTTAAAAGAAGAAAAAGTGATACCAAAAGAGATAATGGAAGAAATAAGAGAAAATTTAAGGAAAAAAAGGTATACAAATAAATTAATAAGCTATCAAGAATTTTTAGAGCTATATGAGCCATATAAAAATGAAATGTCAGAGATAGAATTTGCAGAGATTATTGGTATAGTATATGCTAATCATAATAATATGAAAAACAAAGGAACGAGAACAAGAATATTAAAAGAAGAAAAAGTGATAACAGAAGCAAGACAAGAAGAAATAAGAGAAGATTTAAGAAAAAAAGGGTATGAAAATAAATTAATAGGCTATCAAGAATTTTTAGAGTTATATGAGCCATATAAAAATGAAATGACAGATATAGAATTTATAGAAATTATAGGTATTTCATATACTAATTATATGAATGTAAAAAACGATGGAGCAAGAGCAAGTATAAAACTTAATTATAAAAAATTAACAAGATTAATTTATAAACTAAGATTAGATAGTAGAGAATATAAAAGGGAAGAATTAGAGAAATTATGCAAAGAATATGGAGTAACATTATATGAATTATTATCACAAATATTTCCTAGTACAATTGTGGAAAGATTCATGAATAAAGAATTTATATACATAGGAATAACTCCAATACCAGAAAGCTTTTTGGAGAAGTACTCAGAAGAACTTCTATGCACAGCACAAGAATTAAGTAAAAGTATTAGTAAAAAATATAAACTAAAAAGATATATTGAAGATATAGCAAGTGAAGCATTATTAGATGCAATAAGAAAAAGAGGGGATACAGTAAAAAATAGTGAAACAGAAGAAGAAGCTTTAGAATTTATAAGAAATTATATGTCAAGAGTTATAAAATATAAATATATAAGTAAGTGTAAAGTAAGGGGAACAGTATCATTAGATGCAAAAATAGGCAAAGAAAGAAATAGGACAAGATATGATGTAATAAAAACACTACAAAATACAGAGACAGAAGAAGTAGTAATACAAGAAAGAGAATCAGAAGAAACAAAAGAAGCAGAGAAAAGTGAAAAAAATATAGTAGAAGACATGAAAACTTGTTATGAAAATGGAATGAAAAATACAGAAGCAATAGAATATGTAAGAAAAAAATATGGGATAAGTAGAAAAGAATTATTAAAAATATTAGAACAAGAATTAAGTAGAAAAAGAAGAATTGTAAAAACTGCCACAGGAGAAGTATACTTAGGAGAAGAATATGATGATTGATGGAATAAGACTATAACTATATAAGAATAAGATCACACAATATAAATAAATTATTGAAAGAGATAAAATCCAATATTAATATAAAAAAATTACTATAAGCTAGTTTAAGCTAGTTTGTAGTAATTTTTTTATATACCCTCCTCTTTACAATATACCCATAAGGGTATATAATTTCAAAAGAAAGAGAGGAAAAGATGAAAGAAAAAAATAATTATATGTCAGAAGATGTAAAGAAAAATATAAATACAAGACTTAATAGAATAGATGGACAAATACATGGAATAAAGAAAATGGTGCAAGAAGATAAATATTGTGATGATGTTTTAATTCAACTTTCAGCAGTAAATAAATCTATAAAAAGTTTAGCAAATTTTATACTAGAAAATCATATGTATAATTGTGTACTAAATGATATAGAAAAAGGAAAAGTAGAAATAATAGACGAAGTTGTGACACTATTTAGGAGGTTTCAATAATGGAGATCAATAAAGAAGACTTAGCAAAAATAATAATTAGTGCAATCTTGCTAGTAATTGCAATATTTATACACTATCCTATTATTAGTATGATTTTTTATCTAATATCTTATATAATTGTTGGCGAAGAAGTTATATTAGAATCAATAAAAAATATTTTCAAAGGAAAAATATTTGATGAAAATTTTTTAATGACGATTGCAACAATTGGAGCATTTTTCATAGGAGAATATCCAGAGGCAGTAGCAGTTATGCTTTTCTATAAAATAGGAGAGCTATTTGAAGAATATGCAGAAGAAAAATCCAAAAAATCAATAAGTGCTCTAATGGATATAAAACCAGATTATGCGAATCTAAAAATAGGAGAAGAAGTAAAAAAAGTAAATCCAGAAGAAGTAAATATAGACGATATTATAGTAATAAAGCCAGGAGAGAAGGTACCATTAGATGGAATAATAATAAGTCGGAAAAACTAGTTTAGATACAAAGGCATTAACAGGAGAAGCTATACCAAAAGTAGCAAATGTAAATGATGAAATACTAAGTGGATCTATAAACTTAGAAGGACTAATAGAAGTAAAAGTAACAAAAAAATTCGAAGAATCAACAGTATCTAAAATATTAGATTTAGTTAAAAATGCAAGTTCAAAAAAAGCAAATACGGAAAACTTTATAACAAAATTTGCAAAAATTTATACGCCTATAGTTGTATTATGCGCTATACTTATAGCAGTAATTCCAAATTTTGTATTAAAGACAACTGATGCAGGAGTATGGATATATAGGGCACTTACATTTTTAGTAGTTTCTTGCCCTTGTGCACTTGTAATATCAATACCACTTAGCTTCTTTGGTGGAATTGGTGGTGCATCAAGATTAGGAATTTTAATAAAAGGCGGAAACTACATAGAAGCACTTGCAAATGCAGAAACAATAGTATTTGATAAGACAGGAACTTTAACAAAGGGGATATTCAAAGTTCAAAAAATAAATGCAAAAAATGAAATATTAGAAGAAGACTTACTACGAATAGTAGCACATGTAGAAAATTATTCAAACCATCCAATTGCAATTTCTATTAAAGAAGCTTATGGAAAGGAAATAGATGTAAATATAATAGATAATGTAAAAGAGATTGCAGGTAAGGGAATATATGGAATAATAGATGGAAAAGAAGTATACTTGCGGAAATCAAAAGCTTATGGAAGAACTTGAAATTACATATGATGATGTAGAGTTAGAAGGTACAGTAGTTCATGTAGTAATAGATAAAGTATATGCAGGAAATATAGTGATATCAGATGAAATAAAAGAAGATACCAAAAAAGGAATTGAAGACTTACAAAAAGAATGTAATATAAAAGAAACTATAATGCTTACAGGAGATAGAAAGAATATAGCGGAAAAAATTGGGAAAAATATAAATATAAACAAAGTTTATTCAGAATTGTTGCCAAATGACAAAGTAGAAAAGATAGAAGAAATAATAAAAGGTAAAAATAAAAACAAAAAAGTTATATTTGTTGGAGATGGAGTAAATGATGCACCAGTTCTAGCAAGGGCAGATATAGGGATTGCAATGGGAGCATTAGGATCTGATGCAGCAATAGAAGCTGCTGATATTGTAATAATGACAGATGAAATATCAAAGATAGCAAAAGCTATAAAAATATCTAAAAAAACTTTAAAAATTGCACATGAAAATATAGCATTTGCAATATTAGTAAAAATTTTAGTATTAGTTTTAAGTGCATTTGGAATTTCAAATATGTGGCAGGCAGTTTTTGCAGATGTTGGAGTAACTGTAATTGCAGTATTAAATTCATTTAGAGCACTTGATATTAAGAACATTTAATGCTTTAAACTGAAAGGTATAATAATTATTATACTTTGGTAATTAATAAAATATTAAATATTAAATATTTTATATTAATATTTAACCTATAATATTGACACGATATTCAATATATGATAATCTAGTATTGAAAACTAGATTATCATATATTATATTTTGGAGGTTTAGAATTGAGCAGAATAAAATTAAAAGATAGAATATTACCTATATACACAAAAGGGGAAGAAATATTTAATATGACATCTCATATAGTAGGAGGAGCTTTTGGAGTTGTAGCATTAGTTTTATGCGTTGTAGTTGCAGCAATTCATAGAAATGTATATGGGGTGATATCAGGTGCTATATTTGGAGTAAGTATGATTTGCCTTTATACAATGTCTAGTATATATCATGGACTAAGACCTGGAACTGGGAAAAAAGTATTACAAATACTTGACCACTGTTCAATATTTTTGCTCATAGCTGGTTCCTATACACCATTTTGCCTTTGCACTTTTAGAGAATATGACCCAGTAACTGGATGGGTAATGTTTGGTGTAATTTGGGCTATGGCAGTTTTGGGAATAGTATTAAACTCAATAGATTTAAAGCAATATAAAAAATTTTCCATGATAGCTTATTTAGGTATGGGATGGTGTATTATTGCAAAAGCAAACTTATTACCAAAGTTACTTGGAATAAATGGAGTAATATTACTTGTCGCAGGTGGAATTGTATACACAATAGGAGCAATCCTATATGGAGTAGGAAAAAAACATAAATATATACACTCAATGTTCCATCTTTGTATAGTTCTAGCAAACTTTTTACAATTTATGTGTATAGTTTTATATGTAATGTAATAGTGTAGAAAAAAGCGACTGCCCCAAAATGGGGCAGTCGTTTATAAGGCGATTAATAAGGAATGACAGGAATCTCGTATGGAGACACCTCAAACCACTCCGAATTAGGAGCCTTGGGGTAACCAGAGAACTTCAGAGTTATCAGATAATACTGACCTCTATACTGAAAAACCGCATAGTTTTCGCCCTTCATCTCACGCAAGATTTTCTTTTTTACATCTCTTGTGATGACGATCTGGTCGTAGTGTGAAGTATCGCTGGAGTAAACGTAAAACCGTTTTTTCCCATCGTACTCACTTGGAAATGTGGGGTACGTGTGCATAATATCTCTTATGCAAGAGATATTTCCTACAAAGCTCATACTACAAAAACCTCCTTATATTCTGCAAGTCTTTTTTGGACATGCACATACCATTATAGCATACTAATATATTTTTTTCAAATATTTTAACTTTAGTTTTAGATAGTGTATTATTTTTAAAAAAAACATTCTATACAAAATCCAAATTTAAAAGAATAATAAATAAATTTGCCAATTACTTATTTTTATGATATTATAGTAACATCACAAATTTAAAAATAAAGTGAGGAAAATATATGAAGAAAAAAACAAAGATATTAATAGCAGTAGTTATATTAGCAACAATTATTGCAATTGTTATAAGTTTTATGCAAATTGGGAAATATGATACACATATAGCAACAATTATAGAACTTGAAGACGGTATTTGTACAGTATCAACTCAAGTCGAAAAAGAAAAATGGTATACAAGAGAAGTAATGGATACAGTATATGATTTTAACGGAAATAGTAAAAGTATAGACGAAGTAAAGGTAGGAGACGTAGTATATTGTAAAAGTACAGCAACAGTTGATGAAGTAAAAATGGAAAAAGTAACAATTATGGATATAAGTGAAGATTATATTAGGGTTTCTTATCAAACTACAGGACTATGTAACTTTTCAACAGAAAAAGCAGTAGTAAAAGATTCAAATGGAAAAAAGATAAAAGATTCTAATTTAGAAATAGGTGATACAATTTACATAGTTAATAAAAAACCAGAAGCAATACCAGATTTTGAATATGAAGTAGAGCCAATAGATAATGTTAGATTAGTAAAAAGACTAAATACAGATATAGAAAATAATGATAACCATGTAATTATAAAGGAATTTACAAAAAATGGAATAAGTTTAAAAATAGAAAATGCTGAAGAACTTAAAGTGTCAGACAAATCTAGCTATAAAATATATAAAAAAGTTATAGATGAAAGACAATATACTATTCCACAAAAAACTAATATTCCAGGAATTGCAATGGCAGAAAATGATATATCAGATAGTAGTAAAATTCAAATAAAAAAAGTAGAAGTAATTAGAGAATTAAAAACAATTTCAGGTTTCCCTATGTCAGAAGGAAGTAAATTAGATGAAAACGGAAATATTACATATAACTGGAACCTAAGATATGGAGAACTTGAAAAAGGAGAATATGAATTTATACAGTATAATGAAGGAGATAATTTAAAAGTAAACATAAAAATCAAATTTACAATTGATGACGAAGGAAATTTAATTTATAAAGATCCAACAATAACAAAATATGATACAAATGCTTAAAAACAATATTGAAAGGAACTGATAAACAATTATGCAAATGTCAGTAATTTTATCATACCTAAAAGATTATATTATACTTGGAATATTTTTAATTATATTACTTCTATTAGGATATGAAATAATATACAAAAAAATAATGAAAGGTACAAAAACAATAAATAAAAAAAGAATGTTACTGTATGGAGTAACAATAGGATATTTAGTTATTGTATTTGGAGCAACTTTTCTAACCAGGGAAAATGGATATAAAGAAATGAATCTACATTTATTTAGCTCATATAAGGAAGCATGGAATAATATGTCAGATTCTTTATCTAAAAATATTTTACTTAGAAATAGCATTTTGAACATACTACTTTTCATACCTTTTGGTTTCCTATTACCTATGTATTCAGAAAAACTAAAAAAGATATATAAAGTTGTACCAATAGGATTGGCTGTAACATTATTAATAGAAATTATACAATATATAACTAATATGGGAATATTCGAAATAGATGATGTATTCAATAATACTTTAGGAGTACTAATTGGTTATTGTACTTTTATGATATTTAATAATTTAATAAATAAAGAAAATAGGAAGTACATTTTTGCTTATGTTTTGCCGTTTATATTTGCTATTGGAATATTTATCAGTTTTAATGTCATTTATCAAAAACAAGAGCTAGGAAATTTGCCATTAGATTATACATATAAAATAAATATGAAAAATACTGACGTAATATGCAATGTAGGACTTTCAAAGGAGAGAAGCATTCAAAATATATATTATACAAAAATATTGACAGAAAAAGAAACAATGGAAATAGCAAAAACAATATTTGAAAAAAACGGGACAAGCATAGATGAAAAAAGAAACAATTTATATGAAAACACAGCAATATATTATTCAAAAGATAATCAAAAAAATATATGGATAGAATACAAAGGCGGAACATATCGCTACAGCTCTGGTTCGCGTGGCAGATTATTGCAAGATTTATATAAATACGAAAATAGTGTAACGGAAGAAAATGAAGAAACAAAAAAGTTAAGTGATGGCATACAAACAGAAGAAAAGATAGAAGCGGAACCATCAAATGGTATAGCACAAGAGCTAAATGATACAGTTATCAAAATACAAGGAGCAAGCAAAGAAGAAATAAGAGAAGCCTTAAAAAATATAGGAATAGAAGTTCCAGAAGAAGCAGAATTTAAAGAAGAAGATGGAGCATATATCTATACAGCGGACATGATGGTTAAAGAAAATATTTTGATAGATGGAAATATAAGATGTTCATATTATATAGACAAAACAATAGATGATGTTAAAAATAATTTAGTTACTTATGAAAAAGTAAAAGAAAAAGAAATAATTAGTGAAGAAGAGGCATATAACAAAATTCTAGAAGGAAAATTTAAATATCCTGAACATATGCAAGGAAAGATAAAAAACATTACAATAGAAAGTGTTAGTTTAGAGTATATGATAGATACAAAAGGTTATTATGTGCCAGTATATGAATTTAAAGCTAAAATAAATGGTACGGAAAGCAGTATAGTGATTAAAGCAATAAAGGAATAAAAAAATATAACAAATTTATAAGTATGTTATTTTATAGAAATTAGAAATAATCTATAATTTTTTTAAAAGAAAGGAGAGATCAAATGAGTTTAGTATTAAAGAATGTATCAAAAAGTTTTGCTGAAAAACAGGCAGTTGATAATATTTCTTTTAGTATGGAAAAACCAGGAATATATGGTCTACTTGGAACAAATGGTGCAGGAAAAACAACGACAATTAGAATGTTACTTGGAATTATAAAGAAAGATAGCGGAGAGATTACTTGGAAAGGCAAAGCAGTAGATAGAAAGAACGTAAATTTTGGATATTTACCAGAAGAAAGAGGAGTATATCCAAAAACAAAGATAATAGATCAACTAATGTATTTTGCAGAATTAAAAGGGATGAAAAAAGAAGAAGCAAAAACTGCAATAGAAAAATGGGCTAAAGAATTAAAAGTAGAAGAATATATGCAAATGCCTGCGGAAAAATTATCAAAAGGAAATCAACAAAAAATACAGTTTATGACAGCTATAATACATAACCCAGAACTTGTAGTATTAGATGAACCATTTAGTGGATTAGACCCAGTAAATACAGAAATATTAAAAAATATAATAATAGGGTTAATAAAAAATGGAACTTATGTAATAATGTCAGCACATCAAATGGCTACAATAGAAGAATTTTGTAGTGATATTTTGATTTTGGATAAAGGAAAAACAGTTTTACAAGGAAACTTAAAAGAAATAAAAGAAACATATCCAGCTAATAGAGTGGAGATAGATGTAAATCAAGACATACGAGCTTTAATAAATGAATTTAATTTAGAAATCGAAACAGAAGCAAATAATAAATATATTGTAAAAATAACAGAAGAAGAAAAAGCACACGAATTGTTGAATAAAGTTGTATCTAGAGGAATAAGTGTAAACAAATTTGAAATAAAGAAGCCTACATTAAATGATATCTTTATAGAAAAGGTAGGTGAGTAATATGAAAGATATATTAACAGTAACAAAATTTACAATGAAAGAAATGGTAAAAAGAAAATCTTTCATAATATCTACATTAATAATTCTAATATTAATAGTAATTGGATTTAATGTACCAAATATAATAAAATCTTTTGCAGGAGAAAACTTTCAAGACAAATTATTAATAGTTGATAATGATAATGTTTTTGAAGGAAATTTAGAAGCGTTAAAAGAAGCTGATTCAGGATATGATATAGAAATTGGAACAGCAAGCTTTGATGAAATAAAAACAAAAATAGAAGATGGAGACATATCTGCTGCAATAATAATTGAAAAACAAGAAGAAAATGTAAAAATAAGATATATACTAGAAGATATTACAATGATGAGTGATGTACCAGAATCACTAATAACAGACTTTAATACTTTATATTCTAATATACAAATTAGCAAATTAGGACTAACAGAAGAAGAACTAAAATCAATTACACCTAACTTTGAATTTAGCTTAGAGCAGACAGATGAAGAAACAGCAAGTGGAAATATAGGTGTTATGATGATAATGTCAATAGTATTATTCTATGCAATATATTTCTGTGCATACCAAGTATCAAGCTCAATTACAACTGAGAAAACTTCAAAAATAATGGAAACATTGGTAACTTCTACTAGTCCAAAAACAATAGTTATAGGAAAGACTTTAGGAATTGGAATAGTAGGACTTGCTCAAATGATAGTAATTGTTTTAGTTGCTTTAATAAGTGCAAAAACTTTCTTAGAACCTGAACTATTAGAATCAGTTTTAGATATGACTAATATTACAGTATTTTTAGGAATTATTACAATTATATATTTCATGTTAGGATACTTTGAATACAGCTTCCTTTATGCTTTAACAGGCTCAACGGTTAGTAAGCCAGAAGATATACAGTCAGCAAACGGACCAATAGCAATACTTGCTGTTGTAGGTTTTTATCTATCATATTTTACAATGATGAATCCTACAAGTGAGCTTAATTTATTTGCATCATTATTCCCAATATCTTCACCATTTTGTATGCCATTTAGAGTAATGATGGGACTTGCAACAGGTACAGATATAGCATTGTCAGTTGCTATTTTAATCGTAACAATATTACTTATTGCAAAAGTTGCAATAAAGATATATTCAAGTGCTATATTAAATTATGGTACAAAGATGAGCATAAAAGATATAGTTAATATTTATAAAGATAAGAAAAATTAAATTTTTAATGTATTAAAAAATAATAATTGAATTATAAAAATATAAAGATTTTAAATTAGAGAAAGATATAATGTTTTATTTGAAAGAACTGCGTAAGCGATCAACCGGAGTGCTTTAGCACGCAGGGCGAAGTGGAGCAACTTACATTTAAATTTTGAAATATGGAAGTTGCGACAGCAAAGTTCTTGAAAATAAAACATTATATCTTTCTAATATTATTTTTTTAAATACAAAAATTCACACAAAATTTACAAAAAATACCTCAAGAATAATTATTCCCATATTGATAAATATTATTTAATATGATATTATTTAAAAGTTAAAGGAGTAATATATGCAAATAATAGTAATTATAATTTTAATAATGCTAAATGCATTTTTCGCAGCAACAGAAATTGCATTTATATCATTAAATGACGCAAAAATAGATAAACAAGCAAAAGAAGGAAATAAAAAAGCAAAAAAGATAAAAGAAATGTTAGTAAACCCAAGTAAGTTTTTATCAACAATACAAATAGGAATAACACTTGCAGGTTTTCTATCAAGTGCCTTTGCATCAGAAACATTTGCAAGTGAACTTGCACCAGTATTAAATAATTTAGTTCCACAGATAAGTTTAACAGCATGGAATAATATTTCCATAGTAGTTATAACTATCATATTGTCATATTTCACTTTGATATTTGGAGAATTAGTGCCAAAAAGAATCGCTATGAAAAATTGTGAAAAGGTTGCTTTTGGCACAATTGGAATAATCAAAGCAATTGCAACAGTGACGTCGCCATTTGTTAGCTTTTTAACTTTTTCAACAAATGTAGTTTCAAAACTATTTGGAGTATCAGATCATGAAGAAGAGACAGTAACAGAAGAAGAAATTAGAATGATGGTAGATGTCGGAGAAGAAAAAGGAACAATTGAAGAAGAAGAAAAGAATATGATAAATAACGTATTCGAATTTAATGATAAGCTTGTTTCTGAGATAATGGTACCTAGAACAGAAATTTTTGCTTTAGACATGGATATGACAATTGGGGAAGTAATAGGAGAATTATCAGAAGACTTAAGATATAGTAGAATACCTGTGTATGAAGAAAATATAGATAATATAAAAGGAATAGTTTATATAAAAGATATATTACTCTCAACAAAAAGCAAAAGTACAAAAATTAAAAATTTAATAAAAGAAGCGTATTTCACATCAGAAACAAAGCCAGTAAATGAATTATTTGAAGAACTAAGAAAAAATAGAAAGCAAATAGCAATAGTCATAGATGAATATGGAGGAACATCAGGAGTAGTAACAATGGAAGACATATTAGAAGAGATTGTTGGAGAAATCTATGATGAATATGATGAAGAAGAAAAATTAGTTGAAAAAATAGATGAAGATACATTTATTTTTGATGGAAGCATAGCTCTTTATGAAGTAGAAGATACATTAGATATCGAAATAGATGAAGAGATTGCAGATACACTTTCAGGATACTTAGTAGAAAAATTAGGAAAAGTTCCAACAAGTGAAGACAAAGGAGTTACAATAGAAACAGAAAAAGTTATCTATAAAATAGAAGAAGTTGAAAATAGACATATAACAAAAGTTAAAGCTTGTAAGTTAGGCAAAAATGAAACAGATGAAATAGAAGAGAAAGAATAAAAAGTAATAGGGTGGAAAGGAGCCATAAGCATGTTAGAGCTAAAAAACATTAGGAAAACATACGTAAGTGGGGATGAAAGAGTCGAAGCATTAAAAGGTGTAACTCTAAAATTTAGAGAATCAGAATTTGTTTCAATACTTCGGTCAAAGTGGCTGTGGAAAAACCACATTATTAAACATTATAGGTGGATTAGATAGATATACATCAGGAGATTTAATTATAAATGGAAAATCCACAAAGAAATTTAAAGATAGAGACTGGGATGCATATAGAAATTATAAAGTAGGCTTTGTATTCCAAAGCTATAACTTAATAAGTCATCAAACAGTTTTATCAAATGTAGAACTTGCACTTACAATTGGTGGAATTTCGAAAAAAGAAAGAAAACAAAGAGCAATAAAAGCTTTAGAAGAAGTTGGTTTAAAAGATCAAATTCATAAAAAACCAAATCAATTATCAGGTGGACAAATGCAAAGAGTTGCAATAGCAAGAGCTTTAGTAAATAATCCAGATATAATTTTAGCAGATGAACCAACAGGTGCACTTGATACAAAAACAAGTATACAAGTAATGGAAATATTAAAGAAAATATCTAAAGATAAATTAATAGTTATGGTAACACATAATCCAGAACTTGCTGAAAAGTATTCAAGTAGAATTATAAAAATATTAGATGGAGTTATAACAGAAGATTCAAATCCTATCTTAGCAGAAGAAAAAGAAGTAAAAAAAGATACTTCAAGTATAGGTAGAACTTCTATGAGAATTTGGACTGCATTTAGATTAAGTTTAAACAATCTATTAACAAAAAAAGGTAGAACTGTTTTAGTCGCTTTTGCAGGATCAATAGGAATAATAGGAATTGCACTAGTTCAGGCAGTATCTAATGGATTTCAAGGGTATGTAGATAGTATTCAAGAAGATACTTTAACATCATATCCTCTTACTGTGATGCAGGAAACAACAGATGTAACAAGTATGCTATTATCAATGACAACAACAGAAGCGGAAGAAGAAACTCCAGGTAAACTTAAGGAAGAACAATATATTTCTACAATGCTAGCGAGCCTAAGTGCAAACGACTTAAGAAGTTTTAAAAATTATTTAGAAACAAACTATGACAAAGTAAGTGAAGATATATCTTCAATAAAATATTCATATAGTGTAGAACCAACAATATATACGAAAGATGCAACAGGAAAATTAGCAAAAGTAAATCCTAGTAATTTATTTAGTTCTCAATACAATGCAACTATGATGAGCTCATTATCTTCAACTTATTCACAAATGATTGATGATAAAGAAGCAATAAAAAATTCTTATGATATAATAGCAGGACGTATGCCAGAAAAATATGACGAGATGATGGTTGTTTTATCTGAGCCAAATACTATTTCAGATTTACTTGTATATTCATTAGGATTTAGAGATACAAGTGAATTGTCAAATATTGTAAACAAAATTATGACTGGGGAAACAGTTGACTTAAATAATGAAGCTTTAACTTTAACTTATGAAGATATACTTAATAGAGAGTTAAAATTAATAATGCCTTCGGACTTATATAAATATAACGAAAAATACAAAGTATATGAAGACATGTCAGAAAATGAAGAATACTTTAAAAATATATATGATAATGCAATTAATTTGAAAATAGTTGGAATAATTAGTCCAAAAGAAGGAACATCATCATTTATGTTAAATCCAGGAGTAGCATATACAAGTGATTTAATAGATTATATAATAGATTATTCTGCAAATACAGAAATAGTAAAAAAACAACTTGAAGATACGGAAAAAGATATTTTTTCTGGCTCAAAATTTGATGAAAAGAATAATAACTTAGACTTAAACTTCGAAGATTTAGTAAGTATTGATACAAAAAAATTACAAAGTGCATTTAATGTAAAAATAGATCAAAATGATTTGCAGAAACAAACAGAAGGATATATGGCAGAGATAATGAATTCAATAACTACTGATGTGACCCCTGCTAAAAATGCATTTTCAGATAATTTAAAAATTCTAGCAAATGGCTTATTTGATAGTATTAAGGGAGAAATAGGAGTAGAAGACATTGATAAAGTAGTAAATAATTACTTAAATGGAGCAGAACAGGAAAAAATATTAAATGCTATGGAAAGCAAATATGTAATACCAAAGAATACATTTAAGACAACTTATACAGGATTACTAAAGAGTTTATTGCAAATATATATAACTACATACAGTAGTATACAAGGTGCTATGCCAGAAGGAGGAAATAGCATCCCATCTTTGCCACAGTTAGATAGTAATCAAACCTTAGGAGGATTGCAAAATTCATCTGCAATGCAAAATTTATTGCAAGCACAAGGCACAGCAAATAATCAAGGTACAACTAGTGAACAAGGAGCAAATGTATCGAAAAACACAAATCAAGCACAAAGTTCAAATTCAGGAGAAAAAGATACAAATAAACAAAATACAAATCAAGGGACATCTGTTGGAACACAAAGCAAAAAGGTTGTTATTAATAAAGAAATTTCAGCATCTATAATTTCTGCATTTTTAAGTAGTACAGCAATACAAGAAACAGAAAATACAATGGGAAGAGCAATGACAGAAACAGTTATGAAAAAAACAATACTTACAAAAGTAGGTGAACTTACAAGCAACTTAACAAATAGTTTTGCTTCAGCATTTAATGTAGATTCAAATAAAATTTCAAGTGCATTTAAACTAAAAATGACAGAAGATGAAATAACAAGAATTGTAACAGCAATGATGTCAGATACCCAAACTTCAGCAAAAACAAACTTAATAACACTTGGATATCAAGATAAAGAAGAACCAACATATATATCTTTCTACTTTGATAGCTTTGACGGAAAAGAAAATTTTATGGACTTTATAGATTCATACAATGACAAAATGGAAGAAGCAGGAGACGAAGATAAAGTAATTAATTATACAGATACAACAGGGATACTTATGGATTCTGTAAAAACAATAGTTAATGCAGTAACATATGTATTAATAGCATTTATATCAATATCACTTGTAGTTTCATCAATTATGATAGGAATAATAACATATATATCTGTATATGAAAGAACAAAGGAAATAGGAATACTAAGAGCAATTGGTGCATCAAAGCACAATATATCTTCAATATTTAATGCAGAAACATTTATAATAGGACTTTTATCAGGACTATTTGGAATAGGAATTTCATATGCTATGATACCAATAATAAATTCAGTGCTTCGCTATTTTACAGGAAATATACCTTTGCATGTAACACTTTACTTTGGAAATGCTTTAATACTTGTTATATTAAGTGTAATACTTACAATAATTGGAGGATTAATTCCTGCAAGAGCAGCATCTAAGAAAGATCCAGTTATAGCATTAAGAACAGAGTAAAAAATAAAAAATAAAGATAAAAGATTAAATCAAAAGACGAAAATTAAGTATAACTGGAAACAAAAGCTTTAATATAAAAAATATCTCCTAAGTCTTAGCTTAGGAGATATTTTTTTAGATTTTTGGTATTATTCAAATTAAAACTAATCGCCTATTTCAATATATCTCTTTTCAGGAATAGTTTTCTTTTCTTCTTTTTTTGGAATTTCTAATGTTAAAGTTCCATTCTTGAAAGATGCTTTGATATCTTCTTCTGTAATGTCATCTCCAATATAGAAGCTTCTTGAACATTCTCCGAAATATCTTTCTTTTCTTACAAATACGCCATGCTCTTTTTCTTCATTCTTTGAATCTGCTTTAGCATCAACGTTTAAATATCCATCTTCAATATGAACTTTGATATTTTCTTTTTCATATCCAGGTAAGTCAATTGAAATTAAATATTTGTCTTTCTTTTCTTCAATGTCAGTTTTCATTAACTTACTTCCTTCATCTGAGAAGAATGGATCAACTCCAAATACATCCTCCAATAAATTAAAATCATTTCTTTTTCTAGGTATCATCATCATATAAATCTACTTCCTTTCTTTTATGTGTTGACACCATATAGTATTGTCATACTTGTAATTACTTATGTAAAGATTTTTTCCTCTTTACAAAGATAATTATAGCACGAAAATTAGCAAAGTCAATAGGAGAGTGCTAAAAATCACAAAATGTTCACAAACATTCCAAAACGAGCTAAAATAGAGGAATTGAGAAAATATCAAATTATACTAGTAAAATCTTGACAAAAATATATATATGTAATATAATGTTAACCTAAGCTAACAAATTAAAAAAGGACTGATATTTATATATGGTAACAGAATCTTTAAAAGAATATTTAAAAACAATGTATATATTAAAGAAGCAAAATGGGCATATTAGAGTTACAGACGTTGCAGAAAAGATGAATTGCTCAAAACCAAGCGTAAATAAAGCAATAAATAATTTAAAATTGGAAGGGCTGTTAAGCTACGAATCATATGGAACAATAGAACTTACAGAAAATGGTGAAAATCTTGCAAAAAAACTTTTAGAAGCCTATGATATTGTATATTTGTTCTTAAAAGAAGTGCTTGGATTAGAGGAAGAAGATGCAAAAATAGATGCAGAAAAGATAAAATCTGCGATATCAGACGAAACAGCAAATAAACTTGCAAGATATGTACATAAAGCTTTGGGCTTGACTAATTTAAATTGTAATTATGATATAAATCAAGAAAAATGCAGAAGTTGCATAAAACGTACATCAAACAAGAAAGGAAGAAATGATGATGAATCGTAATCTATTAGAAATAAAAGAATTATATGTAAATGCAGAGGATAAAGATATCTTAAAAGGAATAAATTTAAATATAAATAAAGGTGAAATACATGTAATAATGGGACCTAATGGCTCTGGAAAGACAACAACAGCAAATGCAATACTAAATAACCCAATGTATAAAAAGACATCAGGAAAAATTATATTTGATGGCCAAGACATAACAAATTTAAAGACAGACGAAATAGCAAGAAAAGGAATTTTCATGTCATTTCAAC
The DNA here is from genome assembly GCA_947590905.1 of uncultured Clostridia bacterium. Classification (GTDB taxonomy): domain Bacteria; phylum Bacillota; class Clostridia; order TANB77; family CAG-508; genus JAAWPK01. The sequence continues at coordinate 6,818 of CANQCU010000023.1, read as the reverse complement.
TTCCAGAGGAAATACCAGGAGTATCTGTAACTAATTTCCTAAAATATGCTAAAAATAAAGTAACAGGAAAACCTGTTAAAATTTTTGAGTTTAAAGAAGAGTTAAAAAAATATATGGAAGAACTAAGTATGAACCCTAAGAATATGGAAAGAAGCTTAAATGTTGGCTTCTCTGGTGGAGAAAAAAAGAAAAACGAAATATTGCAAATGCTTATATTAAATCCAAAACTTGCAATATTAGATGAAACAGATTCCGGACTTGATGTAGATGCAATAAGAACAGTATCAAAGGGAATAGAAATGTTTAAAAATGAAGAAAATAGCATTTTAATAATAACTCACAACACAAAAATATTAAGTAGTTTAAAAGTAGATTATGTCCATATATTAGTTGACGGAAAAATCGTAAAAACAGGGACACAAGAACTTGCACAAGAGATTGAAGAAAACGGTTATGGAGCATATAAGAACTTAAAATAAAAAGTAAGGTTTATAGGTGCCCTTTTAAAAACCTAAATATTAGTAAACAAGGAACTTAAAATGGCTAAACTTAACTTAGAAGAAATAAATAGAAATATTTATGATATAAAAAACAAAGATGAATATGACTATAAAATAAAAAAAGGTCTAACACCCGAGATAATAAAAGAAATTTCAAAACAAAAAAATGACCCAGAATGGATGAGAGAATTTAGATTAAAGGCATTAGAAGTATATAACAGGTTAGAACTTCCAACATGGGGACCTGATATATCAGAACTTAATATGGATGAAATTGCAACATATGTAAGACCTAAGACAAAATTAAATAGTTCATGGAAAGATGTACCAGAAGACATAAAAAATACCTTTGATAAATTAGGAATACCAGAAGCAGAAAAAAAGTCGCTTGCAGGAGTTGGAGCTCAGTATGACTCAGAAGTTGTATATCATAGCATGAAAGAAGAATTAATAAAACAAGGTGTAATATATACAGATATGGAAACAGCTGTAAGAGAGTATCCAGACTTAGTAAGAACTCATTTTATGAAATGCGTTCCAGTAACAGACCATAAATTTGTTGCTTTACATGGAGCAGTTTGGTCAGGAGGATCATTTGTATATGTCCCAAAAAATGTAAAAGTAGAAATACCACTTCAATCATATTTTAGATTAAACTCACCAGAATCAGGACAATTTGAGCATACACTTATAATAGTAGATGAAGGAGCAAGTTTACACTTCATCGAAGGATGTTCTGCTCCAAAATACAACAAAGTAAATCTTCATGCTGGTTGTGTAGAACTATACGTAAAAGAAAATGCATATCTTAGATATTCAACAATAGAGAATTGGTCTAAAAACATGTTAAACCTAAACACCAAAAAAGCTATTGTAGAAAAAAACGCACAAATAGACTGGGTAACAGGGTCATTTGGATCAAAGATATCAATGCTTTACCCAATGAGCATATTAAATGGAGAAGGAGCAAAAACTGAATATACAGGAATATCATTTGCAGGCAAGGGACAAAACTTAGACAATGGCTTTAAAGTTGTTCATAATAGTCCGAATACATCAAGTGTAGTAAATGCGAAATCTATATCAAAAAATGGTGGTAAGTGCACATATAGGTCACTAGTTAGAATAAACGAAAATGCCAAAAATTCTAAATCTTCGGTATCATGTGAATCACTTATGTTAGATGATATTTCAATATCTGATACAATACCAGTAAACGATATTAAAACAGATGAAGTAGAATTTTCACATGAAGCAAAGATTGGAAAAATAAGCGATAAGACAATATTTTATTTAATGAGTAGAGGATTATCAGAAGAAGACGCCAAAGCAATGATAGTAAGAGGTTTTGCATATCCTATATCTAAAGAATTACCAGTAGAATATGCTGTTGAAATGAATAATCTTATTAATCTTGAACTAGAAGGTGCAATAGGATAAACTTAAAAAATCAAGTAATACTTGATTATATTGCAGGAAAGTTCTTTAAGTGCGATAGGATAAGATTTAAAGAAATAAAGGAATGATGGAAAATGAAACTAAATGAAACGCCGATTAGAACATCTAGAAACTTTAATATAAATAACATAGAAATAGAAGATGTAAATATACCAAGTAAACTAAAAAAATTTGAAAATGTCCAGATTTTAAATAAAGATGCAAATGTAAAAGAAGATGATAGCAAAGTAAATCTTACTTATGGACTAGGAGAAATACTAGAAAATCAAATAAATGATATAGCAAACAAAAAAATAAAAATTGAAACACCTGATAACCAAACAAATGAAGTCAAAATAAAATATATATTTGATGATAAAAATTTGGCATTAGTAGATAGTACAAAAATAGTTACAGAGGAAAACTCTAAATCAACTATCATTATAGAATATGCATCAAACAAAGAAGTAGAAGCTTTCCATAATGGAGTTATTTCGGTAAATGCTAAAGCTAATTCTAATGTAAATGTTATAATAGTTAATTTAATGAATGAAAATTCTAATAATTTTTTAAGCATAGAGAATTCATTAGATACAGGCTCTAAAGTAAATTACACATTAATAGATTTTGGAGGGAAAAATAGCATAACTAACTATTATTCTAATTTATTAGGAGACAATTCAGAAAATATAATAAACACAATGTATTTAGGGAAGAATAATCAGTTATTTGATTTAAATTACATTGGTGAGCTAAGAGGTAAAAAAACAAATATAAATATAGAAGTAGAGGGAGCTTTAAAGGATAAGGCACAAAAACACTTTAAGGGAACCATTGATTTTAAAAAGGGCGCAAAAAAAGCAAAAGGTAACGAAAGCGAATCTTGCATGTTATTATCAGATACAGCTAAATCACTTGCACTTCCTATACTATTATGCTCAGAAGAAGATGTAGAAGGAAACCATAGCAGTTCTGCTGGAAAAGCTAACGAAAAGGAATTATTCTATATAATGAGCCGTGGCTTTGAATATAAAGAAGCTATGAAGCTAATGGTGAGAGCAAAATTTAATAAGATTTTAAATGGTATAAAGAATGAAGAATTAAAAAATGAGATTTCTTACGAAATAGATAAAAGATTAGATTAAAAAACTAGATAAAGCTTTAATAAATAAAAACTAGATAAAGCTTTAATGAATAAAATACTATATGAGTTTTAAACAAATAAAAAACTAGATAAAGCTTTAATTAAATAAAAGTTAGATAAAACTTAATTTAATAAAAGACTAAAATATAACCTTAGCTTAAAGAAGGAAAGGATTACAAAAATGAACGTAGAAGAAATAAGAAAAGATTTTCCAATTTTTGAGAATAGAAAAATTGCATATCTAGATAATGGAGCAACAACTCAAAAGCCAGTACAAGTAATAAATTCAATGAAAGAATTTTATGAAAAATATAATGCAAATCCTCATAGAGGAGCATATACATTAAGCTTAGAAGCAACAGAAATTTATGAAAATGCCAGAAAAAAAGTTGCATCATTTATAAATGCAAAGCATGCAGAAGAAATAATATTTTCAAAAAATGCAACAGAAAGCTTAAATTTGATTGCATATTCATATGGAATGGAAAATTTAAAAAAAGATGATGAAGTTGTTATATCAATAATGGAACATCACTCTAATTTAGTACCGTGGCAAAAAATAACAAAGGTAACAGGTAGTAAACTAAAATATATGTATATAAATGACGAATTTGAAATACCTGATGAAGAAATAGAAAATAAGATAACAAGCAAAACAAAGATAGTTGGAATCACCCATGTATCAAATTCACTAGGAACAATAAATGATGTGAAAAAAATAATAAAATGTGCCCATAAAGTAGGAGCAATAGTAATTGTAGATGCATCACAAAGTATACCTCACATGAAAATAGACGTACAACAGCTAGATGCAGATTTTCTTGTGTTTTCAGGTCATAAAATGCTATCACCCCTTGGAATAGGAGTATTATATGGGAAAAAATCTTTACTTGAAAAAATGACACCTTTTTTAATGGGTGGAGATATGATAGAGTATGTATATGAACAAGATACAACATTTGCACCACTTCCAAATAAATTTGAAGCAGGAACACAAAATGTAGAAGGAGCATATGGATTAGATGTTGCAATTGATTATATTCAAAAAATAGGATACGATAAAATACAAGAAATAGAAAGCGAAGTAGTTAGCTATGCAAGAGATGAATTGTCAAAACTGGAATTTCTAGATTTATACTTGACACCTAATAAAGAAAATCATTCAAGTGTAATTTCATTCAATATCAAAGGAGTTCACCCTCATGATGTTGCAAGTATTTTAGACACAGAAGGAGTATGTGTACGTTCAGGAAATCATTGTACACAACCATTAATGAGATTTTTAAAAATAGATTCAACCTGTAGAGCAAGTTTCTATTTCTATAATACAAAAGAAGATGTAGATAGACTTGTTAAAGCTTTAAATAAAGCTTACAATATGTTTAAAAAATATATTAACAAGTAAAATAATAAAATGTATTATGCTTATAATTAGCACGTGAATATGTAAAAAATAAGATAATAATTAAGGAGAAATGCATAAAAATGGAAGATTTAACAGACGTATATAATGAGCTCATTATGGAACACAGTATGAATTCATATAATAAGAAAAAGTTAGAAAACGCAGATTATTCAGAAATAGGGCATAACCCAAATTGTGGAGATGAAATCACCTTAGAGATAAAGATGAATGGTGACATAATAGAAGATATGGCATTTACAGGACATGGCTGTGCAATATCTCAAGCATCTACATCAATAATGATAGATACTTTAAAAGGAAAAACTATCAACGAGGCAAAAGAAATAATAAAAATATTTATTGACATGATAAAAAGAGAAACAACTAGCGAGGATGACTTAAAAAAACTAGAAGATGCTATTGCATTTAAAAATGTGTCTAATATGCCAGCAAGAGTAAAATGTGCTTTGCTTGCTTGGCATACAATAGAAGGAATTTTGAATAAAGAGAACTAAAATCCTAATAAAATTGCACTTTTGAGATTTTTATGGTAAAATAATTATGTTATGAATAGAGAACAATTAATTGAAGAATTATTAAATAAAAATTTAATAAGAATTTGTGAAAGTATTAACTATCAACGATTTCAACAAATACATTCTAGTGGATATAGTCATATTCCTGAATATAAGTTTGCGGAGCTTCTTGGAATTAATAATGGTAATTTTAATAATATTAAAAATAAAGGGCAAGCTACAATCATTTTAGGAGAATTAGAAGATCGTTTAGCAAATGAAATACAAGAAGATTTACTTGGCAACAAAAAAATAGAAGTTGGTCAAAGGATAAATTACGAAACATTTTGCAAACTTCATAGGGAGTATTCCTATCTTTCAGAAGCTAGATTTGGAAGATTTCTAGAATTAAATGATGATGATTTATATGGATTAAGAAAGGGAAAAGAATTAGCTATATATAAAAGTCAATTTAGTTCAGAAAAAATGATACAAATATTAATTGCAGAGGGTTTACTAAATCCAGGGGATAAAATAAATTATAATCAATTTTTAAATATCTATGGGATAGCAACACAAACACATCCTAGCTTAAGTCACTTTAGCCTTAATGATGTTTTTTGCAAAAGGAAAATCAAATATAAATCAGAAGAAATACGTAAGCAATAAGAAATTATAAGACAGTTAGAAGCTCAATTAGATATTGAAAGAAAAAAATTGGATGATTTAAAAAGTAAAATGAAAGAAGAAATTTACCCAGGTAGTGTTGATAATTATAGGGCTACCAGAGAACAACAGTTACAATTTATACTCCTAATTTATTATTTTGGATTGCATATATTTTTTCTTTTAATTCTATCCAGTCCTTAACTCTTGGTAATTTCACATCAGATGATTTATTTACTTCAGAAGTAAATAATATAGCTTCCATATTTTGCTTTTTAATTTCACTACAGTATTTAGCTGAATCGTCTATCATTACATCTATATTGTTATCTTTACATATTTTTGCTTTTTCGAATGAGTTAAATAATATTCTAGTATAATTAATTTTGTTTAATTTTAAGTATTCTAAAGTGAGCTGTTCAGAACCTTTAAATTTCATGTCACCTCTTGATGTTATAATAAAAATTTCATTTCCATTATTTAACAATTCCTGTATTACTTTGCTAGCATTTACTTTTACTGTAACATTTTTAAAAATATCAATACAGTTTTTTCTAAAAAATTCTTTAATTTCTTCAGTAGGCATTTCACCTCTCATAACTTCTTCTATATAATTATGGATATCACTATTATTATCATATTTATCTGTATATTTTTTCATAGCCAATGAGGTGTCTGTAATAACATCATCTATATCTATCCCTATTCTCATTATTCATTCTCCTTATTTATCTACTGTTCTATAAAGTTTGAACAGATTCGTTGCTAGAGAGTTTTAGGAGGTTATTTGCAAAAAATTTTCCTCTAAACTTTGCTCAAAAAATAATTCGATTAATCAACTAATATATAAATTATAACATATTAAAAATAATATTCAATAGCTATTGCATTCAAAACAAATGTTTGATATAATGCTACTATATATAATTATAAGGAGCTGATAGTGTGAATGAAGATGAAATCGAAATAAAAAACAATACTATTATACATAAAGATAGTTCTTTAAATAGATTAGATTTATTTTTTCTTAAACACATAGAATTGAGTGAATATAAGAAAAGCGATTTATTAGCTTATTGGATAAATGATTTTGCTGAATATCATGATGAAGAAAGAACTTTTAATATTGCAAAATCTGGGATGTATTCTCG
>CANQCU010000022.1 GCA_947590905.1 uncultured Clostridia bacterium | reverse complement strand
TTTGGAATTACTATTCTTCCTAAATCATCTATTCTTCTAACTACGCCTGTTGCTTTCAAAACTATTCCTCCTTTTAAATTACTTTAAATCTATTATTTGTCATAACAAAAAAATTATTCATTCAAAGTTATATTTTGTCCAAAACTTGTATATAATGCTTTTAAAGAAAATAAATTACTAAAATTTTAAAAATAAGTTTTGCATATAGAATTTTATATGTAAAGCAAAAGGAGGTACTTATGAACATTAGAAGAATACATGAAATTTTAAAAAACAAAGAAAAATGTGACGTGTATTATGAGGACAAACCTGTATGGATACAGGAAATAAAAGATAATATAGCAAGAGTTGGATTTATAGATGGAAGCGGAGATAAAGATGTATATATAGAAGATTTGTATGAAGATAGTTTGTACAATTAAGCAAAGAAGTATTTATATTAAGTATTAAATTATAAATTCTGATAATATTTTATTTTTGTTATCGTAACTTACCAATTAATTAAAAAAGGTAAGTTACTCTATATCGAACTTTGCTTGTACTACGTTTGGTCGTTTACGAAGTTATACAAAAATAAAATATTATTAGAATTATTTTTTTATTGTAACTTCAAAAAAAATGATATATAATGATGAAAAATAAATGTAAAGAGGTATATATGGATTTAAGCCAAAACGTACAATTCATAAAAGGAGTCGGAGAAGCAAGAGCAGAAGTTTTAAATAGACTCCGGAATATTTAATTTAGAAGATTTAATTACATATTATCCAAGAACATATGAAGACAGAAGCATAGCCAAAAAATTAGAAGATACAGTTGATGGAGAAGAAGTATTAATAAAAGCATATGTAACATCAAGGATGCAAATTATAACAACAAGAAATAAAAGAATGAAAATTTGCAAAATGATAGTTAGAGATGACACAGATGCTTGTGAAGTAGTTTGGTATAATCAGCCATATCTTAAACAAAATTTTCATATGGGCGAAGAGTATAATTTCTTTGGAAAAATATCAAAAAAAAGTGGACATATAGAAATGATATCACCAGTATTTGATAAAGGAGAAAATAAAAATAATACTGGAAAGATAATTCCGATTTATCCTCTTACATATAATATTTCGCAAAATCAAATACGAAAAGTAATAGAAAATGGATTAAACCTAGTCAAAGACCAATTAGAAGAAAGCTTGCCAAAGTACATATTAGATGAATATAATCTATTAGATATAAATTCTGTGGTAAAGAAAATACATTTTCCAGAAGACTTTGAAGAATTCGAAAAAGCAAGAGTGAGACTCGCTTTTGAAGAACTTTTAAATATGCAACTTTTACTTTTAGAACTAAAAAATAAATGCATGAAAAAAGAAAGTGGAATACAATTTGATAAAAATGTAAAGATGTCAGATGTAATAAATGTACTTCCATTTAAATTAACAAGAGCACAGCTTAGAGCAATTGAAGAAATAGATAGAGATATGGAATCAGATAGAATAATGAATAGACTTCTTCAAGGAGACGTAGGTTCACGGAAAAACAGTAGTAGCAATAATTTCAGCATACAAAGCAGTAAAATCAGGATATCAAATGGCAATTATGGCACCAACATCAATACTTGCAACACAGCACTTAGAAAGCTTTACAAACATATTAGGACAGTTTGGAATAAGATGTGAATTACTAATTAGTAATATGACTGCTAAGAAAAAGAAAGAAGTTTTAGAAGAAATAGAAAATGGAGAAATAGATGTAGTTATAGGAACTCATTCAATACTTCAAGACAATGTAAAATTTAAAAATTTAGGACTTGTAATTACAGATGAACAGCATAGATTTGGCGTAAATCAAAGAAAAATAATAGGAGAAAAAGGAAAAAACGTTGACAAAATAGTAATGACAGCAACTCCAATACCAAGAACACTCGCACTTATTCTTTATGGCGATTTGGATATATCAGTAATAGATGAACTTCCACCAAATAGAAAGAAAATAAAAACATTTGCAGTTCCACTTTCAATGGAAGAAAGGACAAATAATTTTATAAAAGAACAAGTAAAACTTGGAAGGCAAGCATATATTGTATGTCCTCTTGTTGAAGAAAATGAAGATATAGATGCAAAGTCAGTTCTTGAACTATTTGAAAGATATAAAAATGAAGTCTTTAATGAATTTAGAGTTGAATATATACATGGTAAACTAAAACAAAAAGATAAAGACAAAATAATGGAAGAATTTAAAGAAGGAAAAATTGACATTTTAATATCTACAACTGTTATAGAAGTTGGAGTAAACGTCCCAAATGCAAGTGTAATGGTAATACAAAATGCAGAAAGATTTGGTTTAGCTACTCTCCACCAATTAAGAGGAAGAGTAGGAAGAGGAGAATACGAGTCATATTGTATCTTGAAATATCAAGGAAAATCTGAAACAGTAAGAGAAAGAATGAAGGTAATGCAAGAAACAAATGATGGATTTGTAATATCAGAAAAGGACTTAGAATTAAGAGGAACAGGAGAATTTTTTGGAACAAAACAGCATGGAATACCAGATTTTAAAGTGGCAAATCTTTTTGAAGATATGGGAATTCTAAAAAAAGTACAAGCATTGTCAATAAAAATACTAGAAAATGACCCTGAACTTGAAAAAAATGAGAATATTTTATTAAAAAAGGCAATAGATAAAAAATTTAGCGGGAAAATAGAAATATAAGAAAAAATAACAAAAATAGCTTGATATTTTTCTAATTCTATTGTATGATATTATATGTAAATTTAAAAGCTAAAAATATAATTTAATTATAGAGGGGAACAAATAATGAAAAAAGTGGTTGTTTTTATATTAATAGCATTAACAGTAGTAGTATTGTTTTCTAGCAATGTTTTTGCTGCTCAAGAAGTTTTAAACTCAGATACAGGAAGTAAACTTATTGAAATATCAGAAAAACAGAAAAAAGATCTAGATGATTATGTAGAAGATTATGGCTCACAAGCCTACGGACTTACAGCATTTATTTTGAATAGAATACAAGTATTTAGTATTCCATTTTGCTTTTTAGGAATAAGCATAAGTGCCATATATCAATATGTTATAGGTATTAGAAAATTAGATGTAAGATACAAAGGTTTTTATACAATGATAGCCTTTATTACATTATTTGTAATAGCACAAGTATTACCACTAGTATTTGTTATTGTAATAAAAGGTTTTGGAAGGAGTTAACAAATGAAAGTTTTATTTGCGGTTAATAATGAAAGTATATCAGAGTCAATTATTAAATTGTACCAAAAGGAATACAGAGAAATAATTTCTGGTAAAAATGTTTATTATTTTAATGCAATAGTTAAAGAATTACAAAGGGATCAAACATATGATAGAGTTGTTATAAGTGAAGATTTAGAGCCTTATACAAATAATAATTTTGATATTATTGATAAATTTTTATTCGAACAATTAGACAAGATTAGTGATGAGGCCATAAGTGGTGGTGGAAGTGATATACCAATAATTTTCATTGCTGCTGATAGACGCTCAAAATCTGATAATTTATTATCTAAGTTATTTTCAATAGGTATGTATGACGCTTTACTTGGAAGCGATAGAACCATACCAGAAGTTTGTAAACTTTTAAATAAACCACGTACAAAAAAAGAAGCTAAAACATATTACAAAATTGAAACAGAAGAAGTTAGTTATCAAGCTGAATCAGAAGATAGCGTAAGTGAAACAGAAATTCAAAATATATTAACACACTATAAAAAGCTCGGAAAAAATCAAGATAGATATGTAGAGAGCTTTAATAATATTGCAGCTCAATATAATGATGCACAACTTAGAATAATAACTAAATTTTTACCAATAGGAGTAAAAGCAGTACTAGAAGCAGAATCTCCTAAATATCAATCAATTATGACATTTGGAGAAGGAACATATAAAAAACAAGCAAAAGAAGAAAAGAAGAATGACTTAAAAATAGGATTTATAGAAACAAATGCTAGCAAGAATAGACTTACAAGACCTGTAGTAATACCATCTTCTGTTGACACAAATAATGTAAGAAAATTAACAAAAAAAGTAGAAAACAATAACAATAATATAAATGTAAATAATATTCCAAATGAACCAGTACATGAAGAAAAACAAACACAATTAGATTTTGAACAATTTCAACCAATAGAACCAAAAACACCAAGAAGACCTATAATGGAAGAAGACGCTTTTTCAGATTTAATACCAGAGAAAACTGCAAATGAAGAACCAATAGTTAGTACAGAAGGAGCTGCATTTGGTAGTTTAAGTGAAGAAATTCCAGAAATTAAAGGAATGGAAGAACAACCAGTAAAAAGAGGAAGAGGAAGACCTAGAAAAGTAGTTCCAGAATCTGAAAAATTAGAAGAAGCAACGCCAAAGAGAAGAGGAAGACCTAAAAAACAAGTAGAACCTGAGGAAGAAAATATGTTACCAGGTTTTGATGAAATTGATGAGAATACTCTACCAGGTTTTGATGAGCTTGAAGAAAATACATTACCAGGTTTTGATGAAATTGAAAACGATACTCTACCTAATATTGAAGAAAAAACAGCAAAAATTCAACCTAATCCAGAGCCAACAAGAGAAATATTTAGACCTATGGGCAGAAGAGCAATAGAAAAACAAGAAAATGAACAACAAGAAAATATGAATTTATATAATTTAGGTGGAAAATCACAAGTAGAAGAAGATAATCAAATACAAACAAGAGATGTAAAATCAGAAACAGGAAATCTTGCAAGATTACTTTCAAAAGATAAGAAAGTAGTCGCTTTTGTTGGAACATCAAAGGCAGGAACATCTTTCTTAATAAATAATATAGCAGATTATTTTGCAAAATCTGGAATCAATACAGCAATATTAGATGTAACTTCTAATAAAAATTCATATTATATATATACAAAAAATGAAGAGCCATTAAGAAGAAAAGTACAAAATTGTTTAGAAAGTCTAGAACAAAATATAGTTGATGGAATCAATGTAAGCAGAAATTTAACTGTATTTACATCAGTTCCAGGTAAAAGAGTAGAAGTACAAGACGTAGAATCAGTTATTTCAGCACTTGTAAAAGAATTCTCATTAGTTTTAATAGATACTGATTTCCAAACACCATATGAATATTTTGCTTTAGCACAAGAAATATATCTAGTTCAAAGTATGGATATACTAACAATTCAACCACTAACAGCATTCTTAAGAGACTTACAATCAAATAATATCTTAAAACCAGAAAAACTTAAAGCTGTTATAAATAAAACAATGAGAGTAAGAGGATTAACGACATCTGCAATAATTGGTGGAATGTCATGTTATAACGACCCAGAAATGTCATTTATGAGAGAGTTATTTGACAAAGATAAAATACCTAATGTTACAATTTCTTTTGATGAAGATGTATTGTCAAAATACTTATCAGGAATGGTTGATTGCATAGTAACTACAAATGGCTATTCAAAACAATTCATGTCAGAACTAAAAAAACTAGCAGAAATGGTTTATCCATTGGTTAATAATAGATTTAGACCAAATTATGAGAAAAACAATAAATTTGCAAATAGTAACAAGAGTGAGGAAATGAGCGAATTTACAAGAAGTATGAATAGTACATTAGACATGATGAAGAAACAATTTAAGTAATTCAATAAAGATAATTACCAGGAAGGAGAAAACAATGGTATTCACTGTAATAATAATACTAGTAGCAATAATAATAGCACTATTAATATATAACATAATAATTAGCACTAGAATAAAGAATTTTAAAGATATAAACCAAAAAGTTACAAGCTTAAATGTTTTACAAGATTTTATGAGTACTGTTGGAGATGCTAGTAGTGTAGATGAGAAAATAGCAAAAATTAATGATATATTGATAGAACAATATGCTATTAAATATTCAACAATAGTAATATTTGATGGTACAGAATATGTTGTAAAAGCTTCAAACGTTGATCATAAACATTGGGATACATTAAGAAGCTTACAAGATGAAGAAATATTTAAAGATAGTATAACAACAACAAAACCTAAATATATAACCGTAAACAAAGAAGATGAAAGATTACCATATCAAAAAATGGAATTTGGACGAGCTAAATCAGCAATGTTTTTCCCATTATATATAGACAATGTGTATATAGGATATTGGATAATCGAAAGTGGAAAAATGCATGCTTTTGATACAGTTGATACAACTATTCTAGAAGTAGTAAAAGAAAATATTATATCAATACTAAAAATAGTTTCTTATCAAAATATAGTAGAAAGCATTACTAGACAAGATTTATATTCAGATTTAAAAACTGCAGAATATTTATATGAGGAAGGAAGAAATATAATAGATAAATACACAACATCAACAATTTGTATGTTTAAAATTACAAATCTAGAAGAAACTAATAGAAGAGTAAATAGAGACACAGGAAACCAAATGATTATTGATGTTTGTGACTATATTAAAGACAAGATATCACCAGAATACCTATTTGTTAGATATATGGGACCTAAATTTGCAATAGCATTTTCAGGAATAGAGATTGATGGTGTAGTAGAATTTTTAAATGACTTAAAGAAAGAAGTAGAAGCATTGCAAGTAGAAGATGTAATTGCAACAGAACAAAATGAAAAAAGTAAGACAGGAAAGAAAAAGAAAGTTGTAATGACAAATCCAAAATTGAATTTTGTTCTTACAACATATTATAAAGGTACAGCACTAGAATTAGTATTAAAAAAACTAGAAGAATACTTAGACACAGCAGATGCAAATGAAAGCGACATTAATAATATTTAATAATTATATTTTTGAGGAGGAAGTAAAAATGGATTTTGATAAAACAATGAATTTTAAAGTAGAAAATGAAAACAACGTAAAATACAAAGAGGTATTAAAAGAAGTATATAAAGCACTTGAAGAAAAAGGATATAATCCAGTAAACCAAATAGTAGGTTATATATTATCAGGTGATCCAACATATATAACAAGCCACAATGATGCAAGAAACATTATTAGAAAAGTCGAAAGAGATGAATTATTAGAGAAAATGGTAAAATTCTATATAGGAATAGAAGAATAATATGAGAAGTCTCGGGATTGATTATGGTGATGCAAGAGTAGGGTTAGCCATATCAGATGATTTAAATATAACGGCACAAGGACTCGAAACAATACATCATAAAGGAAATGACAAAATAGTATTAAAAAGACTGGAAGAAATACTTAAAATGTATGAAATTTCTACATTTGTAATTGGTATGCCAATAAATATGAATGGAACTGAAGGAGAAAGAGTAGAAGTTACAAAAAAATTTATACATAAATTAAAATGTAAATTCAATAATATAAATATAGTAACAGTTGATGAAAGATTAACAACAGTTGCTGCACATAAAACTATGAACTTTTTAAATGTAGATAATAAAGAAAAGAGAAATATAGTAGATACAATATCAGCAGTATATATATTAGAAATGTATATGAATAAACAAAGTCATTAAAATTGTAGAGATACAATGTGTTATATAAATATAAAAAAAAATTCTGAAAGGAGAATTATAATAATGGATGAAGAATTAGACAACATCATAGTACTAAATGATGAAGATGGTAATGAAGTAAATTTTGAATTTCTAGATTTAGTTGAATTAGATGGAGAGGAATATGTAATATTATTACCAACAGATGAAGACGAAGAAGAGCCAGGAGAAGTAGTAATCTTACAAGTTGAAGATACTGATTCAGAAGACGAAGAATCTTATATAAGTGTTGAAGATGAAGAAGTACTAAATAAAGTATTTGAAATCTTCAAAGAGAAATTCAAAGATGAATTTGATTTTATAGATGAAGATTAATAAAAATAAAAAGCAGGAATGATTATTATGTCATTTCTGTTTTTTTTTTTATTATTTAATTTTCTTAAGAATTACTAACCTAAAAAATTTAAAATTTTTTTAGAATTATTAAGATTTTTTTTATTTTATGTTTTTTGACAAGTAATATGATATAATTATGCCATAAAATAATGGGGAGGAAAATTCTAATGCAAATTACTACTAAATTAACCATAGAATACTTAAAGAAAAACAAAAAAAGAACAATTGGAACAATAATAGCAGTAATACTTGTAAGCATACTTATTACAACTCTATTAATAATTTTTACAAGCTATCAAAATTATAGAGAAACTAAAGTAAGGAACAAAGGAAATTGGGAAGCAGAATTCTTATGTTTAAAATACAGTAATGCAATAGAAATAGAAAAAAATAAAGATATAAAAGAATGCTCAATCTGGTATGATTACGGAATGTCGGAAGAAAATTTGTCGGGTTCTACTACATATGTTAAAAGAATACACCTATTAGGCTATGATGAAAATAAAATAAAAAATAGTGGTATTTACTTACAAAAAGGAAGAATGCCCGAAAATTCTAATGAAATTATAGTTGATGAAGAAGCTTTAACTCTATATGGATTAAAAGAGAGAAAAAAAATTGGTGATGAATTAGAGTTAACCTTTGAAGGAGAAACAAAGAAATATAAAATTGTTGGTATTGCAGAAAAAATAGAAGAAAATACACATAATCCTAATTTTTCAGATGGAAAAGATGTTAGGATAGCAGGAATAACATTTTTAGAAAGAGAAAATTTGGAAGATGATGAAATAGTAAATATGAGTATCCTTATGAAGAACACACGCAATATTTATGATGTTACATCTGCATTAACACAAAAGCTAAGACTAGAGGAAATTCCAAATACTAAAAAAGTTATACCAGTTAATAGAGATAAACTAGAAAAATCTGATGATAGCTTAAGAGAAGAGGTTAATGAATTACTTGGTATCATAGGAATAATCGGAGGAGATTTAACTCCAGAAATGCAAGAGCTAGAAATGCCTACAGACAAAGTAATATATAATGAGGAATTACTAGAAATATTAGGAAGCTCTGCAAACAATAATGCATCTTTTCATACTTTTATTTTAATACGGAATAGTTGTGATATGCATTATAGGACTAGCAGGAATGATACTAATTATTACAAGCTTTACAATAACATATAGAGAACGTATTAGAGAATTTGAAATGCTTTCCTCACTTGGTATGAGTAAATCACAAAGAAGAAAAATGTGCTTAAAAGAAGGTACAATTATTGGAACAATAGGAATAATAATTGGAATAATTGTCGGTTATATTATATCAATATTTGTAATAAATTCACTTGCAGATATTGTAAGCAATTATGAAAATTACATGTCATTTGAAATAAATCATACAACATTTTCTTTAAACTTCCCAATAGGTGCAATATTACTAACTGCCATAATCTTGTATATTATTGTATTTTTTGCAACATTATTGCCACTTGCAAAAATAAATAGAATAGATATTATTTCAGGCATAAACGGAAATAGTAAAAGAAAATCAAAAAAGAAAAAAGTACCTTTTGTAGTGAAAAAAATTTTTAAGCAAGAAGGAGAATTGGCATATAGATACACAAAAAATCAAAAAGCGAGACATACGAGCATGGTTTCATCAATTACAGTAAGTGTACTCATCTTTTTGATTATAAATGGAATAATAACAAATTTCTTGCAGAATGCAAACAAACTTACATATGATGATTATAAATTAGAATGTCAAATTGACTTAGTAGATGGAGTTATAAATTATTTAAAAGAAAATAATTTACTAAAAGGATATGTTGTAAGAACAGATGCACTTTATCTTAACAAATCAAATAACTCAAGTTATAGTGATTATCAAATAGAAGTACCTGTAAATAAAATTTCAGATGTTATGACAGAAATATTAACTGGTAATAAACAAGCAGACATAGGAACTACAATTATAGATTTTGCAAATGGAAGTACAAATTATGATGGAGAGAAATATAATTTTACAGTTATGCCATACTATTTTGATGATGAGACCTATAAAGCTATCTTAAAGATGGCAGGGCTTGATAAACTAGAAGAGAATGAATGTATATTATTAAATACACAGGAAGTAGAAAATTCTACTTATGGAGATAAATTTGAATTAACAAAATATGTACCTCGGAGACGAAATAACAATTTCTGCTATAAATAGATTGAAACGAGAAAATATATGTAATTTAAAAATAGCAGGTTTAATAGATTCACTAGAGCCATATATGACAGAAGATTATAAATTAAGAGATTATAGTACAGTATTAATATTAATTTTAAGCAAAGACATGTATAATAAAGAAGTAGAAAATGGTACAATTAAAGAATCTAACATATATATATCAACAGATAAACCTTATGAAATAGACGATTTACTAGAAGAAAATAAAGAACTTACAAGAGAATATATTATTCATGGCGAAAATCTATATCAAGAGAGAAATGAAGAAGGAAGTTTAAAGAAACTTGTAACATTTATACTTTATATTGTGGATATAATGATAACAGTCTTTTGCATGACAAATATCTTTTATATAATTTCATCAAGTACAATATTTAGAAAAAAAGATTTTGCTGTATTAAGATCTATTGGTATGACAGAAAGACAGATAGATAAGATGTTACTACTAGAAGGAATATTATATGGATTTAGTGGTATAGTATTTGGAACAATATTTAGTTTTGGATTTTTGTATTTGCTTGGAAAATATACAATAGATAAGGAACTATATTTGTTTAAATTACCATTTATACAAGTAATCTATGCAATAATTTTAGTTTATGTAATAATATTCTTAGCAATAATAGTTGCAAGGCATAGAGTGAAAAAGAAAAATATAATGGATGAAATTAGAAGAGAAAATATTTAAGTAGGGTATATAAAAAATAAAATATATGATATAATCATACATGTAAACTTAAATTATATAAAATTCTAAAAAATAATGATATGATGAAATATATGTATAAAAAAATATTTTAGTTAACAATTTGTGTAAGTTTCGTACTTACAAGTTAATAAAAAAACAGGCAAATCTGCCATAGGAGGTAAATATGAGCATATTAAAAGTTGAAAATTTAAGTAAAATTTATGGTGAAAAGGAGACAAAGACAGTAGCAGTTGATAATGTTTCATTCGAAGTCGAAAAAGGCGAATTTGTTGCAATAGTAGGAGCAAGTGGAAGCGGAAAATCTACACTTTTACATATGATAGGAGGAGTAGATAAACCTACTTCACGGAACAGTAACAATAGATGGGGTAAATGTTTATTCTTTAAGTGAAGAAAAACAAGCCCAATTTAGAAGAAGAGATGTAGCTTTAATTTATCAATTCTATAATTTAATACCAGTATTAAACGTAGAAGAGAATATGGGACTTCCGATAAAACTTGACAATAAAAAAGTAGATAATAACAAATTAAATGAATTATTAGAAAAATTAGGACTAGTAGATAGAAGAAAAAACTTACCAAATGAGTTATCAGGAGGACAACAACAAAGAGTAGCAATAGGAAGGAGTTTACTCCAAGAGCCTAAAATACTACTTGCAGATGAGCCTACCCGGAAACCTAGATAGTCAAAATTCAAAAGAAATAATAGAACTTTTAAAGAAATCTAATAAAGAATATAACCAAACAATAATACTTGTAACACATGATGAGAAAATTGCTAAAGAAGCAGATAGAATACTTACAGTTGCAGATGGAAAAATAATAAAAGATGAAAAAGTAAAATAAAAATGTAAAAAAGAGATAGTATAGCAAATGAAAGCATATTATATTCAAATTTAGTATGAAATAAATTAAAAATAACTTATTATGTTAATACAGAGAAATGCCTAAAATCTTAAAATAGATTTTAGGCATTTTATAGAATAAAACAAATATTATTAATAGATAAAATTTTGTTAAATAATTGAACAACAAATAACAAACAGCATAGATGAAACATTTGCAATTAAGCAATTTTGTTAATGATTCCAAATATAACTTGCTTAATGCTAGGCCTTACATCATCATCAAAGTCAAAATAATCTTTGATTTTCTCGCCATCACAATTTAAATACATATACTCAGTTGCTTTATGAATGCTACTTTTTATATTGTGAGTTGTTTTACCATATTTTTTAGCAAGAACAGGATAAATGTCACTTCTTAAATTATGACTTATTGCAGCTCTGCTATAAAGTACTTCTAATATGGCATCTGTCAAATAATATGTACCTTGATGCTTTAAGCTATATCCTAAATTACGTAATTCTGTAATTATTTTACTTCTAACAAGTTCTTTTTGATGATGATTTACAATTCTATTCATTTGAAGTGAAATATTAGTTGTTAGAATTCCATTTTCAAAATCTTTGTCTAATCTAACGACAATAGTGCAATTTTTATAGATATCTAAGACAAAATTTTTGAATCCTTCATCTAAGTCATTATCTAAGAATATTATACCAATTTCTTTTTCTTTAGCAGTTTCTCTAAATTCTTTTTCATTGGTGATAACACTGAAAGATATGCCTGAATTTACGTTCTCTAGAACATTTTTTACGAAATATAAATTCTCAGTAAGAATTATACATCTCATTTTCATCAACCTCCTTTTTTTAGATGTTACATATATATAGATATATTTTTTTGAAAAAAAGTTGACCCTTTTTGTAAAAAACTTTAAAAAATTTTCAAAAAATTGAAAAATTAATAAAATTTAGTCATAAAAAATAATATAAGGAGGTAAAAAACATGAAAAAAATTGTTAAAAACTATTTACTAAAGATGAGTATTATAGTAATGGCACTTCTTATGGTATTTCCTTGTGCACCAGTAAAGGCAAGTACTGGTAATAATGGTGGTAATGTAGTATCACCTAATGCATATTTTTCACCAGGAGTTTTTTCATTTACGACATGGACTCAAGATGTAAAATCATATGACGGAACATTTATGGCAGTAGAAGTTGGCGCAAAGTCAACAGTTGTAGGACAAGAAATAACAGTTGAAGTATATGTGCAAAAAACACATAAAACACATACATATAAAATGATAGCTAATGGATTAAACAATAAATTTGATTATATATATTTAGGATTATCTGGTGGAAGTGATGCAAGGATAAGATTAGAGTGTGATAATCCAGATGCAGTTATAACTGCAAAAGTTACTTCATATAGTTGGTAATAAAGTTAAGAAATAAAAATATTCCAGGGTAAATAATTTACCCTGGAATATTTTTTACTAGAAACGAAGTTGAAGTTTTTGAAAATTATCTTTTTTATTTTTTAAAATAATATTATTACTATATTCAGCTGGAATATTTGAAGCAATAAAGAAATAGAAAATTGAACGATCCTTATTAGGAATATTTAATAATCTTATGGAATAGTTATATAAATTTTTGCTTCCATCCTCTAAAAGAAATTTTATATAATCATCTTTAGTCTTGATTATTGCATAAAATCCAGTATCAGAAAATATTGCTTTTTCCACTTCAAAAGACAAATTATCACTTTGACTAATAATAGAATATGTATGAGAAGTTTTATTTCTAAATTTGTCATCAAGTTTTATATCAAAAGAAACACTATTAAAAGAATATTTGTTGCTGTTTGTTTCTATATCATTATTTTGAGTATAAAGTGCTATACTGTCAATACTTATTGTTAAATTATCCATACTAGGAAAACCATTAGCAATGCTATAACTTAATTCTCTAATATGATTATTAGAAACCTCTATATTCTTTAAGCCAGACATTAATGCTAATTGATTAGATGATGACCAACCATAGATATCAACTAATACATTTCCGTTTTCATCTTCAACTTTCAAACTAGGTAAACTAAACCTATTGTATTCACCAAAGCCAGACTTAGATTGTAAATCAAAAATCATATACAAATTTATATCATCATATAACAAATAATCTACCTTAATAGAATAATTATCATCTAATTCTATATAATCCATATCAACATTTTGAACCCATTCTCTATCAGCAACAGCATCTAATACATTATCATTATTATATCCAACGTCGTGTAAATCAAATTGCTCAATAATGTAATTAATAAGAGCAATACTACCGAATACAACACCAGTAGCCATTATCAAAACTGCAATGATAGTAAGCATATAACTGTATTTACTTCTAAGTCTATCTCTAACAATTTTAAGTCTACTTTTAATAGTATTTTCATTAATATTTAATCTTGTAGAAATTTGTTTAGTAGTAAGCCTATCAACATAAAACAATGAAAAGATTTGTTGATCAGTATCAGATAGCAATTTCATTATCTTATCAAAGTCGATTTCATCAATTTTGAAATCATCTTCAAAATTTTTAGAAGCAGCATAACGTTCAAGCATATTTGTATTAGAGTTTTTAAGTTTAATAAACTTTTTGCATTCATTGACGAGTATCTTTTTTATCCAAGCTTTGAACTGGCTATTATTTTTGAGTTTCTTAATATTTACATATGCAATTAATAGAGCATCTTGCATTACATCTTCAGCATCACTTTTATTTCCGAGTATTTTAAGTGCTATATTAAATAACTCATCTTTTACATCTAAGAATAACTCGGCATAGGCATCTTTGTCACCATTTTTAGCTCTAGATACTAAATCTTCCACGGTAATCACCTTCTTTCTTATTGTTTGTTATCTAAAATAAGTATAGCAATGAATGCTATACTTATTTAAAATGTATATATTTTTTAATATACAGAAAGTTTAGTTGTATAATCTAAATTTGAGTATGAATCAAAATCATAACCCAAAGTATATGTATTAGTTGCTTGAATATCTTTTTCTAGCATCATTAGAAGTTTTTTATTCCTACAAGTAGTTGTAAAATCTTTAACAGAAGTAACAATAGGTAGTTTTTTATTAGCATGATATATTTCAGAAAGTAACTTCTGTCCCTTTAAATTGAAACCTAAAACTCTAATATATGGATCAATCTTCTTAGAGTTTTCCATATCTTCTTTAGTGAATCCTAATAATGCATAAAGAAGTACTCTATAAAGTCTAGTTTGAGTATATCTTTTAGATTTAACCATATTCATAAATTCAGGCAAAGTATTGCAAGAGTTTGCAGCATTTTTAATCAAATTCTCTAGACCTTCGCTTACATCAGGAAGATTTGCAATTTCTGCAACAGTCATATTTCTAAGAGTAAACATTATTTCTTTTTCAAACGTTTCTATACCATTTACATAGTGACCTCTTTTTATAGCTTCTGTTAATATATCATACGAAGTTTTAGGCATAACTTTATCTAATGCATAAAAATTCTTTTGATTTACAAGTTCTCTAATAGAGGTAGCACTTGCAATATTATCTACTATCATTCTACTATTGTAGTCAGGACCATATCTTTTAATAGCAATGGGCTCAATAGTTGACCTTGTTATATCTAAGGCTTTTAAATACTCTATTGCAAGGATATTATTAGGTGAAGATAAAACATTTGCATATTTTCTTATGTCATTTAAATACATAAGTAAAGCATTTTCTCTTGCCTTAGGAAATGAAATACCCTTTGATAATTCATGATTAAGAAGAGACTTAAACTCCTCAGGTTCTTCTGTAAGAATATGGGCAAATTCTTTTAAAATAGAGATATCATTAATCTCACATCCAAAAGACAAAGTATCGACAACTTTTAAAGAATTAAGCATTTTAATTGCACCAAGAGCAAAGTTCTCGGCACTAGAAATACTATATATACATGGTAGTTCTATAACTAAATCTATACCACCTAAAATAGCCATTTTAGCTTTTGTCCATTTGTCTACAACAGATACATTACCTCTTTGAACAAAATTACCAGACATTACAGCAATAGAATAATTTGCATTAGTGTATTTTTTTGTCTCTTGTAAATGGTAAAGATGTCCGTTATGGAAAGGGTTATATTCACCTATTATAGCTAGAACGTTGTCCATACTATCTTCTCCTTTACAACAATAATATTTATTGATATAATATCATAAAAGTGAAAATAATGCAATTATTTTTAGAATAAAAAATGGAGGATAAAGATGAAAAAAGTCACTATTTATACAGATGGAGCTTGCTCTGGAAATCCAGGACCTGGAGGTTGGGGAGCCATACTTATGTATGAAGATGTAAAAAAAGAAATATCAGGTGGACAAAAAGAGACTACTAATAATGTAATGGAAATTACAGCAGTAATTGAAGGATTAAAACTCCTTAAATATCCATGTGAAGTAGATTTGTATAGTGATAGTGCATATGTAGTAAATGCTTTTAACCAAAAATGGATAGCAAACTGGAAGAAAAACGGTTGGAAAAATGCACAAAAAGAGAGTGTGAAAAACCGCGAACTTTGGGAAGAATTAGATTATTTAACAACAGTACATAAGGTATCATTTATAAAAGTAAAAGGACATAGTGACAATGAATATAACAATAGATGTGATGAGCTTGCAAGAAAAGCAATAAAGGAAATGAATTAAAAGTTACATTTTAAATAGAAATATTAGCATTTCTAAAACTACTGTACTAAAATTTAAAACTATAAATATCGTATGGGAGGTTAATATGCGAATAGGTATAGATTTGGGTGGAAGCCACATAGCAGTTGGACTTATTGATGAAAAAGGTACAATTATTTTAAAAAAAGAAAAAAGTTTTGAGGAAGAAGACAAGAAAAATATCGAAAAAATAATTGAAGAAAGAGTAGTTTCAAATATAACTGAAATACTAGAAGAAACGAAAACTAATATAAAAGATATAGAAAAGATAGGTATTTCAGCACCTGGAACCTGTAAAGATGGAAAAATTGTAAAAGCCAAAAATTTAGGACTTGAAAACTTTAAAATAGTTGATATATTAAGCAAGCATTATAAAGACAAAAAAATTTCACTTGCAAATGATGGAAAATGTGCAGCAATGTGTGAAAAGCAATATGGAAGTTTAAAACAATATGATGATTGCATATTTTTGTGCTTAGGAACTGGTGTTGGAGGAGCAGTATTTTTAGATGGTAAACTTCTTAAATCAAAAAAATACCCAGGATTTGAATTGGGACATGTAGTAATTAGGGTAGACGGAAAAAAATGCTCTTGTGGCAATTCTGGATGCATAGAAAGCTATTGTTCAATGAAAGTTTTAAAAGAAAAAATTGCAAAAAGAAAAAAGGTAAAAGAAATATCAGGAAAAGAATTAGATAGAATTTTGTTAGAAGATATGGAAAGTGTAAAAGATATAGTTGATGAATACATAAAGGATTTATGTATAGCTTTAGCAAACTATATTAATATATTTGAGCCAGAAGCAATATCATTAGGCGGTAGCTTTGCATATTGTGGAGAATTATTGCTAGATAAAATTACAAATGAAATAAGAGAAAATAAAATGACATTTAATCATACAGTACCTAAAATTTTTGTAGCAGAACACAAAAATGATGCTGGAATTATAGGAGCAGTATTGATTTAATTATTCAAAATTAATTTTAAGAATTTTAAAATTAAAAACAATCACGAATCCAATATTACAAAAGAAAAACATTTATATTACAATTATGTTACATTATTGAAAAAAAACTATCTTTACAATATAATAAAGATGTAAAATGAAACCAAAATAAACATTTTTTAGTAATAAAAAATAGAAAACATAAGAGGATTGTTGGAGGTATAGATATGGAAACTTTCGCAGACTATATCTTAGGAGAAAAAGATTATGCAAAAAAAATGGAAATAGCATATTATTTGCAAAAAAGAACTAATATTTTTTTTGATAATTCAGTTATACTAAAAGCAGAAATAGCAAGATTATTTATAGAAAAAATGAATTTGGATGTAGATAGTAATCTTGTAGTTACAGCATGCCTTTTATATGCATGTAAGAAAAATATAATGTCATATGATATAGAAAAAATAAAGAAATATGCAATAGATGGTGCAGAATATCTAGAAACATTAGGATTTTCAAAAAAATTTTGTAAGATATGCACAGAAGTAAATAGATATTTAGGAAATGAAAATAGAGAAAAAGAAAGTGACATACTAGAACTTGTAGATAATTTTGGTGGATTAGTTTTAGATAGACCAGAAAGAAAAGGATATTCTATAGATGAAGCAATGCATGTAATTGAAAACAGAAATTTAAAGAATGTAAACAACAGATATTTAGATAAATTTAAAGAATTTATTTATTCGAAAGAAGGTGCTGTAGCATGAATGAACTAGGAACTGTATCAAATAATGATGTTAACAAAGAAGTAGCAGATGAAGTAGCCTTAGCAAGACTTTCACAAAATGCAAGAGAATACTTAGACTGCAAATTTGGAGGAAAAACACCACAAGCACTAAGAGAGGATAAATCAACCAAGAGAATAAATCAAAGAAAGAATGAAATATCAGAAGAAATAGGATATGAAGAGAGATAAAACCAGAAAAGAAGGAAATAATAATGTACGAAGCATTTGCAGATTTACATATACATATTGGAAGAACAAAAAATAATAAGCCAATTAAAATAACAGCAGCAAGAAGTCTAAATTTTGAAAATATTGCAAAAGAATGTGTAGAAAGAAAAGGTATAAATATTGCTGGAATAATAGATTCTGCTTCGCCTTATGTAATAGAAGATATAGAAGACTTTTTAAGAACTGGAGAAGCAACAGAACTCTCAGATGGGGGAATTATATATAAAGATAAACTATGCATAATATTGGGTAGCGAAATTGAAACATCAGAAGTAACAGAAGAAGGAAAAACAGGAAGTGCCCATAACTTATGCTATTTTCCATGCCTAAAAGATATAAAAGGCTTTTCAAAAGAGATGGAAAAACATATAAAAAATATAACATTAAGTTCCCAAAGAGCAGATATTTCTGCATATGATTTAATTGATATAGTAGAAAGATATAATGGCGTACTAATACCAGCTCATGCATTTACGCCACATAAGAGCTTTTATGGCAATTGTACTAGAAGATTAGAAAGAATATTTAAAGAAAAATATGAAAAAGTCCCAGCGATTGAGCTTGGACTTAGTTCAGATACATTTTTGGCAGATCAAATATCTGAGCTAGAAGGAAAGACATTTTTAACAAATTCAGATGCACATTCACTTCCTAAAATTGCAAGGGAATACAACAAAATACAAGTAGAAGATATTAGTTTCAAAGAATTAATGAAAGCAATAAAAAATGAAGACAATAGAAAAATATTAAGCAATTATGGCTTAGATCCAAAACTTCGGAAAATATCATAGAACCTACTGCGAAGTATGTGAAAAAAGAATAGAAGGTAAAGCTCCTGTTACAAAATGTGATACATGTGACAGTAGAAACATAACAATGGGAGTTTTAGATAGAATAGAAATAATAAAAGACAAAGAAAAGACTAAAAGCCCTGAAAATAGACCGCCATATAATTACCAAATACCACTAACATTTATACCAGGACTTGGAGGAAAAACAATAAATAAATTACTAGATAATTTCGAGACAGAAATGAATATATTACATAAATTATCATTTGATGATATAGAAGCAGTATGCGGAGAAAAGATTGCAAAAAATATTATTGATGCTAAACTTGGAAAGCTAGAAATATCAGCAGGTGGTGGCGGTGTATATGGAAAGGTAACTGCAAACAAAAATTAAAATAAAAGCAAGTAACTTAAAAATATTTTAGTTGAATAAATAAAACAGATAGTTCTTTTTTTAAATGTATTACATAAACATTGATTAAGGAAATTATAAAATATGAGAGGGATATGTAATGCAAAACAAAAGAACG
The DNA here is from genome assembly GCA_947590905.1 of uncultured Clostridia bacterium. Classification (GTDB taxonomy): domain Bacteria; phylum Bacillota; class Clostridia; order TANB77; family CAG-508; genus JAAWPK01. Next base: position 7,009 of record CANQCU010000022.1, on the reverse strand, counting down.
ACTAGATTAAAAAACAATCAGACAAGAGGAATTTTACAAGCACATATAATGAATAACTTAAAAAATTATGTTATACTTACGATAATTTTTTTAATAGGAGTAGTATTGGGAGTACTCTTTATAAATAATGTAAATGAGGTACAAAAGGAAGAAATAAGCACATATATTACGGAATTTACAGAAAAATTAAAAGGCAATGCAAGTATAGACTATATCAAATTGTTTATGAGTTCAGTAAAACAAAACTTACTAATTGCATTACTATTATGGTTTGCAGGACTCACAGTATTTGGAATTTTTGTTGTCTATGGTGAAATATGTTTTAGAGGTTTTTGCCTTGGATATAGTATATCTAGCATAATTGCAACATTAGGAACGAAAAGTCGGAAGTATATTTATTTTTTCTAGTTTACTTGTGCAGAACATAATATTTATACCAACAATTTTTGCATTAGCAAATAGTCGGAATAAGATTATATAAATCAATTATGAAAGATAAAGGAAAAGATAACATAAAACTTGAAATATTAAGACACACACTTTTTTGCACAATAATGAGTAGCTTACTGCTAGTAGCTTCTTTACTTGAAGCATACATATCATCAAATTTAATTATGTCTACAATAAACATTTTGTAAAAATTTAAAAAAATCTATTTACAATTTTCTCGGAATTTGATATAACATATATATCTTATGTTAATAAAGAGAGAGGGAGAGGACAATGCAAAAACAAATAAAAAATTTTTTAGATTTCATTGAAAAGGATAAAAAAGTATCACAAAATACTTTACAATCATATAAAAGAGATATATTACAATATAGTGATTACTTAGATGAAAATAAAATTAATTATTTAAAAGTTGACGAAGATGGAATAAAAGATTATTTAACATATATGAATGATATAGGTAAAAAGAGCTCTACAATTTCAAGAAGTTTAGCATCAATTAGGTCCTTCTATCAATATCTATTAAGAAACAAAAAGATAAAAAGAGATCCAACAAATGGAATACAATCTCCTAAAATAGAAAAAAGAGTACCATCAGTTTTAACATCTCAAGAAGTAGAACTTTTATTGGAACAACCAAAAAATGTAGATTTAAAAGGAATTAGAGATAAAGCAATGCTAGAATTTGCTTATGCTACAGGAATGAAAGTTACTGAGATAATTTCTCTAGATATTGATGATGTTAATTTGCAAGAAGGTTTTGTATCTTGCAGAGGAAGAGACAAATCTAGAAATATTCCTTTAGGAACACTTTCAATAAAAGCATTAAAAGACTATATAGAAAATTCAAGAAACATATTAATTAAAGATGACAATGTAAAAGCATTATTTGTTAATACAAATGGTCAAAGATTAACAAGACAAGGATTTTGGAAAATAGTAAAATACTATAAAGAACAAGCACATATAAACAAAGATATAACACCTCACATACTAAGACATTCGTTTGCAACACATCTTTTACAAAATGGAGCAGATTTAAAAGCAATTCAAACAATGTTAGGACATTCAGATATATCTTCAACACAAATATATATGCAATTCCAAGATGCAACAATACAAAACATATACAAAAAAGCGCATCCAAGAGCATAAGTATAGATTAAAAGTCCGCCATAATTAAAAATATATGGTGGGCTTTAAAAGTTTGTATTGGGTTGGAGGTAAGCATATGAAAAGAGAAGAAAGAAAGAAAAATGAAAATATAGAAAAATTAGGCGAAGAATTAGAAAAAAAGAAACAAATACCAAAAACAGTTAAAGAAAAAATAAATGCAAAAGTATTTGAAAATATGATTATAACAGCCATAGTTATGATATATTTAGCAGCTTTGAACTTTGGAATGTACAATATTCCAACAGATACTTATAAAATGGATTTAAAAGTATTTTCAATTATATTATATATAGGAACAGTAATTATATTTGAATATGCATACAAAAAAGATGAAGGCTCACTTTGGATACATGGCATAGAAATTATGACAATTGCAATATTTACTTTGTACCTAATATATTTATATTCAATAAACTATGCAACATTTAGTACATTAATAGTATCAACAGCAGTGGTATTTTTAGTATATTATGCTATCAAATTAGTTATAATTCAAAGAAAGATAGAAAAAGAATACCAAAAAAGCCTAATAGATATTAATGAAATAGTAAAAAAGTAATTTATATAAAATGAAAGGAGTGAAAACATGGAAAAATGTTTACTACTTGGTAATGGTGGAAGAGAAGCTGTAATTGCAGAATATGTATCAAAGAATTATAAACTTTATTCAGTAATGCCCTACGAAAATCCATCAATATCAAAATACGTACAAGCATCTAATGGAAAATTTTTAATAGGAGATCCATTTAATAAAGAACTAGTAAAAAAATTCATACAAGATGAAAAAATTGAAAATTGTATAATAAGCAGTGATAATTTATTACAAGACGGATTAATAGACTTAGCAAGACAGCTAGGATTAAAAACTTTTGGACCAACTTCAAAAGGAGCAAAACTTGAATGGAGTAAAACTTATGCGTTAGATATAGTACAAAAAATAGCACCAGAAATGGTAATAAATAACTATAATCTAACAAACGAAGAAGAATTGAAGAAAGTAATAGACAGCTATAATAATGATAATTTTGTAGTTAAGCCAGAAGGACTAACAGGAGGAAAAGGAGTTAAAGTAGGTGGAATACACTTCAAAGGAAAAGAAGAAGGATTTGAATATGCAAAATCTTGTTTAAATTCTAGTGGAAACGTAATAATACAAGATAAAGTAGAAGGAAGAGAATTTACTGTAACGGGACTCACAGATGGTAAAAATATAGTAATTACACCAACAACATTTGACTATCCATATAGATTTGATGAAGACAAAGGACCAGGAACAGGAGGAATGGGTTGTTTAGGATTTGACAATGGACTTCTTCCATTCTTAACAAATGAAGATATAGAAAAATGTAAAAGCCTAATGCAAAAAACATTAGAATACGTAAATAAAGATTCTTTAGAATTTAATGGAGTTATATATGGAGGTTTCTTCAAATGTAGTGATGGAATAAAATTCATAGAATTTAATGCAAGATTTGGAGATCCAGAATCATTAAATATATTAAATGCAATTGAAACACCGTTTGAAGAATTATTTACCAATATACAAAATCAAACACTAAGCGAAGAAAACTGCAAATTTAAGAAAATAAATACATTTACAGTATATGTAGTAAGCCCTAATTATGCAATAAGTGCATCTAAAGAACCTTGCAAATTTGCTCTAAATCAAGAAGCAATAGAAAAACAAGGAGCAAAAATTTATTTCGCAAGTACAAAACATATAGAAGGAAATACTTATGAAAGTGTAGGAAATTCAAGATTATTTGCAGTATTATATGCATCTACATCAATGGACGAAGCAAGAGAAAAAGTGTATAAAGCACTAGAAGGAAATGTAGATACAATATTAAACTATAGAAAAGATATAGGAAAAATGTATGTTCATTAAAATGCTAAGCACTGAATTTAAAAAATTATAGAAAAATAATTAAAGGCAATTTAAATTACTATTACAAAATATTTGAATTTAAGAAAAAAATTTAATGTTAATTATTTTATTATTATAAAATTAAATAATTTATTTTAGGAGGTAAAGATGAAAAAATTTAAATTATTAATGACAGTATTATCAATAATAATTGCAATGTCACTTATTTTGACAAACGCAAGAGTTCTTGCAACAGACTCAAGTGAAGTAGATCCAATATCAGAAACAGGAGAAGAAGTAGAAGTACAAGAGGAAGTAACAGACGAAGGAACAGACGAACATATTAATGAAGACGAAGAAATATATGAAGATGACTTATATGTAATATATGGAGATTCTGCAAGTGACGAATATGTAATGGACAAATTAGTAGATGGTAGTGTATACATTATAGGAGCAAATGTAAAAATTACAGGAATTGTAGCAGGAAATTTATTCGTAATAGCACAAAATGTCGAATTTGATGAAAACGCTACAGTACAAATAGAAGCATATGTACTTGCTGATAAAATAACTTTTGCAGGAGCTGTATATGATATGTACGCTGCTTGCAATGAATTTGATATGACAGATACAGGATATGTAAATAGAGATTTAAGACTTGTAGCAGATACAGCTAACTTAAAAGGAATGGTAGTAAGAAACGTAAATTTAATAGCATCAGATATAGATGTATATGATGAAGCAGTTACAAACAATGAAGAAGGAACAGTTGATGAAAATACTATTGCAGATGAAACTGTTGTAGATGAAGCAAATGGTAAAGGTTTAGTTTGCTATGGAAACTTCAATTATACTTCTGGAAAACAAGTAGAAGATATAGATAAAGCCCAAATAATGGGAGAAGTAAAATATACAGAGGAAAAGCAAACAGAAGATTCTGGATTATCAATAATGGACTATGTAATTGATGGACTTGAAAATACAGTATTTATAGTAGTTCTTTATGCAGTACTAATATTCTTAGCACCTAAATTCGTAGAAAAAGCAAAAGAATATTTTGGAACAAGAACATTACTTGCATTTGCAGTTGGAGTAGCATTTACAATATTAGTTCCAATAATTGTACTTTGCTTATTCTTGACAGGTGTAGGAGCAGGAATTGGAATGTTATTATTAATGATATACTTTACAATATTCATAATGAGCTTTGCTATAGCTACTATAATTGTAAATGAATTTATAATAACAAAAATATCTTGGGTAAATAATGCTTGGAAAAAAGTATTAATGATAGTACCTGTATCAATAGTATTATTCATATTAAGAAAAATACCAGTTGTTGGAACAGTAGTTTCAATGATAATGTTCTTAGTAGGAGTAGGAACAATAATTTTATACCAATTTGATAAAAGATCAAAAAAAGAAACAGTTAAAGAAGAAGTTTAAAACGTCCTAAGAAAGGTATAGCTTTAGCTATGCCTTTTTAGGTTAATAAAATTTAGGAGGTAAAAATGAACTATTTAGAAAAATATGAAGAATGGTGCACAAATGAAGCATTTGATGAAGCTACAAAAAAAGAATTATTAGAATTAAAAGGAAATGACAATGAGATAAAAGACAGATTTTATCAAGATTTGGAATTTGGAACAGCTGGACTAAGAGGAGTAATTGGGGCTGGTACAAATAGAATGAACATATACACAGTAGGAAAAGCAACACAAGGATTAGCAAACTTTATAAAAAAAGAAAAAGGGGAAGATAGAGGAGTTGCAATAGCATATGATTCAAGACATATGTCAGAGGAATTCAGTGAGATGGCAGCATTATGCTTAAATGCAAACGGAATAAGAACATATAGATTTGAATCATTAAGACCTACGCCAGAACTTTCTTTTGCAGTAAGAGAGCTTGGATGCATTGCAGGAATAGTAGTGACAGCAAGTCATAACCCACCTGAATACAATGGATATAAAGTATACTGGGAAGATGGAGCACAAATAGTGCCACCAAAGGATAAAGAGATTATAACAGAAGTAAATAATGTATTAGATTATTCAGAAATAAAGAAAATAACAAGAGAAGAAGCTGAAGCAAAAGGACTATATCATACAATAGGAAAAGAAATTGATGATAGATATATTGAAGAAGTAAAAAAGCAATCATTAAACATGGATATCGTAAAAGAAATGTCAGATAATATGACAATAGTATATACTCCACTACATGGAACAGGAAATATTCCAGTAAGAAGAATTCTAAAAGAAATAGGATTCAAAAACGTATATGTAGTTCCTGAACAAGAATTGCCAAACGGAGATTTCCCAACAGTTAGTTATCCAAACCCAGAAGATCCAAAAGCATTTGAACTTGCATTAAAACTTGCTAAAGAGAAAAATGCAGATGTAGTTCTTGCAACAGATCCAGATGCAGATAGATTAGGAGTTTATGCAAAAGATCCAAAAACTAATGAATATGTATCATTTACAGGAAATATGTCAGCTCTATTAATAGGAGAATATATATTATCAGAAAAGAAAAAGAGAAACTTAATACCAGCAAATGGAGCTATGGTTTCAACAATTGTTTCTTCAAATATGACAAAAGCAATTGCAAAAGAATATAATATAAAGTTAATAAGAACATTAACAGGATTCAAATATATAGGAGAACAAATAAAATTATTTGAACAAAATCATTCTTATGATTATTTATTTGGATTTGAGGAAAGCTATGGATGCTTAGCTGGAACACATGCAAGAGATAAGGACTCAGTAGTTGCAGTAATGTTACTTTCAGAAGCAGCAGCATTTTACAAAAAACAAGGATTAACACTATGGGAGCAAATGATAAACATATATGAAAAATATGGATATTATAGAGAAACTCTTGCAACAATGACACTTAAAGGAATGGAAGGAAAAGAAAAAATAAAACAAATAATAGAAAAGCTAAGAAATACTACAATAGAAAATGTAGGAAAATTCAAAGTAATAGAAATAAGAGATTATCAAAATAAAACCACAAAGAACTTAATAACAGGTGAGAAAGGAGAAACAACACTTCCTACATCAAACGTATTATATTTTGAATTAGAAAATGATGCATGGTGTTGCGTAAGACCTTCAGGAACAGAACCAAAGATAAAATTCTATATGGGAGTAAAAGAAAAAACTATGGAAAGCGCAGATAAAGACCTAGAAGAATTAAAAAAAGCAATGCTTGCAATATGTGAATAGTTAAATATTAAAAATAAAATTCAAAACTTATAGTAAAAAAAGTTAAATTTAGTCAGATTTTATATTAAAATAGCTATTAAAAAAATTATTTTAGTAGCTATTTTATTTACTCCTCCAAGCATTGCAAAGTATGGGAAAAATTTCTTGAAAAAAACTTAAAAAATTTTCAAAAAAAGTATTGACATTTGTATTTTAAAATTGTATAATAAAAAAGCTCTGTGACGAAGAAGAGCAAAAGTACATTGAAAAGTAAACAAAAAATCCTTTAAGAGACCAA
>CANQCU010000021.1 GCA_947590905.1 uncultured Clostridia bacterium | reverse complement strand
CGTATATACAATGTTGGCTTTTTTGATATTCTTATATTAACATAACTTTTTATACTTTGCAATAGTTAGATAAAAAATTTATGAAAAAATTACAAAAATTTGTTTTGTTCGCTTGTATTTTAGTTAAACTTGTAGCATAGTGTTAAATGAAATGAGAATAAGCGGAGTGTGTTGCCCCTTTTGCTCTTTGATATTGCAAACTACTCCACAGCTGTTTAGCTTGTGAGACTGATATATAGAGGGGGGGTGGTTAACGTGGAAAATGCTTTATTATTAATAACTTACCTATTGTTCTATGGAATGATAGGAATAACACTTATAAACCTTGCCTTGTTAATCATCATTTGTTTCTTACTACATAGGCAATAAAAATAGCCATTCTGCTTTTTGCTGAAGTAGAGAATGACTATTTTTCTTATTTTCGGCAACCACTTTCGTGGCTTCTCATTTCTTTATTTTTATTATACACACTTTTAATAGATTTGTCAAATATTTTTTATTTATTGATAAAATCATAAATAATTAATATCATTTATATGCTGATATGCTTATTTTTATATTCTTCTTTTAAAATACTTTCTATTTCTTCTGGGGATTCTTTACAATTATTTTCAAGCCACTTTTTTATAATAGCATTAAAACCTGCTTTAAAAAACTCCATATGATATTCAATATATTTATCATCATATAATAATTTTGACAAATTAGTATCATATTCATATTGACTAATAATAGTATTCTTATCCTTATTTAACTTAAAATAAGTTTTGTAAAATATTTGATTTTCCTTAATGTGATTGAGTATTTTTAAAAAGTTATTTGAATTATTTTTTGTTTCTCGTTCTTCTTGATATAGAAAAGATACATCTTCTTCTAATTTTTTTGCAATTTTGTCAGCTAAATCATAAACATCAAGATAATTTGCATAAAAAGTAGAACGATTTAAACCAGTTTTCTTACAAATATCAGTAACAGAAATATCAGATATTTCTTTGGTTTGAATTAACTGAACAAAAACCTTCTCTATCTTTTCTTGTGATGACTTTCTTCGCTTATTATTAGGTGTATTCATATAAATTCCTCCATTATTCCAACAAATGTCTACAAATTGATGATTGTTTTTTTACATCAATGATATTATACTATAATTAAAGAAAAACAACAAGTGTTGTAATAAAAGGAAGGAGGAATTTGTATGTCTAAATTAAAAGATGCAAATAAAAAAATCGAAGATACTGTTGTAGGTGGTTACAAAAAAATAGAAAAAGGAGTAGTTGAAGGCTATAAGAAAATAGAAAATGGGACAGTATCAGGCTACAAAAAAGTTGAAGATAAATTTGTAGACAAATTTTTAAGAAAAGATGGAGAAACTATTGAAGATGCAAAGGCTAGATTAAAAGCAGACGAACAAAAAAGAAAAGAAGAACACGAAGAAAAAATGAAAGAATTAAAAGAGAAACAAGAAAAGCTAATAAATGGAGGTAAATAGAGATGAAGAAAGAAACTTTATTAGAAATTATTTTAGGAACAATAGGTGGATTAGTATTTGCATGCCGGCATGTGTATGTGCTTAATTCCAGAATGGAATATGTTTACAGCAGGAGTAGTTGTAGCAATAATAGGGTTTATTATATTACTTGGAATTATTCCTGTTTATAGAAGTTCTCATCCTAAAAAAGCATATTCACCTATAAATTGGAGTATTGTTGCCACTTGGGTTATTGGTATAGTAGGAGCTTTGATTATGGGATTTGGAATGAGTAAAATAATGGTTGGAAATGCAACACGAGTTGATTTTATTGTAGGACTTATAGCAGGTGTAATCGGTTTACTTATATGTGTATTAAATTATCCAATTTATGCTTATATAACGAAAAAATAATTATCTAAAGAGGAATAAATATGTTAAAAGTAAATGAAGATATGTCAAAGTATAATGCTATTGGAGGAATCGTGTTTGGAATATTAGCACTAATAGTTGGAATATATATGATAATTTATACTATTTATATAAAATCAAAAGAACAAGAATAAAAAGATAAAACAGATAATTTTTATATTATAATTATTTAGATAAATTACTGGTATCTTACATTATCAACAAGCGAATGAATAGTATATCCTCATTCGCTTGTAAAATTTATGCGTAAATCAATTTTTTCGTCAAAAAAATTTCCAACCCATAAGAGTTGGAATTAAGATTTTTGCGGTTCTATCTAATTTTTTTAATCTTGTAACTAAGTTATATCAAGACTTTCAAAAAGTTCGATAAAACTCTGCTGTGGTGCGGATGAGAGGACTCGAACCTCCACGCTTTTGGCACTGGTTCCTAAGACCAGCGCGTCTGCCAGTTCCGCCACATCCGCATTTTTATGAACAGTATATATATTAGCATATTTAAAACACACTGTCAAGAGTATTTTTATAAAAAAATTTAACGTAAAAAAATTAGGGTAATTCAACAATGTACCTTGCTACTCTTTATTTTTACATAAAAGTTGGTAGGCAGTTCAATTAAACCGCCTACCAACTTTTGCTGGCAAAGTCCGCTAAATACGATTAAGCACCGTTTTTATAGCAGAAATAGTGTCCACTGGATTCCATATACTTCCAAATACCATCTCCTTGAATTCCTTTAGCTTGGAAAACTACGTTTGAGGGCATCCCCGTATCAACATATCCACGCAGATATGTCTCTGTCCTCTCCTTTACTTGATCAGTTGGCTCCATATAGAAACCACCGCTCTTAACAGGAGTATACTGCCCTGGTGCAAAAATTACATCATGTGTAGTGTCTTGACGGAACTTCGGAGATTCAACCCTGTTTTCTACAACATTCAACACATAATAGATATCCTCTGGAGGCAACCTATTAGAGCCTGCCTCAGCATTTGCAATGTGTGACATGTCATAAAAAACTAAGTTGAAAAAATCATCTGCAATTTGCTGTGCATCCGATGCCATCGTTGAGATTTCCGTCTTATATTCCATGAGCTTTTCCAATGTGGCAGAAACTTCTTCTATTGGAATGGGTTTTCCCTGATATGTAAATACATTATATATTCCAAAGAAGTATTTCATATATACATTGTATTGCTCCTGAGGAGAATTAATCTCTACTAATGGCTTTAAATGGGCGCCGGAGTTGAATTCGTCAACATGTTGCTCAAAAGTTTCATATTTTTCCTCATACTGAGAATATAGCTCATCTACAATGCTGAAATAGGTCAAAATATGGCTATATTTCTCTTGCAGAGAATTGTTGAACTTGTTAGCCTTTGAGCAAACTTTTGCTTCTTTTGCCGAATCATAGAGTGGTTGAATTTCTTCTCCGAGTTTGTAGATTTCTTCAATCTGAGCAGTAATCGACTCATAGAGTTCTGTAATCTCTTCATACTCAGAATCAAGATTAGCCTTAAAATCTTCATGCAGTTGTATGAGATCTTCGGCCCGTATGGGTTCTTCTTCTTCGATTTCTTGTTCTTGCTGTGGAATTAATTCTCCTAAATCGATAATCTTCAACGATTTGGAAAGGTATTGCGTTTCTCCTGCAGAATTTTGAAGCTTATTTTCTGCAAGAGTCAAAGAACTGGGCAAAACATCTTCATCATCGAGAATGTAATTTTCGGCTAAATTTTTACCGAAAAAAGCATAGTTAATTGTTGAAACTGAAACGGATATTGCTAATAGTATTACTACACTCACACTCTTGATGAAGAGATTTGTAAGATTGTTAGAATCTTTATGCCGTAGTTTTTTCTTAGATAGATTTTCCCCCTTTCTTGTTTTTTTCCTTTTGGTTTGTCGTATGTGTGGATTCATGTTTCTCTTCGCCTTTCTGCAAATTTATATCCACTAGGGATATTCCATTTTATTATAACATATTATGTAATTTATGGCAAGTTTTTAACTAATTTTTCAATTCTTTATTAATTTAGTTACTATATTACTTGTATTTTATAGTAATTAAATTACTAGACATATTAGTTATGTTAAAAAGATTTTTTACATTTTTCTATTTTGGTTATGTTTAAAAAATATATAAACATATACTATTTTTGTATAAATTTCATTTTTTTGAATAAACTATTAGTAAATTTTGCTAATTTTATAAAACTGGAGGTTATTATGATTTATGAAAAATATATAAAGGATAACTTTCTTTTTTACAGAAGAGAAAAAATTCCAAATGTAGACCTTATAAAGAGTATCATTAGTACTCGTGAAGATTTAGAAAATGCAAATAAGAATTTTGAATTTGCTGAAGGTGAATTGATAGACTACTACTTATATCAAATTAAGGCAACTCAATCTAAGTATAATTATTTATTAAAAAAAGCTAAAAAAGCTGGTATATTTGTTTCTAGGATTGATGAATTAACTATCAAAAATTTAGATGAAGCTATATAGATTTTTGTTATTTTTAGAATAATTCCACTTCCATAATCATAAAATGTACAAAATGAGGACGAGGTGATTTTGGTTTGGAACTTATTAACCTTTTAACTTATATTTCAGGTCTTTGTATTCTATTTGTATTATGTAGAATCTTTATAGTTCCCTTAAAGCTTATGCTAAAACTTGTACTTAGCTCTTTAATTGGTGCTTTAATAATACTAATGATTAATTTTATTGGTACATTTTTTAGCTTTCATATTGGTCTAAATTTCTTTACTATAATATTTGTAAGTATTTTAGGTGTACCTGGTGCTGTTCTTTTAACAATTGTGAGTATTCTTCTTTAATAGAAATCATTTTATAAAATAATTTCTTAAATTTTACCATATTTTTTTAGGACTTGCCACTTTTTTTAAATTGTGATAATATTATATTCTTAGAATAGTAATTTTACTAATTTGGAGGTATTATATGTGTGGAATTGTAGGATATATTGGATCTGAAAAAGCATGTCCAATTTTAATAGACGGACTTTTGAAATTAGAATACAGAGGATACGATTCAGCAGGTCTTTCAACAATTGAAAATAATAAAATCATATGTTTAAAGGATAAAGGAAGAGTAAAAGGACTTCAAAATATGAAAGAAATAAATACATTAAATTCTTCTATTGGTATTGCACATACTAGATGGGCAACCCACGGAAAGCCTTGTAGTGTTAATGCTCACCCTCATCTTGATTGTCACAAAACTTTCTCTGTTGTACATAATGGAATTATTGAAAATTACAATGAGCTTAAAGCATTTTTAACTAATGCTGGTTATACTTTTGTCTCAGAAACTGATACTGAAGTTATTCCTAACTTAATTCACTATTATTACACAAACGGAGATGAAGGTGACAAAGATAGATTTGCAAAAGCTGTAAGAAGAGCCACTTTGGATCTTAAAGGAAGTTATGCAATTGCTGTTATTTCTTCTATTGAACCAGATAAAATCATTGTTGCAAGAAAAGATAGTCCTTTGATTATAGGTACTAAGGATAATGAAAAATTTATTGCTTCTGATATTCCAGCAATTTTGGAACATACTAACAATGTATATATTTTAAATGATGGTGATTTAGCAAAAATAACAAATAATAATGTTACTTTTTATGATGAAAAATTTAATACAATAAATAAAAAAGCTGAAATTATTACTTGGGATGCAAAATCTGCTGATAAAAATGGATACGACGATTTTATGCTTAAAGAAATTTATGAACAGCCTACTGCTATTAGAGAAACTATCGGAACTAGATTAGATCAAAATGGAAAATGTAATTTTGATGATATTAATATTTCAAAAGAATATTTATTAGGGATTTCTAGAATATATATTGTTGCATGCGGTACAGCTATGCATGCAGGATTAGCTGTAAAACCTATTTTTGAGAGGTTAGTTTCTATCCCTGTTGAGGTTGATATTGCTTCTGAATTTAGATACAGAAATCCACTTATTGATAAAAGTACTTTAATTATTTGCATAAGTCAATCAGGTGAAACTGCTGATACTATTGCAGCTTTAAAAGCTTCTAAGGCCCATGGATGCAAAACTATTGCAATTTCAAATGTAATCGGAAGCTCTATAACTAGAGAAGCTGATTTTACAATTTATACTCACGCTGGTCCTGAAATTGCAGTTGCTTCAACTAAAGCATATACATCACAAATAACTGTTCTTACTCTTCTTGCAATTCATTTTTCAGAAGTTTTAGAACTAGAACAAGGAGAAATGCTTCAAAATCTTAAAGATGAAATTTTAGAATTACCATCAAAAGTTTCTATTACTTTAGAAAATACTGAACAAATTAAGAATTTTGCTAAAAAAATATATAAAGAAAAAGATGTATTTTTTATAGGAAGAGGTACTGACTATACTGCTTGTATGGAAGCTTCTTTAAAATTAAAAGAAATTTCATACATTCACTCTGATGCATATCAATCTGGTGAATTAAAACATGGGCCTATTGCCTTAATTGAAGATAATGTAACAGTTGTTGGAATTATAACTGATAGAAGATTATTATATAAATCTATTAGTAATTTGCAAGAGGTTATAACTAGAGGCGCTAAAACCTTAATTGTCACTAACCAAGATATTAGTGAAAAAACTTTTCCAAATATTATACGTATTCCTAAAGTTCACCCTCTTTTATCTCCTGTTCTTTCGATTATTCCGCTTCAACTTTTAGCTTATTATGTTTCGAAAGAAAAAGATCTTGACGTAGATAAGCCAAGGAATTTAGCTAAATCAGTAACTGTTGAATAAAATATATTAATATTTAAATAAGTTATTAACAAAAAGAGAGCATATACTTTTACAATTATATGCTCTCTTTATCTTCCTTCTTTACTTCTATGCTGTACTTTCCTTGCAAAATAGTTTCTTCCACTATTCTTTTGACTTGTATACTTTTTATCTGTATCATCAATTTTATATTCTAATCCATAAGCAAATTTCCTTCTTCTTTCTTCTGCTGTCTCTTCTCTTTCTATCTTCCACATAACTCTATTTATTGGATAATTTTCTACGTTAACTTTATCTAACATCCCAATTTGATCGGCGTATTCTTGCACCATTAGAATTAATTCTTCACTTTCTTCCGTAATTTCTCCGTTTTTTTCTTTATTTTGTACTATGGTTATGGGCATGCCTGAGTCTAGTGCGAATTTAAACATACTAAAATCATTTGGACCATTTCCTATACATGTAAAATTTAATATTCCTATATTTTTAGTTAAGAATTCTACTGCTTCACCTTTAGAACTCTGTCCATCAGTTATATCTAACCTATAATTTTTTCTAGAATTTACTGGAAATTTGGTTCTTCCTATATCGGTCCAACATTTTATTCCTCTTCTTTCAATAAATTTAACCATTTTTTTCATCATTTTTCTATTTCCAGCTAGAGTTATTTTTGTTATATTTTCATTTTTTCTTGATATAGCTTGTAATAGATCATTACTATTCATATATATAATAGTTTCATCATCTTCATAATAACTTTTTATTTCTTCTCCATTAAATGCATATACATTCTCTCCATCTGTATATCTAATATCATCTACTTTTCCGCCAGAACTAATATATTCAGAGATGATTGCAAGTCTTGTATCATCTGATAAAACTGTTCTTTTTAAATATTTTTTTCTTCTTACATCATATATTGTTCCTCCATTATCTCCTATAATAAATCTTGGAGGTATTATATTATTCTTTTTGCAAACTTCTTTTACATAGCTATTTGTTCGTCCTGTTGCTACAACAAATACAATACCAGAATTTGACATTTTAAGAAACTGTGCAGATAACTTTGTATCTGTTAAATCTACAGTACCATCTAAGTCAAATATACATAATTTTCTATCTGGTAATTTTTTATTCATTTTGACTCATCTCCTTGCTATATACAATTAGATAATTTCACAAAATCCTGCAGAGTTAATGCTTCTCCTCTTACTTTCTCATCTATGCCTAATTCGTTTAGTGCCTTTCTTAAATGCTCTTTATCACTACAAAATTCTGTGTTTTGAAGTGCATTTAATAAAGTTTTTCTTCTTTGCATAAATGCATATTTTATTATTTTAAATAATTTTTCTTCATTTGCTACATTATATAATTTTTCTTTTCTTATTTTTAGATTAATTACTTCCGATTCTACATTTGGCTGTGGGACAAAAGATGTTCTTGGTACTATAAATAATTTTTCAGAAATTGAATAATATTCGACTGCATATGTTATTGCTCCTGCTTCCCTTTTCCCTGTTTTTGCACATAATCTATCTGCTACTTCTTTTTGAACCATAACAGTTATGCTATCAAAATTTGCCCTACTTTCTAATAGTTTCATTATTATTGGAGTTGTTATATAATATGGAAGATTTGCAACTATTTTTATATTGTATTCTTTATTCTCTTCTATTATTTTATTTAAGTCTATTTTTAATATGTCTTCATTAAGAATTTTTATATTTTTAAATAATAAAAATCTGTCCGTTAATATTTCTACCATTTTCTTGTCTAGTTCCACACAAATTACTTTACCTGCTTTTTTTAAGAGTTCATTTGTTAGAGTTCCAAGTCCTGGTCCTATTTCTATTACTAAATCTTTCTCATTTATGCCTGCACTTTTTACAGTATTTAGTATAACTTCTTCATCTATTAAAAAATTTTGTCCTAATGATTTATTTGCAGTTATATTATATTTTTTCATTAAGAACCTTGTTTCGCTTAAAATATCCAAATTATACTTTTCTCTCCTTTAAATTTATTTCTATTTTATTTTACTATATTTTTCTGTCTTTTTCAATATTTTTGATGATTACAAATTTTTTAAAATTTCTTTTTTTAAATCAATTTGATTTTTGAAGCGAAAAAAATAGGGGCTTATTTTCCCCCATTTATTAATCTTTCATACTCAGGATTAAATCCTAATAATAATTTTATTTTTTGTAATAATTTAGATATAAAATTATGTTTTACAACTACTAGATCTCTAATTTCTGTTATATCTTCATCATATTTCTTTTCTAGTTCTACCATTTTGTCTATATAATATTCATTATAAAAATTATCTCCATCTATACGTCCTATATAATTTTGAAATCCATATAATTTATTTCTATAATTTTCAATTAGCTTTGGAGTATATGCTATATTTATCGCACTATCAAAGTAACTTGTAAGGATAATCTTTTGTGTATCTAAAAATAATTTTTGTACTTTCTTTTTATTATCTTCTATTTCTGACATATATTTTTTCTCATAATATTCGTCTATGTCTGTTTCCTGTACATCTGCATAAAGCTTTTCTAATTTATCTTGTGTTTCTACAAGTTCATCTATATTTTTTTGTATTGTGAAAAATGTTTTTGCAGATGTTAAAGAAATAAATTGTTCTTTAAATTTATTATTAGCATTTATTGTACTATCAAATAAAACATTCTCTCCAATTACATATGCCAATTGATTAACAAGTGTACATTCTAATGGGTAATACGTTGGAGTATTTGTTAATAAATTTATGTCAAAATATTTAACACTCTCATATTCTGAATCCATACATTTAGAAGCCATAAGCTGTACTGCTGCTTCGTTTAGTCCAACTGCTGCTAAGTCTCCTGTTGTATAATCACATAATCCTAAACGTAAAATATTACCATTTCTATCTGTTTTTTCTTGCAGATAGTGTATACATTCATGTATTGCAACGTCTACTAATTGCTGTATTTCTAATTCATAGTTAAAATAAATTGATTTATTTTTGTAAAAATATTTGGCTGATATTCCTCTTGGAAGTTTAGCATAATACATATTTAGCCTAGATAGGTTCATAAAAAGTTCATTACTATTTAATTTAAGTTCTGGAAAACGTGATGAAATCTTATCAGCTATTTTCTTTGATAAAGAATTAACTGTAAGAGTATCTAATTCACTAACTATTGATATTCCCTCTTTTTTTAAAGCTCTTTTAATGCCCATATTCTATCCTTCCTAAAGAATTCTACAGCTGAAAAAGAAATTCTTTTTCAGCTTTTCATCCTTTGTATTAGTATTTTGTATTATACTATATTAAAGTTACATATGGATTACGATTTCTTTACATTTTCATTACATTTTATTTTTTTATATTTTTATAATATTTTTCTTTATTTTTCTACAACTTTACTATATAATAGATTTATGATTTAGGAAAGGAATGATTTTAATGAACCCTGAAACTATTGAAAAATTATATAAACTATTGGAGGAAATACCTATTACAACTGTAAATAGAGCACAAGTGAGACATATTAAGGAATTATTAGATAACAAAAATTTTGATAGAGCTGTATCAGAACTCCAAACTCTAAAATATGAGTTAGCTATCGATCTTCCTAAAGAAACTGATGAAGATGGTAATCCTATAGATGAAAACTTACGTACTGAACCTTTAACGGAAGAAGCCAAAAAATTCAAAAAGAAGAAAAAAGAAGAGAAAAAAGAAGATGGTCCAGCAGTTAAAGAGGAAATCAAAGAAGAAGTTAAAGAAGTTATATATCCTAAAGAGTTAATTGATGAAGAGCTTGAAGAAACTTATATTGGTCTATTACTATCTGACCCTAAATCTATAAGTAGATATTACTTTTTATATGAAGATTGTTATTTTGCAGATGAAACTATTTTAAATTTATATAAATTAGTACTTTTCTCAGATGGTGAATCATATGCTTCTGAAACTGCAAAAGCTCATTTTAACTTTGCAAGAGATATAGAAAATATATTTCGTTTAAAAGATGTTTATAAAGCAAAAGTTAGAGGTAAAACTTATGACTTTGAAAAAATCTACGTTGAACTTAGAAAATTATTTATTTTAAGAAAAAATTATAGAAGAATACCTATAAAATATATTCAAGATAAAATTGTAGACATTATAAATTATGAATTATATGATAAAATGTCAATAGAAGAAGTTGAAAGTGCTGTTAATCAAGCTGAAGTTACTTCTAAATTCAAACAGTCTGTTCTTAATACTGGTATCGTAGACTTTTTAACTTCTGGTGGAAATAACCTTGCTAATGGTTTAAGTTTACCTTTCCCTATTCTTTCTAGTGTTTTTAAAGGAATTAGAAAAGGTGAAACAACCGCTTTTGCAATGCCTTCAAACTCTGGTAAGAGTAGGTTTACAATGGACCTTGCTGCATATCTTGCCTTCGTTCATAAGCAAAAAGTTTTAGTTATTTCAAACGAGATGTCTGAAGAGAAAATGAAACTTTGCTTGACAACAACTGTTATCAACAACCCAACTATTCAAAAAATACATGGTCAACACATTAAAATATCAGAAGGAGAGCTACTAGAGCTAAAATTTAGACCTGATAATTCAAAAGATGTACAAGTTGATGAAGAAGGATATATTAAGAGATTACCTAATGAACCACAAGATAAATTTATTGAAAGATTAAAAAAATATTCTTCTGATTTTAACAAAGTTATGATTGTTGCTGAATTTTTAAGTACACAATTAAATAATTCAATACACTTTATTAATATAACAGACCACACAAATGATGAATTGAATAAAGTAATTAAAAACTACTACTATAAAGAACATATTCAATATGTATTCTATGATACCTTAAAAGCTGATACTGAACATATTGGAAATAGTGATGAAGTAAAAAAGACTGCAACTATTCTTGCAAACTTAGCACAAAACTTTAATATATTTATAGGCTCTACTTTGCAATTAATTGAAAGTTCTACCCCACCTCTAAATCTTGATGTTAATGATTTGTCTGCAAGTAGAACTGTAAAAGAGGTCTTAGATACTTTATGCCTAATAAAGCAAATCCATGTTGATAGCTTAGACCAATATGAGTATTCTCTACATGAAGTAGACACAGAATTCTTTGACTTAGAGAAATTTAAAGACCCTAATGTTAGATATTATGCTTGCGTTGTTGATAAAAACAGGGCTGGTGCAAAACCTAGTGTTTTGTTTAGATTAAACCTAGCTTATAACTCATGGGAAGAGCTTGGATATCTTAAACTAAAACAAGAGAATATGACAGATTTAGATTAAACAAAATATTTTAAATTACAAAATTTAGTTTTTATATTAAACTAAGTTAATATTAAACCAATCTGTCATTTGTATTAAAACAGGCTAAACAATTGACTTTTAGCTGTTTTGGTATTATAATTTAAGTATTCTTAATTTAAGTGGAGGTTATACAATGTACAATTTAATTGTTTTTGCCTCTGGAAATGGTACAACTTTGCAATCAATAATTGATGCTATTCAAAATAAGAAATTGGAAGCTAATATTTTACTTGTTGTATCAAATAATCCAAATGCTTTTGCTTTGGAAAGAGCAAAAAAGGCAAATATTCCTACTTATGTAATTAAAGAAAAAACATCAGATAAAATAGATGAAGAATTATACAATGTTCTATCTAATTTAGATGTTGACTTAATTGTTCTTGCAGGTTATCTAAAACTTATAGGAAAAAGACTTATTTCAAATTACAAAATTATAAATACTCATCCTTCCCTACTTCCTAAATATGGAGGGAAAGGAATGTATGGTATGAATGTACATAGAGCTGTCGTTGAAGCTAAAGAAGAATTTACTGGAGTAACTCTTCACTATGTTAATTCTGAATATGATAGAGGTCCTATTATAAAGCAAACTATTGTAAAAGTTCTTCCAGAAGATACAGCAGAAGATGTATCTGCGAAAGTACAAGCTGTAGAAAAAATTCAACTTGTAGAAGCATTACAAGAGTTTTCAAAAGAGAAAAATAATTCTAATTCAAAATAATTTATATTTTAAGGGAGGTTTTATCAATGAAAAATGTTGATGTTGCTATAATCATGGGTAGTGATTCAGATTTACCTATCATGAAAGACGCAGCAAAATTTTTAGAAGAAATGGGAATTTCATATGAAATGACTATACTTTCTGTTCACAGATGCCCTGATGCTGCATTTGAATACGCAAAAAGTTTAAAAGAAAGAAAAGTAAAAGTCATTATTGCTGGTGCTGGAGGCGCAGCTCATTTACCAGGTGTATTTGCAGCTCAAGTCCCTTGCCCTGTTATAGGTGTTCCTATCATGTCTAAAACTTTAAATGGTGTTGATTCTTTGTATTCAATAGTTCAAATGCCATCTGGTATTCCTGTTGCAACAGTTGCAATAAATGGTGCTAAAAATGCCGGAATACTTGCTGCAACAATTATTTCTACAGCTAATGATGAAGTATATAAAAAGATTTGTGATTATAAAGCTTCTATGAATGAAGCCGTTCTTAAAAAGAATGATAAACTTCAAACTTTAGGTTATGAAGAGTATATTAAACAAATGTAATTTTGGTCTTAATATTTAATAATTAATATATAAAATTTTAAAGAAAGAATATGTTAAAATAAACATACTTTTATGAGGTGATATTAAATGAAAAAAATTAGTAGTGGTAAAGTTCGTGAAATCTATGAAGCTAATGAAGATTCTCTTATGATGGTAGTTTCTGATAGAATATCTGCATTTGATGTAATACTACCTACCATGGTTAAAGACAAAGGAAAAGTTTTAAATAAAATCTCTGAATTTTGGTTTGATTTTGTATCTGATGTCATTCCAAATCATATAATTACAACAAAATTTGAAGAATTTCCAGAGGAATTTAAAAAAGAAGAATTTAGAAACAGAAGTATGCTTGTTAGAAAGCTTAAGATGCTTCCAATCGAATGTATAGTTAGAGGATATTTAACAGGTTCTGGTTGGAAAAGCTATCAAGAATGCGGTAGTGTTTGTGGTATAGAATTACCAAAAGGTCTTAGAGAATCTGAAAAATTACCTGAACCTATATTCACTCCTACAACAAAAGCCCAAGAGGGACATGATATGAATATTAGTTTTGATGAAGTATGCGACCTTATTGGAAAAGATTTAGCAGAAAAAGTAAAAAATAAAACAATAGAAATATATAAGAAATGTGCTGAATATGCAAAATCAAAAGGAATAATTATCGCAGATACAAAATTTGAATTTGGTCTAGATGAAAACGGAAATTTAGTTTTAGCTGATGAAGTTTTAACTCCTGATTCTAGTAGATTTTGGCCAGCAGATGAATATGAAGTTGGAAGATCTCAAAAAAGCTTTGATAAACAATATATGCGTGATTGGTTAAAAACAAATAATTGGGATGCAGAAAATCCTACACCAATTCCTGAAGATGTTGTAGAAACTACAAGAGCTAAATACATTGAAGCTTATGAAAGATTAACTGGAAAAAAGTTTGATATGTAATAAAATAAAAAATATAGTAATTTTTAAGAAACCTTGCAGTCGCAACTTACAAAATAAAATTTATATGTAAGTTGCTTATGCTTCGCACTTCGCTTTGCTCCGTTTGATCATTTACGCGGTACTTCAAAATTACTATATTTTTATTTTTCTAGCTTATTTTACTATACTTTAACTTCTACATTTATATTTTTAAATAAGTCCTTATTTTTTTCAAGTACAGGATTAACTTGATTTTCTACAAACTCTTCAACTTGATGTACTGCTCTACCGCAAAGTCCATCTGGATTTAATATTTTTAGTATTTCTTCTTTTGTAAGTCCAAAGCTTTCATCCTTTGCTATTCTATCTACTAAATCATTTGGTCTTCCAAATTCTTTTACTTCTCTTCCCGCTTCCATTGAGTAAACTCTTATTTTTTCATGTAGCTCTTGTCTATCTCCACCTTTTAGAACAGCATTCATAAGTATTTCTTCTGTTCCCATGAAAGGTAATTCTTGCATTAAATTTGTTTTTATTACATTTGGATAAACGACTATTCCTGAAGCAATATTTGCATAAAGGATAAGTATACTATCAACTGCTAAAAATGCCTCTGGAACGCAAATTCTTTTGTTTGCGGAGTCATCTAATGTTCTTTCTAACCATTGAGTAGCAGTTGTTATTGCTGGATCTTGTGCAAGTATCATTACATGTCTTGAAAGTGAGTTTATTCTTTCACTTCTCATTGGATTTCTTTTATATGCCATTGCAGATGAACCTATTTGTCCTTTTTCAAATGGTTCTTCTAATTCTTTTTCGTGTTGTAGTAATCTCATATCATTTGCAAATTTAGAACTACTTTGTGCAATAGATGAAAGTACATTTAATACTCTTGAATCTACTTTTCTTGTGTATGTTTGTCCTGATACTGCAAAAGATTTATCAAATCCCATTTTTTCTGTAACTAATTTGTCTAATTTCTTTACTTTTTCTTCATCTTTAAATAATTTCATAAAGCTTTCTTGTGTTCCTGTTGTTCCTTTACAACCACGCATCTTCATATGACTTTGTACGAATTCTAATTCTTCTAAATCTTCTAATAAATCTTGCATCCAAAGTGTTGCCCTTTTCCCTACTGTTGTTAACTGTGCTGGTTGAAAATGAGTATATCCAAGGCAAGTTATATTTTTATTTTTTAATGCAAATTCTTTTAAGTTATTTATAACTAATAATAATTTTTCTTTTATTAGTTCTAATGCTTTACTCATAAGTATTATATCTGCATTATCTGTTACATAGCAAGATGTTGCTCCTAAATGAATTATTCCTTTTGCAGATGGACATTTTGTTCCAAATTCATAAACATGCGCCATAACATCATGTCTACATTCACTTTCTCTTTTTGCAACTACATCATAGTCTATGTCATCTACGTGTGCTTTCATTTCTTTTATTTGTTCGTCTGTAATGTTTATTCCTAATTCTTTTTCTGCTTCTGCTAGAGCTACCCAAAGTCTTCTCCATGTTCCATATTTTGAATCAGAAGACCAGATTTCATTCATTTCTTTGCTTGCGTATCTACCACTTAATGGTGTAACATATATTTTTTCCATTAAACTTACCTCTCATTTCTAAAATATTGCTAAGTATTTATTTACTAACAGGAAATATTTTATCACAATTTTTCGTATTATTCAAGAGTTTCAAGTCAGAGTTGCTTTGTTTAGATTAGGATTTGCTTTGTTTAATAGAAATTTATTTGTTTAAATCAATATAAATATTATTTTTTTTAAAGAACTTTGCTGTCGCAACTTACAAATTAAATTTTAAAATGTAAGTTGCTCCATTTCGCACTTCGCTTCGCTTCGTTTAATCGCTTACGCAGTTCTTTAAAAAAAATAATATTTATATTGATTTTATAATTTATACTTTTTACTCCATAGTAATTTATTCAATTATTACACGATTGAAATAAATCATGAAATTACTATGTTCTTATTGCATTTAATCTTGACTTTTTTCGACATTTGTATAATAATATATGTGTTGTTTAACAACAAAAATCTATTTAGGAGGTTTTTTATGTCAAAAGTTGATGTTGTTTTAGGTGCATTCTATGGTGATGAAGGTAAAGGAAAGATTATTGATTATCTTTCTGCAAAAGCTGATATTTCTATTAGATGTACTGGCGGAAATAATGCTGGACATACAATAGAAGTTGATGGGCAAAAATATGCATTCCATCTTATACCTTCTGGAGTGCTAAACAAAGGAACTTTAGCTGTAATTGGTAATGGCGTTGTTATTGATCCTAAAGTATTAATCGAAGAAATTAATAACTTAAAAGATCATGGTTATTCAGTTGACAATTTACGTGTTAGTGATAAAGCTCACGTGATTATGCCTTATCATATAGCTATGGACAAGATGTTAGAGGAAAACAGAGGAAATGGTAAAATAGGTACAACTTGTCGTGGAATCGGTCCTGCATATTGCGACAAATATGAACGTTCTGGTATTAGAATTCAAGATTTTATAAGACCTAGATTTGCAGATTTAGTTCGTAGAAATGTTGCAGATAAAAATAGAATATTTAAAGCTTATGGATATCCTGAAATGGATGCAGAAGAAATTATCAAAGAATATACAGAATATGCAGAAATTATTAAACCTTATGTAGTTGATACTGTTGTATTATTACATAATTCTATGGCAGAAAATAAAAAGTTACTTTGTGAGGGTGCTCAAGCAACATTATTAGATATAGATTTTGGTTCTTATCCATTTGTTACTTCTTCTAATCCTTCAATAGGTGGAATCTGTACAGGTACAGGTTTAAGTCCAAAAGATATTGGAGAAGTTTATGGAGTAATTAAAGCTTATTCTTCTAGAGTAGGTAGTGGTCCATATATAACAGAACAAAATAATGAAATCGGCGATACTATAAGAGAACTTGGTCACGAATATGGTACAACAACAAAAAGACCTAGAAGATGTGGTTGGCTTGACTTAGTTGCTTTAAAATATGCTGTTATGCTAAATGGATTAACAGGTATTGCAATAAATCACTTAGATACAATTGGTAAATTAGATAAAATTAAACTTTGTGTTGCTTACAACCATAAAGGAAAAATTACAACAGACTTTTCTACAACCCCAGAATATCTAGAAAATTCTGAGCCTGTATATGAAGAATTTGAAGGAAATTTCGGTGATATAAGTAATATTAAAAGACGTGAAGATTTACCTGAAAAGGCTAAGAAATATCTTGCGAGAATTGAAGAAGTTGCTGGTTGTCCTATTAAATTTATAGGAACTGGTGCTGGAAGAGATAATTTGATTATTTGCTAATAATTTAATTTTACTATTCTTGAACAGAAATAATGATTTATATATTTAGTTGTTATATGAAAAATACCATAGATAAAACTATCTATGGTATTTTTCTTCTTATTTATTAATAATAACTTAGATTAATATACTAAACCTTAAACTTCTTTTCCATAATATGCATCTAATAATATTTGTTTTAATTCTGTAACAAGTGGTAATCTTGGATTTGCAGTTGTACATTGATCTTCAAATGCTCTATCTGCTAAATCATCTATTTTGTCTAAGAATTCTTTTTCACTAATTCCTTCTTCTTTTAAGCTTGATGGTATTCCAAGTTTTTTATTTAATTTTTGAACTGCTTTTATTAATGATTTTACTCCTTCTGCTGTTGTATCTGCTTTTAGTCCAAGTCTCTTTGCAAGATTTGCATATTTCTCATCTGCTATAAAATATTCATATTTTGGGAATGATACAAATTTTGTAGGTTTTGTACTGTTATATTTTATAACATAAGGAAGTATTATTGCATTAGCTCTACCATGCGCTATATGAAATTCTCCACCAAGTTTATGTGCTATTGAATGGTTTATACCTAAAAATGCATTTGTAAATGCCATACCAGCAATTGTACTTGCATTATGCATCTTCTCACGAGCTATTCTATTTGTTCCATCTTCATATGCTATTGGTAAATAATTATATACTAATTCTGCTGCTTTTTCTGCTAATCCATCTGTATAATCTGAAGCCATATTTGATACATAGCTTTCTATTGCATGGGTTAAAACATCCATTCCAGTATCAGCTGTAATTTTCTTTGGAAGTGACATGACTAACTCTGGATCTACAATAGCTATATCAGGTGTTAATTCATAATCTGCTAATGGATATTTTATATTTCTCTTCTTATCTGTTATAACAGCAAAAGAGGTTACTTCTGAACCTGTTCCTGATGTTGTAGGAATTGCAACAAGTTTTGCCTTCGTACCTAATTTTGGGAATTTATAAGTACGTTTTCTTATGTCCATAAATTTAAGTTTAAGTCCTTCTACATCTGCTTCTGGATGTTCATAGAAAAGCCACATACCTTTTGCAGCATCTATTGGACTTCCTCCACCTAATGCTATAATTACATCTGGATGAAATTTATTCATTGCCTCAATTCCTCTTTTGATTGTATCAAATGACGGATCTGATTCTACATCAGAGAATATTTCTGAATGAACATATTCTTTTCTTTTTCTTAAATAATAAAGTATTTTATCAACATATCCAAAGTCTACCATTGACTTATCTGTTACTATGAATGCTCTTGTTATATCTGGCATTTTTTCTAGATATCCTATAGCTCCTGGCTCAAAGTATATTTTTTCTGGAATTTTAAACCACTGCATATTTACCCTTCTTTTCGCTACTCTTTTTATATTTATAAGATTAACTGATGATACATTTGCTGTTGTTGAATTGCCTCCAAAAGTTCCACATCCAAGTGTAAGTGATGGCATATTAGTATTATATATATCTCCTATTGCTCCATGTGTTGAAGGTGAATTTACTATTATTCTTCCTACCTTTACTCTGTTTGAAAATTCTTGTATTGTTTTTTCATCTTCTGAATGTATTACTGCTGAATGTCCAAGTCCTCCATATTCTATTAATTTTTCTGCAAGTTCTATTCCTTTATCTTTATCTGGAACTGTATAATATGCTAAAACAGGGCTTAGTTTTTCTTCTGAGAAAGGATATCCCTCTCCTACACCTGTTTGAGGAACAACTAAAACTTTTGTAGTTTCTGGTACTTCTATTCCTGCACTTTTTGCAATATTATATGGACTTTGACCTGCTATCGCAGAATTTAACTTTTCTTCTTTAAACATTGCTTCTTGTAATTTTGTTACCTCTGCTTTAGTTAAGAAATAACAATCTGATTCTTTCATTAACTTTTCAAAATCTTTTGCGATTTCTTTATCTACTATTACTGCTTGCTCTGAAGCACAAATCATTCCATTATCAAATGATTTTGAAAGTACTAAATCTGTTACTGCAGTTTTTAATTTTGCTGTTTTATCAATGTAACAAGGTACATTTCCGAGGTCCAACTCCAAGTGCTGGCTTTCCACAAGAATATGCAGCTTTAACCATTCCAGTACCACCTGTTGCAAGTATTAAATTTACATCAGGATGATTCATAAGCATTCTTGTTGCAACTATTGATGGTTCTTCTATCCATAGTATACAATCTTTTGGTGCCCCTTCTTCTACTGCTGCATCTCTCATTATCTTTGCCGTTTCCACACTACATTTTTGTGCTGATGGGTGAAATCCAAAGATTATTACATTCCTTGTTTTTGCAGCAATTAATGACTTAAACATTGTTGTAGAAGTTGGGTTTGTAACTGGTGTAACTCCTGCTATTATTCCTATTGGTTCTGCTATCTCCTCATATCCTTCTTCTTCATTATCATTTATAACTCCTACTGTCTTATCATATTTTATGCTATGGTAAACATATTCTGATGCAAACATATTCTTAGTTATTTTATCTTCATAAATTCCTCTTTTTGTTTCTTCTACTGCCATTTTTGCAAGCTTCATATGATTTTCAAGTCCCGCCATAGCCATTTTTTTGATTATTCTATCAACTGTTTCTTGATCTAATTTCATATATTCTTCTGATGCGACTTTTGCTCTTTTTATTAATGAGTCTATCATCTCTTTTACCTTTTGTTCTTCTTGCTCTGTCATCTCTTTTGCCATATTTATCCTCCTCCTTTGTTTTTTATTATATGGAATTTAAAAATATTCATACATTTATAAGCAAGTGTAAACTTATTTTTAACCATATAGATTATATACTAACTAAAAATTATGGTCAAGATATTTTACATCAAAAAAATAACCTCCCTTTTGGGAGGTGAGTCTATTATTGATTGTTTTTAATATATTCTACAACATCATTTACTGTAACTATTTTTTCAGCATCTGCATCTGGAATTTCCATATCAAATTCTTCTTCTAATGCCATTATTAATTCTACTATATCTAGAGAATCTGCTCCTAAATCGTCTATAAAAGATGCTTCTAAAGTTACTGAACTTTCTGTAACACCAAGTTGTTCTACTATTATTTCTTTTACTTTGTCGAAAACTTCATCTGAATTCATTAATATACCTCCCTTATATTTAAAAAAACAATTATTTTATCTAGCTTTAATCTATTATATATTATAAAATTTGTCAATACTTTTTTTATTAATTTTGTAAATTTTCTATTTTAGGTGAATTCTCAAATTCTTCTATCATTTTATCAACTGCCTTATTTCTTACAAATGCCTCTGCTTGCTTAATTGTGAAATAGAATAGATATTCATCACTACTTCCATGTGCTTTTACTACTGGTTTTTTTACTCCTAAGAATAATGCTCCACCATATTCTTTGTAATCCATTGTTTTTGCAAATCTGTTTATTGCTGGCATACATGGAATTGCTCCTATCATTGATAATATATTTTTCTTTAAGCTTTCCGTTAGAGTTCTTTTTACAAATTTTCCAAGTCCCTCTACTGCTTTTAAAAATACATTTCCTGTGAATCCATCTGTAACTAGTACATCTATTTCTCCAGAAAAAGCATCTCTTCCTTCTACATTTCCTACAAAATTCAAATTTAACCTTTCTGCATTTTCTTTTAATAGTCTATAGCTTTCTTTTGTTAGTTCATTTCCTTTAGTTTCTTCTGTTCCAATGTTAAGAAGTCCTATTGCTGGTCTTTCTATTTTATATGTATTTTTCAAATATATGCTAGACATTTGTGCAAACTGCAAGAGATTTATTGGTTTGCAGTTTGTATTTGATCCAGAGTCTATTAAAAGTAATCTACTTTTATATGCTGGAAGTATTCCGCGCTAATGCTGGTCTATCTATTCCTTTTATTCTACCAACTAATAATGTTGCACCTGTTAAAAGTGCACCTGAGTTCCCAGCAGATATAAATACATCTCCTTTTCCTTCTTTTAGTAAGTTAAAACCTACTACCATTGATGAATCTTTTTTGTGCTTTATTGCAACTGTTGGGATGTCTTCCATTTCTATTGTTTCTGTTGTATTATGTATTGTTATATTACTCGCCATTTCAGAAATATTGTCTTTTCCATAAAATTCTTTTACTTTATTATTTATTATCTCTTCATTTCCAACTAAACATATTGTTTCTTTTACTTCTTTTGCTGCCTTTATTGCTCCTTTTATAACTGCATCTGGTGCATTATCTCCGCCCCATTGCATCAACTAGTATTACCATAATATTTAAGTTTCTCCTTTATTTTTCTTTACTTATTTTAAGTCTATTTATTACTTTTTAATTTTATTATTATTTTTAGAAAAAAGCAATATTTTTCTAAAATATTATTAAAGTTAATATAGGATGGTCTCCGCTAAATGCGGAGACCATCCATGTTTAAATCGTCATTGTCCAGCGCTTTAAATGCATTAAAGTAATCATCAAGTGCTTCTTGGCTTGGATTGTCTAGGAATTTCTTATATTTTTCAGTAATTTCGTTGTATTGCTCTTCAGTTATATCCTTGCGCGACATACCGATAGTAAGTACAAATTGCATTTTTGCGGCTAAATATCCTGACTTAAATGTTGTCGGATTTTCTTTGTTGATTATAAGGACTTCCGGAATGTAGAATTGATTATCCTCTCCTATGATTGCATTTACTGTGCTTTGAAACTTTCTTATTGTCTCTTCGTTACAGTTGGAATACATTTCTTGCTCTTTTTCAGTAAATTCTAAATATTCCTCATCACTCATTCCCCCGTCAAGATATTTAATAGTAACTTCATTTGCTCCTTCTCCAATGAATATTCCTTGGAGAACGTCGATTACAAAGCCTGATTCTTGCATCTGCTTTTCTGCTTCTTTTTCCTTGTTTCGTCTTATTTGTGCACGAACATCTCCAAGTGCTATGGCAATGGCAATTACTATGATAATAATAATTACACTTATTATTATCCGTTTTTTGGTTTCTCTCTCCATAATTTGAAAGTCTCCTTATTTTTTAGTATATGCATAATCGCATATTGCTAAATATTATATCACATTATGTTAAATAATGCAAACTATAATCCTTTAAATAGCATAGCTTCAAGTATTCTAGATAAATATTAGAATTTTATGCAAAAAAAGAAGTCTCACTAAACTTAGTAAGACTTCTTTTTTATAGTTAATTATTCGTTTAATTATCCAATAATTTCAGAAACGATACCTGAACCTACTGTTCTACCACCTTCACGGATAGCGAATCTTAGTCCTTTTTCAATAGCAATAGGTGTAATTAATTCTATTGTCATTGTTACGTTATCTCCTGGCATAACCATTTCTGTTCCTGCAGGTAAATCGATAACACCTGTAACGTCTGTTGTTCTGAAATAGAATTGTGGTCTATATCCATTGAAGAATGGTGTATGTCTTCCACCCTCTTCTTTTGTTAGGATGTAAACTTCTGCTTTGAATTTTGTATGTGGATTAATTGTTCCTGGTTTTGCTAATACTTGACCTCTTTCAACTTCGTTTCTTTGTATTCCTCTTAATAATGCTCCAGCGTTGTCTCCAGCTTCTGCAGAATCAAGTGATTTTCTGAACATTTCTAGTCCTGTTATAACTGTTTTCTTTCTTTCTGTTGTAAGACCGATTATTTCAACTTCTTCACCAACTTTTATCATACCTCTTTCTACTCTACCTGTTACAACTGTTCCTCTTCCTGTGATTGTCATAACGTCTTCGATAGGCATTAAGAATGGTTGGTCTGTTGGTCTGTCTGGTGTTGGGATGTAGTTATCTACTGCATCCATTAATTCTCTAATGCAAGCATATTCTGGTGCATTTGGATCTGTTGATGTTGATTCTAGAACTTTTAGAGAAGATCCTTTTACTATTGGAATCTCATCTCCTGGGAAATCATAGCTTGAAAGTAAGTCTCTTACTTCCATAACTACTAAGTCTAATAATTCTGGGTCATCAACTTGATCACATTTGTTTAAATATACAACTATATATTTAACACCAACTTGTCTAGCAAGTAATATATGCTCTCTTGTTTGAGGCATTGGTCCATCTGCAGCTGAAACAACTAGAATTGCTCCATCCATTTGAGCTGCACCTGTGATCATGTTCTTTACATAGTCTGCGTGACCTGGGCAGTCAACGTGTGCATAGTGTCTCTTATCTGTTTCATACTCTACGTGTGCTGTGTTAATTGTGATTCCTCTTGCCTTCTCTTCTGGTGCTCCATCGATTTGATCGTAAGCTGTATATTGTGCTTTACCCATTAAGCCTAATACTTTTGTTATAGCAGCTGTTGTTGTTGTTTTTCCGTGGTCAACATGGCCGATTGTACCAATGTTAACGTGTGGCTTTGTTCTTTCAAATTTTGCTTTTGCCATTTTAAAATCCTCCTTAAAATTTGCTAAGTTTAGTTTGTCTAAACTTTTAGCGATATATTTTTTTAAATTTAATAACTAAAGTTTTGACACTTGCATTTTATAACACTTTTGCAAAAAATGCAAGTGTTTTTGTATTATTCTTCTTTTTTAGCTCTTGATGCAACTATTGTTTCAAGAACTGATTTTGGAACTTCTTCATAATGACTTGGTTCCATTGAATAAGTTCCTCTTCCTTGTGTCTTAGAACGTAAGTCTGTTGCATAACCAAACATTTCTGAAAGTGGAATAAATCCTCTTATTATTTGGTTACCAGATCTTGCTTCCATTCCTTCCATTCTTCCACGTCTAGAGTTAATATCTCCTATAACATCTCCCATGTATTCTTCTGGAACTGTTACTTCTACTTTCATTATTGGCTCTAGTAATACTGATTTTCCTCTCTTTGCACCCTCTTTGAATGCCATAGATCCTGCAATTTTGAATGCCATTTCTGAAGAGTCTACATCATGGTAAGAACCATCAACTAATGTTGCTTTAAAGTCGATAACTGGATATCCAGCAAGAACTCCTGATTCTGCTGCTTCTCTAACTCCTTCTTCAACTGGTTTGATGTATTCCTTTGGAACTACACCACCAACGATTTTGCTTTCAAATTCTATTCCTTTTCCTGGCTCTAATGGTTCCATTTCTAGCCATACGTGACCATATTGTCCACGTCCACCAGATTGACGAATGAATTTTCCTTCTACTCTTACAGCTTCTCTAATTGTCTCTTTATATGCAACTTGTGGTTTACCAACGTTACATTCTACTTTGAATTCTCTCTTTAATCTGTCAACGATAATGTCTAAGTGTAACTCACCCATACCAGCAATGATTGTTTGTCCTGTTTCATGGTCTGTGTATGTTTTAAATGTTGGGTCTTCTTCTGCAAGTTTTGCAAGTGCTATTGCCATTTTTTCTTGAGCTACTTTGTCCTTAGGCTCTATTGCTATATCGATAACTGGTTCTGGGAATTCCATAGATTCAAGTATAACTGGATGATTCATATCACATAATGTATCACCTGTTGTTACTTCTTTTAATCCAACTGCTGCAACGATATCTCCTGCATAAACTTTCTCAATATCTTCTCTATGATTTGCATGCATTTGAAGTAATCTACCAATTCTTTCTTTTTTATCTTTATTAGCATTTAATACTGTTGTTCCTGTTGTTAGTGTTCCTGAATATACTCTAATAAAGCAAAGTTTTCCAACGAATGGGTCTGTTGCTATTTTGAATGCTAAAGCAGAAAATGGCTCATCATCAGAAGTCTTTCTTTCTGTTTCTTCTCCATTAAGATCTTTTCCTTTTATATCAGGAATATCTAATGGTGATGGCATGTAATCTACTATTGCGTTTAATAATTCTTGAACACCTTTATTCTTGTATGAAGAACCACAGCATACTGGAACTACTTTATTTGCAAGTGTTCCTATACGAAGACCTTTTTTGATCTCCTCTTCTGTTAATTCTCCACCATCAAGATATTTCATCATTAATTCATCATCTTGTTCAGCAGCAGCTTCTATCATGTTTGCTCTGAATTCTTCTGCTTTTGCTTTTAAATCTTCTGGTATATCTGTAACTTCAATATCTTTTCCTAAATCATCTTTATGAATAAATGCTTTCATTTTTATTAGGTCTACTATACCTTTGAAACTATCTTCTGATCCAATTGGTAATTGAATTGGTACAGCATTAGCATTTAATCTAGTTTTCATCTGATCTACGCAGTTATAGAAGTTAGCTCCTGTTATATCCATTTTATTTACGTAAGCCATTCTTGGAACATGATATTTATCTGCTTGACGCCAAACTGTTTCAGATTGTGGTTGTACTCCACCTTTAGCACAAAATACAGTAACACTACCATCTAGTACTCTTAGTGATCTTTCAACTTCTACTGTAAAGTCAACGTGACCTGGAGTATCAATAATATTTATTCTGTGGTTTAACCAAAAGCATGTTGTTGCAGCTGATGTAATTGTAATACCTCTTTCTTGTTCTTGTACCATCCAGTCCATAGTTGCCTCACCTTCGTGAACTTCTCCTATTTTATGAGTTTTTCCTGTATAGAAAAGTATTCTTTCAGTAGTTGTAGTTTTACCTGCATCTATGTGTGCCATTATTCCTATATTTCTTGTTTTTTCTAATGAATATTGTCTATCTGACACTGACTTTTCCTCCTTTATCTTTTTCTATTAGTATATCTTTTATCTTTTAATTCTTATTTTATAATTTACACTTTTTATTACGATAAAATTCTTTGTTTAATATTACCATTTATAATGTGCGAAAGCTTTGTTAGCTTCTGCCATTCTGTGTGTATCTTCTTTCTTTTTGAATGCTCCACCGTTTCCAGCTATAGCATCTAATATTTCTCCAGCTAATTTTTCAGACATAGTTTTTTCATGTCTTTTTCTTGCATAAGTAACTAGCCATCTTAAACCTAATGTTTGTCTTCTTTCAGGTCTAATTTCTAGTGGTACTTGATATGTTGCACCACCAACACGTCTAGCTTTTACTTCAAGAACTGGCATTATATTATCTAATGCTGTTTCAAAAACTTCTAGTGGATCTTTTTGCTCTTTTTCTTTTATGATATCAAATGCATCATATACTATTCCTTGAGCTATAGATTTTTTACCATCTAACATTATATTGTTTATTAATTTTGTAACAACTTTGCTATTATATATTGGATCTGGTAAAACATCTCTTTTTGCTATAAATCCTTTTCTTGGCACTGATCTTCACTCCTTTTCTAGATAGATTTTTTTCTACCTCAAAATTGATTGATATTTATATAAAATATCTAAAGTTACTCGAAAAATCTCTTTTCCGTAAGTGCATATAATCTATCCTAAATTTAAGTACCTTAAGCTTAGTAATTATTATAAGCACTAAAAATTATTTTACTTTTTTGGACGTTTAGCTCCGTATTTTGATCTACCTTGCATTCTGTCCTTAACTCCAGCTGTATCTAGTGTACCTCTTATAATATGGTATCTAACACCTGGTAAGTCTTTTACTCTTCCGCCTCTAATTAAAACAACGCTGTGTTCTTGTAAGTTGTGTCCTTCTCCTGGAATGTAAGATGTAACTTCATATCCATTTGAAAGTCTAACCCTTGCAACTTTTCTTAAAGCTGAGTTTGGCTTCTTTGGAGTAACTGTCTTTACAACTGTACATACACCTCTTTTTTGTGGTGATCTACTATTTGTAGTTCTATTCTTCTTTGAGTTAAAACCATGTTGTAGTGCTGGTGCTGTAGATTTTGCAGTTGTAGACTTTCTTCCTTTTCTTACTAATTGGTTAATTGTTGGCACTTAAATTTCACCTCCATTTTTTTGTATTTATTAGTTCCCTAAGAACTAACGTTATATATTTTAACATTTTTTGTGTATAAAGTCAATGTTTTCCGTTTATTTTTTTAGTTAAAGTTGTGTGTTTAATAAAAAATCAGATACTTATTTTATTTTGTATAAAAAATTCCAGCGACTTCTCACTGGAATTTTTATATTTATAATTTTATCCGATGTTATTTGTTTTATCCATATGTTTTCATTCTACTTACTATTATCTATTTGTTATTTCTTCTAGCTTTAATAGTTCTTCCCATCTTGCATCTAGTTCTTTTTGGAATTCTTCTATCATCCATTCATTTCCTGGTTTAAACATATGTTTAAATCTTCTTTGTGGTTTCAAGAA
>CANQCU010000020.1 GCA_947590905.1 uncultured Clostridia bacterium | reverse complement strand
TCTTTTTGGAATTCTTCTATCATCCATTCATTTCCTGGTTTAAACATATGTTTAAATCTTCTTTGTGGTTTCAAGAATTCTTCTATTGGAAGTTTCTTTGCTGGTTTATATGTTATTTTGTATTTTCCGTTTTCAACTTCATATAATGGCCAATAGCATGTTTCAACTGCAAGTTTATTAATTGTCATTAGCTCATCTGTTGGATATCCCCAACCTCTTGGGCATGGTGCTAATACATTTAAGAAAGCTGGTCCTTCTGTGTATATTGCTTTTTCTGATTTTTCATACAAGTCTTTGAAATTTGCTGTTGCTATTGTTTGTGCGACATATGGTAAGTGATGTCCTGCCATTATCTCTGTTAAGTCTTTTCTACATTGCATTTTTCCAGGTATTTTTGTTCCTGCTGGTGATGTTGTTGTATCTGCAAAATGTGGTGTTGCTGAAGAACGTTGTATTCCTGTGTTCATGTATGCGCCATTGTCATAGCATACATATACCATGTCATGTCCTCTCTCCATAGCTCCTGATAAGCTTTGAAGTCCTATATCATAAGTTCCTCCGTCTCCACCAAATGCTATAAATTTTGTATGTTCATCTTCTGGAAGTTTTCCTTGTGCTTTTAAAGATCTGTATGCAGTTTCTACTCCTGAAAGTGTTGCTCCAGCACATTCAAATGCTGTATGAATAAATGAATCTGACCAAGATGT
The DNA here is from genome assembly GCA_947590905.1 of uncultured Clostridia bacterium. Classification (GTDB taxonomy): domain Bacteria; phylum Bacillota; class Clostridia; order TANB77; family CAG-508; genus JAAWPK01. Next base: position 28,383 of record CANQCU010000020.1, on the reverse strand, counting down.
GTATGGATACATAAATGTAGATACTTCCATACAACCTGTTGCTGTACATATTACTGCATGGTCTTCATTTTTTAAAGCTCTTAATACCATACGTGCTACTGGTGGTGCACCACAACCTGCACACATTCTATGTCCTGACATAAATCTTGAAGGTTTTTCTGCCATTATTTCTTTTAAATTATATGCCATTATTTTTCCCTCCTTACTCCAAAGTATCTATATGGATTGTCAATCTTTCCTGTTTTTGCAATTTCTTCTAGGTCTTTATATACTCCTTCTATATCATAAGAAGTTGTATCTCTTCCACCTATTCCATATACATAGTTTACAATTGGTACATGTTCATTATTTACATACATGCTTGATGCAACATCTTCGAATAATGCTCCTCCTGCTCCGTTTAAAGAATCTGATTTATCTAAAACGGCAACTGCTTTTAAGTGTGATAAAGCTTTTGCTATTTCTTCTGCTGGGAATGGTCTAAACATACGTAGTTTTAGAAGTCCTGCCTTTACTCCTTTTGCTCTTAAAGCATCTACTACATATTTTGTTGTTCCTGCTGTTGAATTCATACAAACTATTGCAATTTCTGCATCATCTAATTTGTATTCTTCGAAGAATGAGTATTTTCTTCCTGTCATTTTTTCAAATTCTTTTGAAACTTCTTCTATTACTTTCTTGGCATTTCTCATTGCATTTGCTTGTTGGTATTTATGTTCAAATAAATATGGTTGAACATCTAGTGGACCTATTGCCATAGGTTCGTTTCTATTTAATAAGTAATGCTCTGGTTTATATTTTCCAACAAATTCTTTTACTTTTTCATCTTCTACTAATTCTATATTTTCAATAGAGTGTGATGTTATGAATCCATCTTGGCATACCATAAGTGGTAATAGAACATCTTTATGTTCTGCTATTCTGTGGGCCATTAATAAGTTGTCATATGCTTCTTGGTTATTTTCTGAAAATAGCATTATCCATCCTGCATCTCTTACTCCCATTGCATCTGAATGGTCGTTGTGTATATTTAATGGTCCTGATACTGCACGATTTACCAATGACATTACTATTGGTAATCTTAAACTTGATGCTATATATATCATTTCCCACATTAATGATAATCCATTTGCTGATGTTGCTGTCATTGCTCTTGATCCTGCTGCTTCTGCTCCTATACATGCGCTCATTGCACTATGTTCGCTTTCTACTGCAACAAATTCTGTATCAACTGCTCCGTTGCTTACGAAGGTTGAAAAGTATTGTGGTATTTCAGTAGAAGGTGTGATTGGGAAAGCTGCAACTACGTCTGGGTTTATTTGTTTCATTGCTATTGCTGCTGCTTCGTTTCCACTTAGTCTTTCTCTTATAGACATATTATAATTCCTCCTCTATATTTATTAATTAATTTTATTTTCTTTAATTTCAACGAGATTTAGCCTAAATTATTTCATTTCTATTGCACCAAAAGGACATACCTTAGCACATACTCCGCATCCTTTGCAATAGTCATAATTGAAATCTTCTCTTTTTTGTTCTTTGTTTACAGGGATTGCATCATCTGGGCAAACTGGGAAGCATAAACCACATTGCTTGCATTTTTCACTTAAGTATATTGGTTTTTGTGATCTCCAATCTCCTGTTTTGAATTTCTTTGAGTTTCCTGCTTCATAGATGTTTCCACCTATTGTCATTTCCTCTGCTGGTGTATTTGGCGTTATTTCCATATTTTTTCATTCCTTTCCTAAGGTATTTGCCCTATATTTTCTTTACTTCATTTAATGCCATTTTTAAAGCATTCATATTTCCTTCAATTACTTCTGGTTTCTTTGCAAATTTATGCTTAAATGAACCTTCCATATCGTTTAATAATTCTTCATCTGTCATTACTTTGCTTACCTTTACTATAGCTGCAAGCATTGGTGTATTTGGGAAATATTTTCCAAGTGTTTCTAGTGATATCTTACGTGCATCTATTGTGTATACTTCTCCTTCGTAATTTTTTAGCTTTGGTCTTATTTCGTCTGCACCTTTAGTTGTATTTATTACTATTGCCCCTTCTTTTTTTAATCCTGCTGTTACATCTACACTATCTAATAGTGTATCATCTACAACAACTACATAGTCTGGTTCATAGATATTACTATGTATTGTTATAGGTTCTGTGCTTATTCTGTTATAAGCTGTAATTGGAGCACCCATTCTCTCTGGTCCATATTCAGGGAAACCTTGAATATATCTTCCTGTGTTAAAAGCCGCATCTGCAAGTAATAATGATGCTGTCTTTGCTCCTTGTCCTCCTCTTCCATGCCATCTTATTTCTATCATGACATTACCTCCTTTTTTTCATAGTTTAAGTATATTATTTTATAAGATTAAAGTCAATTTAAATTAAAAAGATATTATAAATTTTTTATTAATTTTATCAAATTTAAAAATTTAAGTTAATAACTTTAAATTTTTAAAAGAATTTTAAGGTTGCGTGTAATGTTTTTTCGTCTTTACTTTTTATGCATACTGTATGAACATTTTCTTTTTCTGCATAAAAACATGAAACTGTTTCTCCTAATTTTATTTGTCTTTTATATTGTATTTCTATATTATCAAATTTAACATTGCTTCCTTCTGGAAATGCATCAAATGCAAATTCTAGATAATTTACATTATTTACATGATGATTAACATCTATATCTCTTCTTTTACTTGTGTATTCATAGATTTTTTTCATGTTATCTTCTACTGCAATTTTACCCGTAATTTCTTCATCAAATACAGATTTTTGAACCATTCCATATTCATTTGCCATTTTTTCTGTAATTCTTGCTATTCCTTGTGTTCTTGCATCTACAAGTACCCAGTTAGTTGTAGCTATTGCGACTTTTTCTCCCGATTCATCATATACTTCAAAGTCACGCCAAGATGAAACTTTTTCAAATTTTCTTGGCCATGTTTTTACTGTCAATTCTGTATTCCAATGTGGTCTTTTATTTATTTTTACTTTCCAGAATAATAGCATCCATAAATATCCTGTTTCTTCTAAGTTATTTATTCCATAGCCAACTTCCTGTGAGTGTTTTCCTGCTGCTTCTGAAAGTATATTTAATAGTCCTTTCTCTGATAGTTCATTATTTTCGTTTATATCATTATATCTTATATGTGTTTTGTATTCATATTCTGCCATGTTTTTACCTCCAGTTTGAAGTATATCATAATATTTTCATAAATACAATCTTAATTTATTTCTACTTTTCAAACTTATTTATTTTTACTTTTCAAACTTAATTTATTTCTATTTTTCAACATTAATTTATTTCTATCTTTCCACTTATAGATTTTATATTTTTTTGAAGCAAAAAGAAAAAAGATTACATTTTGTAAAATGAATCTTATCTAGTTCATTTAATTTGTAATCCTTTTTCTTTTATTGTTTCATTTACATTCTTATGTATTATTCAGCTTCTGGAGCTCCTACTGGGCAAGTTTCTGCGCATGTACCACATCCAATACATAAATCTGGATTTATTTCATATTTTCCATCTCCTGGTTTGATGCATTCTACTGGGCAAGATGCTGCGCAAGCTCCACAGCTTATGCATTTATCTGTAATCTTATATGCCATATAAATTCACCACCTTTCAAGTTAGTTTTATTTTGTTTTATTCTTGAATACTTTAATTGTATATTCAATCTATTTAAGCATATATGTTTATTTTATTCTATTTTTTATCTAATTTTTTCTTTTATATTCATCTCTGTCTTCTTTATCAAGTGCTTCTAGCTTTTCTAATTCTTTTAAATCGTTATCATCTTCTGGTTCATTTTCTTCTACTTCTACGTCTTTTATTACTACAACATCACTTGCATTAAATTTTTTAATTTTTATATCATCTTTATCTTCTATTCTTACTTTTACAAGTTCTTTTAATGTTTCTACTCCCTCTACTACTCCTTCTCCTTCTTCTGTTTTTACTATTGCACCTACTTTAGGAAGTCTTGCAAGTTTTTCTTCATATACCTCTTGTTCATATTTTAGACAGCACATAAGTCTTCCACAAGCTCCTGATATTTTAGAAGGGGTAAGTGATAAATTTTGTTCTTTTGCCATCTTTATTGATACTGTTTCAAAGTTTGATAAGTGCGAACAACAACATAATTCTCTTCCACAGATTCCATTTCCACCTATTCTTTTTATTTCATCTCTAATTCCTATTTGTCTTAATTCTATTCTTGTTTTAAATATTGCTGCTAAGTCTTTTACTAAATCTCTAAAGTCTATTCTTCCATCTGCTGTGAAATAGAATAATATTTTGCTATTATCGAATTTATATTCCACGTCTATTAGATTCATTTCTAATCCATGTTTTTTTATGTTTTTTAAAGCTATATTAAAAGCTTCTTTTTCTTTTTTCTTATTTTCTTCATAGTGCTTTCTATCTTTTTCTGTTGCCTTTCTAATAACTGGTTTTAATGGAGCTACTATTTTATCTTCTGATACTTCTTTGTTTGGTATTACAACTTCTGCATATTCTTCTCCAAGTGATGTTTCTACTATTACATAATCACCAACATTAAAGTTATATTTCCCTGGTGAAAAATAATATACTTTTCCTGGCTTTTTTATTCTAATACCTACTATTGTCTCCATATTTCCTCCTTGCATATGTTTATAGAGATTTTAAGCTTTTCTCATGCATCTTTTTGTTCCCATATTTTTAAGATTAAATTATCTATACACATATCATAATTACTGTTTTGTTTCAATTTGTTTTTTGTTTCTTCTACATAATCAATATATTCTAGATATTTTGTGTTTTCTTTTGCTTTTTTGATTAAAATTTGATTTATAAAATCTAGGTAGTCAAAGATATTGTCTTTGTCTTTATATAATAAATCTATTTTATTTAATAAATCAATACTTAGATATTTTTCTACATTTCCAAATATTTTTTCTAGTTCTTTAAATTTCTGCTTTTCTTCATCTGATAATTCTTTTGCATTTTCCTCTGTAAAAGCTACTTTGGTGCATCTTGATTTTATTGTTGTAAGTATTGTATTTTCATTATTTGATACAAGTATTATTGTTACAAATTCTGGCGGTTCTTCCAATGTCTTTAATAGACAATTTTGCGCCTCGACTGTCATTTTTTCTGCATTATTTATTAAATATACTTTTTTGTGTGATGTTATTGGTTTTTCTATTATTTTTAACTGTATGTCTCTTATTTCTTCTATTTTTATGCTTTCTGTACTTTCTTTATTAATTTCAAAGAAATCTGGATGATTATCGTCATTAAACATCAAACATGATTTGCAGTTATTACAGGATTCTTCTCCTTCATTCAAGCATAATATCATTTTTGCAAATTTTTTTGCATATTCATAATTTTTAGTATTTCCGCTTCCAGAAAAGATATATCCATTTACTATTTTTTTTGATTCTATTGTTCTTTTTAGTAATTCTTCTATTTGTTTGTTTTTCAACTTATATCATTATCCTTTCTAGGAATTACTTGGAATTTTACCAAATTTATTAAATGGCCAAAATCTAATAAATACTTTGCTTTCAATTTTATCTATTGGTATGCAACCAAATTCTCTACAATCTGTACTTCTTAATCTATTATCTCCCATTGCAAATATATATCCATCTGGAACGATTATATCGTCATATACTTTTCCTTCTGTTACTATTCCTTCTCTTAGATAATCTTCTTGTAGTTCCTCTCCGTTTAAATATACTTTTCCATCTTTTATTTGTATATGGTCTCCTGCAACTCCTATAACTCTCTTAATATAACTTTCTTTACCGTTTCCTATTTCTAATACATAATATATAAATTTAGAAAATATATTTTTTGGTTCGTTATTATATATTGCAACTGGATTATCTTTATTTATCTGTGTAGCTGATAATCTTTTTACACTAGGAGCATCAAATGTAATTATATCTCCTCTTTTTATTTCTTTGTGCAAAGTTATGCTTAATCTGTCTAATATTAATCTATCTCCTGGTTCTAATGTTGTTCTCATAGATTCTTGTTTTACAACTGTTGGTGTAAATATAAAATGTCTTACTAATAGTGCAAGTATAACAGCTATCACTATACAAATTATCCACTCTATAACCTCTTTTAAATTTTCTTTTTTCTCTGCATCCATTTTTCTTCCTCTTTTCTTTAGCATATATTATAACTTAATTATCCTTTAAAATCAAGGATTAAAGCATAGTTTTTTGTTTAAAATGTTGATTTTCGTTTTTTATAAATTTATAATAGTAAAACTCATTTTTTTAGCTTTAGCTCTCCATTTTTATCTTATAATAAAACTATTTTTTTGTAGGTACTTTTATTACTACTTCCGTTCCTTCTCCTTTTTTGCTTTTTATATCTATACTTCCGTTATTTTGATCTAATATTTCTTTTGCAATAGAAAGTCCGAAGTCCAGTGCCTCCCATTTCTCTAGTTCTTGCTTTATCTACTCTATAAAATCTATCAAATATACGAGTTAGATCTTCTTCTGGAATTCCTATTCCATTGTCTATAATTTTTATATATGCATCATTGTACACAAATCCTACATATATCTTTATTGTTCCATCTTCACCTGTATATTTTATACTATTTGTTAGTATATTTAACACTACTCTTTCTATTCCATCTTTATCTGCATAAACTGCCGGCACATTTGCTGTTACAAAACACTCGACTTTTTGTTTCTTCTTATCTATTTCTATTTGTACTTTGTCTTGGCATTGCTTTACAAGTTCTCCTAAATCAAATTCTGTTTTTTCTTGTTTTATTTCGTCATTATCATATTTAGAGAGTGTTAAAAGATCTGTAACTAATTTTGCCATTCTTCTTGCTTCTGTTGCTATTACATTTAAAAATTTGTCTTTTGTTTCCTTATCATATTCATCTTCTAATAAAGTATCTGCATATCCCATTATTGATGTTATTGGTGTTTTTAGTTCATGAGATACATCTGCAACAAATTCCTTTCTCATATTGTCTAGTTTTACATGTTCTGTAATGTCTTGTATAACAACTATTACTCCTGCTGGCGTATCATCTTCATTTTTTAATGGAGCAAAATGCATATGGACATGATTATCTCCTATTGTAACTTTTTGTTCTGTAGATGTCCAATTTTCTAAATATATTATTTTTTCTAAGTTTACATCTACATTTAGTTTTTGAAATATTTTTTCAAAGTTTTCATCTTCTGGAATTAATCTAAGTAGTCTTGTCGCTGCAGGGTTTATCAAAAGTATTCTTCCTTCCATATTGAATGCTATAATTCCATCTGTCATATGTAAAAGGATTGTTTCTATTTGATTTTTTTGTCTTGATACTTCGTTTAAATTTTCTTTTAATTCTTTTGTCATCATATAAAATGCATTTACTAAATCATCTACTTCATTTTGACTTTTAGCTTTTTCAATCCCATTTGTTTGTATCTCTTCTCCTGATGTTATTTTTTTTGCATTATCTATAAGTCTACTAATCGGTGCTATTACTTTTTTGGTTACAAATACTCCAACTATTAAACATATTAAAGTAAATCCAAATATTGTTATTATTGTTATTATTTTTAATTGCTCTTGATAGCTTTGTATCATTGCTGTATATCCTTCTGCATTAACAGATTCACTAAGTATCATTAATTGTGTATAGCTCATATACCCCATAGCTGTAATTATAATTACTCCTAGTATTAGAAATATTAAAACTATTTTTATTTGTATACTCCTTAGCATTTTATTTTTCTCCTTTTAAATATGGGTGCTATATTAGCACCCATTTTTCCATCTAATTTTTGGTTATCTAGTCTGGTTTAGCAATGTAATATCCTACTCCTCTTTTTGTTACAAGTATTTGTGGGTTTGTTGTATCATCTTCTATTTTTTCTCTTATTCTTCTTACTGTAACATCTACTGTCCTTATATCGCCAAAGTATTCATATCCCCACACTTTTTCAAGTAATAATTCTCTTGAAACTATTTGTTCAGGTTGCATTGCTAAGTATTTTAATACTTCAAATTCTCTTACTGTTAAATCTACTTTTTCTCCTCTAACTTTTACTTCAAATCTATCTATATCTAGGCTTAAATCTCCTACTTCTATCTTGTGTTGTGGTTTTTCTTCTTTTACTTCTGTTGGAGTTGATGAAGCATCTATTTTTCTTAAATTGGCTTTTACTCTCGCCATTAGTTCTCTAACACTAAATGGCTTTGTTATATAATCATCTGCACCAAGTTCTAGTCCTACTATTTTATCTAACTCTTCGTCTTTTGCTGATAAAATTAATATTGGAACATTTAATGAATTTTTTATTTTCTTGCACGCTGTTAGACCATCCATTTTTGGAAGCATTATATCTAGTAATATTAAATCTGGTTTTTGATCTAGTGCAATTTCTACTGCTGAAACGCCATCTGTTGCTTCTATTGTATTATATCCTTCTTTTTTTAAGTTATATACAAGTATATCTATTATTGATTGTTCATCATCTACTATTAATATTGTTTTTTTATCATCTTCATACATTTAAATATCACCTTTCATTCAATACTTTTGTTATTTAAAAGTAATATTTTCTTTTATTATTTTATATCATATTATTTGAATTAAAACAAGTATTTATTTTATATTTTTTTATTTCCTTAAATTTAAAAGTAAATTCCAGTGAAGGGCAATATATAACTCATTGTCGTATTTTAAACTAATCTATGAATTTAATTGCATTAAATTAGCTTTAAAGATAGTAAATTTTCACTTCACATTGTAAATTGGTATACTGCTCATTTTTGACTATTATGTAAATTTATGTTATAATAAATATAGCACAAATCATATTTATTAACGCCTACATTTAGGTGTATGAAAGGTTGTATAGCAATGAACTGGCATTATGAAGAAATCACCTGTGTTGACAACAAACTTGAATTCTTTGCTAGTATTGGAACAATTGAAATCAGGTTTGATATCAACGGTAACCCCAGCATCCATGGCGTACTCCCAAAAAGTGACGTGCCTGAGCTTTTGGCAATGATCAAGGAGCGTTATCCCAATGGTTTCCATTCACGGGTTGACAACTGCATTGATTGGCTGAGGACCAGACTCGAAGAACTCGCAGCTAAAGCATCTATCCAGATTAAATCTTTCGTTCCTTATGGCTGCCTGATGCTCAACGGAATAAACTATGACGCATATAAGCTTGAAGTTAATCATGAAAGAATAACTTCTCCTATCTACGTCGCAATGACCTCGTCCCTCGAGGAATTTGTGTTATTCCGCCCCTACATCCCGCTTACAGAATTTGGTCGCGATAAAAACATTGGTGTCTTTGGTGCTGAAACCGAGTATGCTTTTTCCGTTGCTGACGAAGCAATCTATTTCAAGGATGAAATCGTCTCTTACAAAACGTATGAGTATGAATACAACGGAGAAGAACTCATCAGCACAAGCTATGGCTTCAAGAACAACAAGCTTGGCTTTATGTATGAGTCCAAGTTTGGCAAGTTCTTGGCAGCTGGTGGAACATCCTACCTTTCTTAAGCAACTTAAATAAAGAAAAGAATTTTTTCTTTCTCATTTCTTTTATGAGTTTTCTTTTTCAAGGTTTATCCTTAATGAAGGTCACTCCATGAGTGACCTTCATCTTTTATATATAAATATCTTGAAATTAAAAATATGTTATGATAATATTATTTTATCAAGTTTTGGAGGTTATTTGTATGGAAAATAATAGAAAATCAAAAAATATAGAAGTTATTTCTGGAGATGGAAATGATTTAGATATATCACCTGTCTCTAATCATATTCCAATTAGCAAGCCTAAAATTCAAAATAATGATAAAAAAATTGTTATCCCAACAGAAAAGAAAAAAAGAAAAAAATCAAATTAGATGTGAAAGGTTAAGAAATTGTATGTTTACTTTATTTCAATTTAATTTTCTCAAGCGGACTCCACGCCCGCTCGAGAATTTCTTTATATTTGATGTAAATTGTCAATATAAAATTTTCTATTTTTAATAATGAAGTAAATTAATCTTTGATTGCAGATTTTGGAATAGAAACTACGGGACGCACGCCAACGCCAGCATCGCTAAAGTCGTTATAGTAGAAGGCGCCGTTATAGTAAACATAGCACACATAGCGAGAGCCAACCGCAGACGGAGACGCCAACCAGTATCCATAGCAACCATTTGTACTTGCCTTATATGGGAAGAATACTTTATTTTGGTTTGTGTACACATCTTTTGATGATACACTTACATTATTCTGATATTTTTCTTGGTCTCCTAAACTATAATACCATCCCTCTGCATATACAGAAGTTCCACCTGTATTTCCATCTCCGCTGTTAAAATGCTTTACTTTAAAGTTATCACCTGGATACCTAATCTCATAAGCTTTTTGCAATTGTTCTACTGTTGGTCCTCCTGTTGCTGTTACTTCTACTTCTATTCCTTTTTTCTTTAATGCTTCTTTAACTCCGTTTGCAATACTTGTCCAATTGTTTGTATTAGTTAAATAATTTATTAAATCAGTTCTATTAGTACTAGCATATACATTAATTCCACTTTTTGTTATATTTGCTCCTGCTGGTATTGCATCTGTCTCTAAATAATCTGAATATATTAAATATACTTTGTTATCATCTTCATAGTAATACTGCCAACCGTGTGTAAGCACTTTATCATTTACTGTAACATCTCCTATGTCTACTGTTTGACTATCGTCCGGTTTGTCACCTTCGCTTTTTGGTATCTCTAGTTTTCCTTCTGTTGTTGGTGGTGTTGGCTCTGTTGGTGTTGGCGTTGATGTGCTTCCACTTCCTCCTTTCTCTCCCAATATTCCATAAATTTCTGATAATGCATTACTCATATAATCTACTGTTTTATTCATTATCTTATTTTCATTTACTCCTGATTCTGCATATCTTCTTGTTCCATCTGTTGAATACTGCACTATCCCTGTCTCATATGCTGTTGTTATTGCTACTGCTGCTAAGATTACTAGTATTATTATTGTTATTATTAATGCTACTAGTGTTATTCCTTGTTCTTGTCTTTTTAACATTTCTTTTGTTTTCCTTTCTTTTTTAAATTTTTTATTTATATTATTAACATTAATGACTAAAAACAAAACACATAAAACTTATATGCTTAAAAACATATAAGTCTTATGTGTCCTTATATCTATTCTCTTTTCTTTTAATATACTACTTGTGCGTGTAAAACTATTGAACAAAGATACATTTTCTTTGTCTTCTAAAAGTATTACTCTCTCTTTAGAGCTGTAAGGCTTTCGTGTTTCATCTGTATGTTTTTTCCTTTTCTTTGGTTTCTTGTTTTTTATTATATATTATCTTTCTTATTTTTGCAATATCTTTTTTACCAAAACAAAATCAAATTAGATGTGATAAATAAAAAAATGGTAGCGAATGCCGTAGTTATTTACAGCTTTTAGTTCTCATAATGATTAATACAATTAGAGAGATGTTTGATTTTTTATTTATAAGAATTTTAGAAAAATAAAATAGTTATATTTAAATTTCATTTTTGTTTTAAAGTCTTTTTATTTTCTTTTTCTAATTGTTTTAAACTTTTTTGTGGAGTAAGCAAATCTTCTGGCATGGTTCCGTCCAGCTTGTTTAATTGCTTTTCTAACTATTTTCCCAATTTTATTATGAGTATCACAAGCTTTCTTTTCAGTATCAATTTTATCTCTTTTTAATCTTGATTCGGTCTGTGTAATTCTAAAAAGATTTGCTGCAAGTTCTTCACTACCCATATTGTCTAAAATATCTTCTCTATATCTTAATCCTTTTCTTTTTGCAATGTCATCAGCTGTTTCACCATTATATAAGCCTTTATATCCGCTATTATGGAACTTGTCAAAATTTTTTACTCCTGCCCTTTTTGCAGTTTGATTAAGTGAATAGTTTCCTTTTCTTGTTAAATCTCTTTGATAAAATCTCTTTTCATCTTCTGTTAGCATAGTATATTCTTTTTCTGTAATTTCTTGCTTTCTTGTTTGAACTGCAAAATATGTTTGAGCTAAAGCAACAATTTTCAACCTAGGATTTGCATTTTGAGCTATAAGATAACAGGCATATCTTGTTAATTTATAATCTTTTTGTTCTCTTTTTGCACCAGAACCTATTTCTACCATTTTGTTGTCAACAACAAAATGGTCAATGTCAGTTAACTCAGAGTTTTTACAAGCAATTTTTGCTTTTTCAATTACTGCATCAAAATATCGCCAATCTTTATAGCTTAAAACGTTCATTAGTTCTCTAGCAAACCAAAATTCAACACCATTTTCATCAATATGCTTAATGTCTTCAAAGGTTTTATTATTTTTATCTATTTTTTTCATTTACATCATCTCCATTTTAACGTATTTTCATGTTTATAATTATAAAACAGTTGTTTGTAATTGTCAATGATATTTTAAAATTTTATATTATTAAAAAGTATAATTCTATATTTATCATCATTTGGATAAAAGGACTTTGTCTTTGACACAAGTCCTAACCCCCCTATGAGTTTTGACCAATGGTACAAAACTCAGGGGATAATATAATACATATCGAAAAAACTAATAAAAAAAATATCATCCTTGTTAGAATGATATTTTATCCATCTGCTCAATAAAGTTCGAACAGATACGTTATTGGTAGCGAAGGAGGGAATCGAACCCACGACACTGCGGGTATGAACCGCATGCTCTAGCCAACTGAGCTACTTCGCCACAAATATTACTTAATTATTATAAACTCATATTTCTGATTTGTCAATAATTTTCTAAAAATTTAATATTTTTTGCAATTCACGTCAAGTTAAAAAGTAAAAGCAATTAGGAAACCAGTATGCTGGAGCCCTTAGATTTGCATGTATTATGTAAATGTGATATAATATATATATAGCAGTCAATGCATTGCTAAATTTATTTAAAGGAGACTTAAATATGTTAAGAGACCCCTGGGAACGGAGACACCATGCATATTGGTATGACATGGATCCCGAAGATTTCGACACGATAGACAACCCCTGGGATCGCATGATGGCTAAAGTGAGCTTTTTTTTGTGGCGCATGAGGCCCCTTGTGATCGTTGTAATTGTTGCAATACTGATTGTATTGACAATTAAATGGTTATCTCCCGATAACCCGGCGGCGGATTCTCAGCAATCCACATCAGATTTCCAAACTCAGCAGAGTGCATCCATTGATAACAAGTAACTTCATAACTAAGTTGGTTCACAATCGATGGATAAATTTTTCTTGGTCTCGCAAATCAAATTAGATCCTTACAAATGCAAGAAAGCGCCAAAATGGCGCTTTCTTGCATTTGTTTTTTTATTCTCCTATCTCTTTTTCTGTTTTTTCTTTTTTCTCTTCTTTGTTTGACTCTTCTTTTATTTCTTGTGTCTGAACTGTTACTTTATCAGGTGTTACAACAATATTTTGTGAAAATGCTGTTCCTCCACCTGAATTTGCACTTCCATTCTTTTTCTTTCTTTGAGACATGAAATATTCTGGTATAATCTTTGCTATTCTTTGATAAGTATCTAAAAATGCTTTTTTCCTTTCTAGATTCTTATCCTCTTTTATTATCTCCTCTGGAGTTTCTACTGGATCATAAGTAAATAAATTCATCTTATTATCTTTTCCCTTTTTTGCCATTACTTTACTCCTTCCTTTGTTTAATTCATATAATCTCTAAGCTTTTTACTACGACTTGGATGTCTAAGTTTTCTTAATGCTTTTGCTTCTATCTGTCTTATTCTTTCCCTTGTTACTTCAAATTCTCTACCTACTTCTTCTAGTGTTCTTGCTTTTCCGGTCTTCTAGTCCAAATCTTAGTTTTAGAACTTTGGCTTCTCTTGGAGTTAATGTATTCATTACCTCTTCTAGCTGTTCCTTTAATAAAGTATAAGCTGCTGAATCTTGTGGTGCTGGAGAATCGTCATCTGGAATAAAGTCTCCTAGATGACTATCATCTTCTTCTCCTATTGGAGTCTCAAGAGAAACTGGGTCTTGTGCTATTTTTTGTATTTCCATTACTTTATCAATAGGCATTTCAAGTTCTTCTGACAATTCTTCTGGTGTAGGCTCACGTCCTAATCTTTGAAGTAAATGTCTTGATGTACGTATTAGTTTGTTTATTGTTTCTACCATGTGAACTGGTATTCTTATTGTTCTTGCTTGGTCAGCTATTGCTCTTGTTATTGCTTGTCTTATCCACCATGTTGCATAAGTACTAAATTTGTATCCTTTAGAATAATCAAATTTTTCTACTGCTTTTATAAGTCCCATGTTTCCTTCTTGTATTAAGTCTAAGAATAACATTCCTCTTCCTAAATACTTTTTAGCTATACTTACAACTAATCTTAGGTTTGATTCTGCAAGTTTTTGTTTTGCTTCTTCATCACCATCCATAATTTTTTGTGCTAATTCTAATTCTTCCTCGTATGTAAGAAGTGGAATCTTTCCAATTTCTCTTAAATACATTCTAACTGGATCATCTATATTTATTCCATCAAAGTCTGTTAAATTAACATCATTAACATCTACTTCTTCAATGTTTTCTAAATCATCTATATCTGGCTCTAAATCTTCAAAATCGTCCTTTAATAAATCTACTCCTATTTCTTCAAATGCATCAAATACTTTATCTATTTCCTCTGGATTTACATCTTCAAGTTCTGTTGCAAGTTCTTCGTAAGTTATGCTTCCTTTTTCTTTTACTTTTGATAAAAGTTTGCTTACTTTGTCCTTTTCTTGTTCTGGTTCGCTTAAATTTTTATTATTATTAACTTCTTTTACATTTTCTACATTTGGTTGATCTTTTGGGTCTTCTTTACTTGGTGTCTTTTCTGCTTTATTTTTTTCTTCTGCCTTATCCGAAGAACTTTTCTTTGCTTTTTCTTCTTTTTTATTGTCTTCTTTTTTCACAGTTTTCTTATTTTCTTCGTCTGTTGAATCTTTTTTATTTTTTTCTTGCTTTGGTGTTTCTTTCTTTCCTTTTTCTTCTTTTTCGCTTTTCTTTTTATCTGCTACTGTTTCTTTGCTTTTTTTATCTATAATTTTTTCTTCATCTTCTTTAATCTTTTTTGTTTTTTTCTTTGCTTCTTCTTGTTTTTCTTTCATTATCGCTTATACCTCCTTACTTTATATTCACTATTCTTTTGCTAATTTCTTTTAATCTATTTTCTACTTCCTTAGTTTCTTCTTCACTAAGGCTTCCAGATATTAACTTTTTTAATATATCATTTTTCTCTTCTAACAACTTTTCTTTAAGAAATTTATTTACTAAATCATCTATTGCTTTATCAACATTGTCTATGTCTTCCTCTTTTGACATTATGTAAGTAATATGACTTATCAACTCATCATCTTTTTCAAATAAGCCTATTACATTACTAATATCCCCTTTTTCTAATTCTTCATACAAAACTTTTGCAATTTTCCTGTTTTTTTCATCTTTAAAGTCACTCGGAAGTATTTTATCTTTTATTTTATTAAAAACTTCTTGTCCCTTTTCTATCAGTAATAAAATTATCAAGTTCTCTTTTGTATTATTTGTATTTACCTTAGCCTTAGGCTGAATTTGCGGTGCTACAGGTACTCTCTTTTCCAGTACTTTTGCTCCATTTGTATTTGCATAAGAAAGTTTGTTAAGTTGTGCATATATTGCTTCTTTAGAAATATTATAGTTTTGTGATATTTTATCTATGTATATTTCTTTTTCTATATCATTATCTACCTTAAGTAAAATTTTACTAACTTCATTTAAGAAGTTTATTTTATCGTTTACTTGGTTTAAATCTAAGTTTTCTCTTAGTTTTTTTACCTTAAATTCTACTAATGATATTGCATTTTGCACAAATAAGTTGAATTTTCCGCTTCCATATTTTATAACAAATTCGTCTGGGTCTTTTGCTCCTTCAAGCTGTAATATTCTAATGTCATACCCAAGGTTTTGCAAAATTTCAAGTCCTCGCATTGTGGCACTCTGTCCTGCTGAATCTGAGTCATAACCTATTATTATTTTTGACTTATATCTTTTAAGTAGTCTTCCTTGTTTTTCTGTTAAAGCTGTTCCAAGTGATGCTACTGCATTATCTATACCTCTTTGATGAAGTGATACTGCATCCATATATCCTTCTACCATGATAAGAAAATCTTTTTCTGTTTTTTTAGCTATATTTAATGCATAAAGGTTTCTTCCCTTGTTATAGCATATTGTATCTGGAGAATTGATATACTTTGGTTTTGAATCATCCAAAGCTCTTCCCCCAAATGCTATTACTCTGTCTTTTACATCTTTTATTGGAAACATCAACCTTTTTTTGAAAGCGTCCATTGGCTTTCCATTTTTAGACATTAAAACTAATTTAGATTCAAATATTTCTTCATCTTGAAATCCTTGTTTCTTTAGTTCTTGATATAAATCATCAAAATTTCCTGAATACCCTATTTGAAATTTTTTTAAAGTATTATTGTCTAGTCTTCTTTTTTTTACATAGTCTTGTGCCGGTTTTGCTGTTGGTTTATATAAGTTTTGGTGATAATATTCTGCTGTAAACTCATTTATCTTATATACCTTCTCTTGAAGTTCTAATTTTTTTTGTTCTTCTTTGCTTGTTTCTAACTGTGGCAATGTTATTCCTGCTTTGTCTGCAAGCATCTCTACTGCGTCTTTAAAGTCAATATTTTCTATTCTCTTCAAGAAGCCTATTGCATCTCCACCTGCACCACAACCAAAACAATGAAATATTTGCTTAGTCTCTGATACTGAAAAGGATGGTGATTTTTCATTATGAAATGGACATAACCCAAAATAATTACTGCCTTTTCTTTTTAGTACGACATATTGTGAAATTACATCAACTATATCTATATTTGACTTTATTTCTTCTATTATGTCATTATCATATCGCAACATTAATCTCCCTTCCTTTTCTCATATATTTATTTATTCGACACATAATTCTTAAATCCTTCCTACATTATGTCGATTAATGTGACAAAATATTCTATAGAAAAACGATATAAAAAGTTTTTAATAGCTTTTTATATCGTTTTATTAAAACAAAATTAATCTTTTAACTTATCCTCAATCAATTTTGCAAGTTCTTCTGCCTTTTTAGATATATATTCTTGGTTTTCTCCTTCTATCATTACTCTAATTAAGCTTTCTGTTCCTGATGGTCTAATTAAAACTCTACCATTATCTTTAAATTCTTTTTCTAATTCTTCAATGGCTTTGTTTATGTCTTCATCTTCTTTGTATTTCATTTTTTTATCATTATTAACTTTTGCATTTACTAATGTTTGTGGATATATATTTATTATTTTTGATGCTTCGGATAATTTTACCTTGTTTTTTAATAATACTGTTATTAGCATTAATGATGTTAGTATTCCGTCTCCTGTTGGATTGTAGTCTAAAAATATTATATGTCCTGATTGTTCTCCTCCAAGATTATAGCCGTTTTTCATCATTTCTTCTAAAACATATCTATCTCCAACTTTTGTTTGTTTAATTTCTAGATCATTTAATTTAGCATACTTATTTAGTCCTAAATTACTCATAACTGTTGCAACTATTGTATCTTTTTTTAATTTTCCTTCTGCTTTTAAATACTTAGATAATATTGCAAGTATTATATCTCCATCTACTATATTTCCTTTTTCATCAACTGCAAGGCATCTGTCTCCATCACCATCATAAGCTATACCAAGGCTTAGATTATTTTTAGTTACATATTCTGCTATTTTTTCTATATGAGTTGACCCACAGTCTCTATTTATATTTATTCCATCTGGAGAATTATTAATTATATTACATTTTATTCCAAGTCTTTTAAATACTTCTTCTGCGACTTTATATGTTGCTCCATTTGCAGTATCTATACCTACTACAAAGTCGTCTGAAATATTTTCTTTTATATCTTTAGAAAAAGTATCCATAAAGAAGCCTATGTACTTTTCTATAAGCTCTTCTTTTATTTTATCTGTACCTATTCTATCTCCAACTGCACTAAGCTCATTTATTTTTCCTGATTCCATTACTTCTTCTATTTCTTCTTCTATGGAATCTTCTATTTTCATTCCTTTATTGCTGAAAAATTTTATTCCATTATATTCATAAGAATTGTGTGAAGCTGATATTACAACACTTGCATCTGCATTTAGCATTCTTGTAAGGTATGCTACTGCTGGTGTTGGCATAACTCCTAAATGTATTACATTAGTACCATAACTTAAAAATCCTGCTGTCATAGCACTTTCTATTAGATTTCCTGAAAGTCTTGTATCTTTTCCTATTAAAATAACTGGTGAATGATCTGCATGCTTTGTTAATACATAAGCACCTGCTTTTGCAACTCTATACACAAGCTCTGGTGTAAGCTCTGTATTTGCAATTCTTCTTATTCCATCTGTCCCAAAGTATTTTCTCATATTCTTCTCCTAATTTTGTTTATATTTATTCTATATTTATTAGTTTTTTTGTAATTTATTACTTTTCTTGTGATTTTATTTTAATTTAATAAGCTATTTTGTGTTTTTGCAAGATGCCACAAAGCTATTTAGCATTTTTCAAAATCCCATAAAGTTTTATTTTGCATTTTTGCAAAGTTCCATGAAATTTTATTTTGCATTTTTTGCAAAGTTCCATGAAATTTTATTTTGCATTTTTTGCAAAGTTCCATGAATCTCTACACATTTCTTCTATTCCTTTTTTTGCTTCCCATCCTAATTCCTTTTTTGCTTTGCTTGGGTCTGCAAAGAATTCTGCTAAATCTCCTGCTCTTCTTGGAGCTATTTTGTAATTTAATTTAATATTATTTACTTTTTCAAATGTTTTAACTATTTCTAATACACTATGTCCTTTTCCTGTACCTAAATTATATACATATATTCCTGGTTTTTCTAATTTTTCTAAAGCTTTAATATGTCCAAGTGCTAAGTCAACCACATGTATATAGTCTCTTATGCACGTTCCATCCTTAGTATCATAGTCATCTCCAAATATACTAAGTTCTTTTAATTCACCTGTTGCAACTTTTTGGATATATGGCATAAGGTTATTTGGTATTCCATTTGGATTTTCTCCTATTATTCCACTTTCATGTGCTCCTATTGGATTAAAATATCTAAGCATTGATATTGTCCAAGTATTGTCTGATGCATATAAATTTTCTAGTATTTCTTCTATTGTTATTTTTGTTGCACCATATGGACTTGATGCTTTTCCTCTTCCTAGTTCTTCAGTGTATTTAGGTGTCCCTGGATCTCCATATACTGTTGCTGATGATGAAAATACTAGTTTTTTGCATCCTGAAGCTTTCATGACTTCTAATAATTTTATTGTTCCTATTACATTGTTATCATAATATTCAAGTGGCTTATATACAGATTCTCCAACTGCTTTTAATCCGGCAAAATGGATTACTGAATCTATTTCATTTTCATTAAATACCTTTATTAAATCTTCTGCATCTCTTATATCTACTTCATAAAATTTGCATTTTTTCCCTGTTATTTGCTCTATTTTATCTACTATATCTTTTGAGCTATTAGATAAATTGTCTACTATAACTACTTCTTTATTGTTTTTTAATAGTTCCACAACTGTGTGACTTCCTATGTATCCTGTTCCTCCTGTGACCAATATTGCCATAAGGGTTCCTCCTCTTATATAAATAAATTTAGGCGCCTATAATAAGACGCCATTTCATCATAATTAATTTTAACTTACTACTGAGCTATTCTCATCATCAAATGGTATAAATTTATTAACTCCTGTGTTCTCAGTAACGTTATCCAACTTAAACGTTTTGAATGATTGAGATATTTTGTCATCTATCAATCCTTCTACTACTTCTTGAGAAGATTGTTCTGCCAAAACAAGCTCACTTACTAATATTTGTTTTGCATTAGTAAGCATCTTTTTTTCTCCTGTTGATAATCCTTTTTCTTTTTGTTTGAAGCTTAAATTTCTTACAACATCTGCGACTTCGTATATATCTCCTGTTTTCATCTTATCCATGTTTTCTCTATATCTCTTGTTCCAATTCATTTCTGTTTGTGTTTCATCTTCTCCTAGTATTTCAAACACTTTTGTTGCTTGTTCTTTGCCTATTACACTTCTAATTCCAACTTTTTCAGCTTGTGCAGTAGGTATCATAACTTTTACCTCTCCTGGCATTTTTATGATATAGTATGCTTGCTTTTGTCCTAATATGTCCTTTTCCTCTATTGCATCTATTGTTCCTGCTCCATGCATTGGATATACTATGTAATCTCCTACGTTGAACATAAACACACTTCCTCTCACTTTGTCTCTTTTTTTCCGACATATTTATTATACTACAAATTTTGGAAAAAGTCAAAGGAATTTTACGTAATAAATTTAAATTTTAAATATGTATTTTTTATTATATCTACTCTTTTAATATTACATCTCTTTTCAATTTATTATTTTTTATTTTTCCTATTCCAATAAATTCTTTTTCTTTATTATATATTTTGTATATATCATCCTGTAAATTATATTCTAAGTTTACTCCATTTAAAAATAGCTCTAATTTTTTGTCATTTAAAGTTATATTATCTTTTTCTTTAAACATATCTTCTATTTTTATTATGTTCTTATTCCAAAAATTTGCATTTACCTTATTTTCTTCTATGTCCTTTATTGTTACTGCCTGAGAAATTTCAAATTTTCCGTACTTTTATTCTATTTAAATTATTCATAATTCCAATTGTTCCAAGTTTTTTTGCAATGTCTATGCATAAGGTTCTTATATAGGTTCCCTTTGACACATGTGTTTTTATTGTTATAGTATCTTCTTTTTCGTTTACTTTTAATAGCTCTATATTATATATTTCTATTTCTCTTGGTTCTATTTCTATATCTTTTCCTTCTCTTGCGTATTCATATAGCTTTTTTCCATTTACTTTTATGGCAGAATATATCGGAGGAATTTGTTTTTGCTTGCCTATAAATTCTTTTAATATTTTTTCTATATTTTCTTTGTTTAATAGTTTTTTATCTACATCTAATGTATTTAATACCTTTCCTTCTCTATCTAGTGTGTCTGTTTCTATTCCTAGCTTTATTTCAGCAATATATTCTTTATCATGGTTTATTAAATACTTTGATATTTTAGTCCCTTTCCCGAATTAATAAAGGAAGTACCCCTGTTGCCAAAGGATCTAATGTTCCAGTATGTCCTACTTTTTCATTTAATATTTTTTTTACTTTATTTACTACATCATGTGATGTGCATGTTGCATCCTTATTTACAATTAAAATTCCATCCATAAAAATTCCTCTAATTTTATTAGAGAAAAGTATATATATAATTTTCTCTGTTTACTATTATTACTATTTACTATGAACCTTCTAAGTTATTATTATTTCAAAAATGTTTTTACTCTATCTATTATTTTTTCTTTTGCCTGGTCTAATGGATAAGGTATTGTACAACCTGCTGCTCTGATGTGTCCTCCTCCACTAAATATTGCACATGCTTCTGCTACATTTACATATTCGTTAGAACGAAGTGATGCTTTAAATCCATTTTCTGTTTCTCTTAGGAAAATTGACACTTCTACATTTTCTATGTCTCTTCCTATTTCTACCAATCCTTCGTGGTCTCCTGGCTGTGCATTACATTTTTCTTCGTCTTCCATTGTTATATATGTAAATGCTATTTTTCCTTCTTCAAAGAATTCCATTCTGTTTACAACTGCTTTTCTAAGTTCGAAGTTTGCCATTGTTTTTTGTTGTAATACTTTTGTATAAATTTCAGAAACGTTTACTCCAAGTCTTAGAAGACTTGCAACGAATTCAAATGTCTCTGTTGTTACTCCCGAGTATCTAAATCCTCCTGTATCTGTTATTATTCCTGATAATAAACATTTTCCTATATCTTTGTTTATTTCTATTCCTAGATTCATAAATACTATTATTAGTATTTGTGCACATGCAGGTGAGACTGGATCTACGTAATTATAGTCTCCAAACATTGCATTTGTCCCATGATGATCAATTGATATTTTTGATTTTGCATCTTCATACCATTCCTCGAAGCCTAC
Organism: uncultured Clostridia bacterium; assembly: GCA_947590905.1. Classification (GTDB taxonomy): domain Bacteria; phylum Bacillota; class Clostridia; order TANB77; family CAG-508; genus JAAWPK01. The sequence goes on along the minus strand of CANQCU010000020.1, from coordinate 6,258 downwards.
TAATCTTAATGTATCTGTACAGTCTAATGATATTGCTAAGTCATATGGTCCATCTGTTTTTCCTGTTTTCTTTATTGCATCTGCACCTGGCAAAAATTCAAATGTTTTTGGAAATTCTGGTATTATAACGTCTACTTCTTTTCCCATTTGTTTTAATGCTAAATACATTGCAAGTGAACTTCCGAATAGCATCTCCATCTGGAGATTCATGTGTAAGTACTACTACTGTCTTGGCTTTTTCTATTTCTTCTTTTATATTATCTAATGTCATTTTGGCACACCTTTCTATTTTTATTATAGCTTTTGTCTACTTTTTTGTATATACTATATTCTAATAGACATATATTCTATTAATCATTTATGCTTTCTTATTCCTCGTCTTTATCTTGTTCTTTTTCAACACTTTTTTGTGGTATTATTTCTTTTAAAATCTGGTCTATTCTTGCTCCATATTCCATTGAATCATCTAATACAAATACAAGTTCTGGTGTAATTCTTAAATTTATTCTTTTAGCAATTTCTGTTCTTATATATCCTGCTGATTTTTTTAAGTTTGCAAGTGTATCTTTAGTATTCTTAGAATTAAGAATACTAACATAGACTTTTGCATATTTAAAATCTGGTGTAATGTTTGCTCTAGTTACACTTATAAGTCCAGTAATATTAGGATTTTTTAATTCATAATTAATTATATTACTAATCTCTTTTTTTAATTCCTCGTCTATTCTACCTAAACGGTTATTATTTTTGCTAGACATTATTATCTTTCCTCTCCTTTAGTTTTTGTTTCAGTTGCATTACGAGTTTTGTATCTATGAACTGCCATTTTTGCTTGCATCATTTCTCTTTCTCTTGCTGGAACTTCTTGATTTCTTATTCTTTTACAAAATTCTTTTCTTGCTTCATTACTTGACATATCTTTCTCTCCTTATTATTTTTCTTTTTATTTCTTATTATTATCCATTTTTTATCTTTTTTGTTTTATTTTATCTTCGTTCTTTTTATCATACTATTTTATCTTTTGATTTCTTCCATTATGAATACTTCGAGAGTATCTCCTTCTTCTATATCGTTGTAATTTTCTATTTGAAGTCCACATTCGTATCCTGATTGAACTTCTTTTGCGTCATCTTTAAATCTCTTAAGTGATGCAAGTTTTCCTTCATGTATTACTACATTGTTTCTAATTACTCTTACTCCTGCGTTTCTTGTTATTTTTCCATCTAATACATAGCATCCAGCAATTGTTCCAATACTGCTTACTTTGAATATTTGTCTAACTTCAGCATTTCCTATAATTTTTTCTTCAAATGTAGGTGCAAGCATTCCTTTCATTGCTGCTTCAACATCTTCTATTGCTTTATATATTACTGAATATTGTTTTATTTCTATTTCTTCTTTTTGTGCCATATCTTTTGCTATTGGTTCTGGTCTAACATTGAATGCTATTATTATTGCATTTGCAACTTTTGCAAGTGTAACATCTGATTCTGTAACTCCACCAACATTTGAGTGTATTACTTTTACTTTTACTTCATCATTTGAAATTTTTTCTAAGCTACTTGTTACAGCTTCTACTGATCCTTGAACATCTGCTTTAACTATAAGATTTAATTGTTTTAATTTGTTCTTTTCTATTTGTGAGAACAAATCATTTAAGCTTACTTTTGAAACAGCATTTATAGATTTTTCTCTTTCTTGGCGTTTTCTCTTTTCTATTAAGTGTTTAGCTGTTTTTTCATCTTCTACTTCGTAGAATGTTTCTCCTGCTTCTGGTACTTCTGTTAATCCTATTACTTCGACTGGTGTAGATGGTCCAGCTTTTTTTACTTTTTTGCCTTTGTCATTCATCATTGCTCTTATTCTACCTATTACTGATCCTACTACTATTGTATCACCTACGTCTAATGTTCCACGTTGTATTAGCATTGTTGCAATTGGTCCTTTTGTCTTATCTAGTCTTGCCTCTATTACAACACCTTTTGCTTGTTTGTCAGGATTTGCTTTAAGTTCTTGTACATCTGCAACTAATAGTACCATTTCTAGTAATCCATCTATATTTATTCTCTTTTTAGCTGAGATTTCAACAAATACTGTATTTCCTCCCCATTCTTCTGGTACTAAATCATATTTCATTAATTCTTGTTTTACTTTTTCTGGATTTGCTCCTTCTACATCTATTTTGTTTATTGCAACTATTATTGGTATGTTTGCATTTTTTGCATGGTTTATAGCTTCTATTGTTTGAGGCATTACTCCATCATTGGCTGCAACAACAAGTATTGCTATATCTGTTACTTGTGCTCCTCTTGCTCTCATTGCTGTAAATGCTTCATGTCCTGGTGTATCTAAGAATGTGATTTCTCTGCCATTTACTTCTACTTTGTATGCTCCTATGTGCTGTGTTATTCCTCCTGCTTCTCCTTCTATAACATTTGTAGATCTGACTGCATCAAGTAATGATGTTTTTCCATGGTCAACGTGACCCATAACTACTACTACTGGTGGTCTTGGTTTTAAGTCTTCTGGTTTATCTTCTGATTCATCAAATAGTATGTCTTCTTCTGTTACAACTTCTTTCTTTATTGCTGTAATTCCAAAGTCTTGTGCTATTAAATATGCTGTATCAAAGTCAATTTCATTGTTTAATGTTGCCATTATTCCATAGTCTAATAGTTTCTTTATTATATCTCCTGTTGTTTTTTTCATTTCTTGTGCTAAGTCTTTTACTGTTATTGATTCTGGAATTGTTATTTCTGTTAGTTTAAATATTTTTTGTTTTGTTCTTTCTTCATCAGGATTATTTTTCTTCTTTCCTTTTTTGCCTCTTACTGTTGTTAAATCATAGTAGTCTAGCATTCCGCCTTCTTCGCCAAACATGTTTGAAAGTCTATTTTCTTGTTTTAAATTTTTAAGTTTTCCTGAATCGAATTCTTCTTCTTTTCTTGATCTATTTTTTTTCTGTCTTGTTTCTTCTTGCATATTTCTATTATTTTTTTGTTTTAGTAAATTTCTATTATATTCTCTTACACTTTCTTTTTCGCCTAAATCTTGTGACATTATGTTCTTGATATTTTTTGCAATTCCCTTTTCATCAAGTGTTCTTCTATTTCCGTTGTTTCTGTAATCTCCATTATTATTTGGTCTATTGCCTTGATTTCTATTGCCAAAGTTATTTCTGTTTTGATATCTATTATTTCTATCAAAACCATTATGTCCTTCGCCTTGATTTTTATTAAAGTTGTTTTGATGATGCATATTATCACCAAAATTTTTTCTATTATTATCATATTTTGGTCTATTGCCTTGAAATTTGGCATTTCCATTATTCTTTGCTTCTCTAAAATTATTTTGAAGTTGGCCATTTATATCTTTTTGTATATCTATATTTTGAGGTCTGTTTGCCTCCTCTTTAACTTCCTCTTTTTCTATTCTTTCTTCTACTTTTACTTCTTCTATTTTTGTCATAGTTTCTTCTTTTTTACTTTCTACATCCTTTTTATCTTCTATTTTTGTTTCTTCTTTTTTAGGTTTTTTTGTAAAGCCAAATAACTCACTTGCGGTCATTGGTTTAGATGGTTTATTTCTATATACTATGTTGTATTCCTTATTTGCATTTCTTTCTACAAAACCTAAATCTTTTCTTTGTCTTTCTTCTCTTTCTTGTCTTTGTTTTTCTATTCTTTCTTGTTCTTCTTCGTCCGAAATAATTACTTCTCGTCTAATTATTACAGGCGTGCTGTTTGTCTTACCTTTTTTTGCATCTTCTTGTTTTTTTGGAACTTCTTTATTTTTTGGACCTGTTAATTCTTTTTCTATTTTTTCCGCAATACTTTCGTCTATTGTACTTAAATGACTCTTAACGTCTAAATCTAGCTTTTTTACTACGTCCATTATTTCCTTACTTGACTTATTTAATTTCTTTGCTAACTCGTGTATTTTTATTTTACTCATAGCAAACTTCACCCCCGTTTAAATTTCTCTATTATTCCGCTTCGAAAAATTCTTGTCTTTAATTCCTATTATTGCTTTATTCTTTTTGCCTATACTTAAACTTATCTCTTCTATTGTACTAAATTCTATTACAGATATCCCGTTATTAGTACAAACATATTTTACATTTTCTTTTGTTTTTTCTGATGCATCACTTGCAATTATTACTAGGTTTATTTTTTTTGATTTTATGTTTTCTAAAACTGCATCCATTCCTGATACAATTTTGCCCGCCCTTGATGCAAGTCCTAATACACCTAAACATTTTTCCTTATCTGTCAAATATTACACCTCTTATATTCTCATACTTTTCATCACTTATTTTGGTTTTCAAAGCTTTATTTAAACTTTTATTTTTTTGCATTTTATTAAAACATTCCTCATTTTTACATATATATGTGCCTCTTGCTTTTAATTTTTGATCAAAATCTACTATAATTTCATCTTTTAATTTTACTATACGAAGTAAATTTTGTTTTTTTGTCTTTACTCTGCAACCTATACATGTTCTAGTTTCTTTACTATTCTTCATTATTCTCCTCTTGATTTTCTGTTTCTTCTGATTCTACTTTTTCTCCTTCTTCCTCTTCTTGCATTTTCATTAACATTTCTCTAAATTGTGTTTCTGATTTTATATCTATTTTCCATCCTGTTAGTCTTGCTGCAAGTCTTGCATTTTGTCCTGCTTTTCCGATAGCAAGTGATAATTGATCATCTGGAACTATTACTCTTGCTGATTTTTCGTCTTCGTTTATATCTACTGCCATTACTTTTGCTGGAAGTAATGCTGATGATATAAATATTGATGGATCTTCATTCCATTCTATTACATCTATTTTTTCTCCACTTAGTTCGTTTATTATGTTTTGAATTCTAACTCCTTTTTGTCCTACGCAAGATCCAACTGGATCAATATTTTCGTTTTGTGCGTGTACTGCGACTTTGCATCTGTTTCCTGGATCTCTTGCTACACTTTTTACTTCTATTAGTCCTTCATATATTTCTGGTATTTCGAATTCAAATAGTTTTTTTACAAAGTCTCCTGCTGTTCTTGATACTATAACTTGTGGTGCTCCTTTGCTTCCTCTTACTACATCTACAACATATGCTTTTACTTTGTCATTTACTTTGTATTTTTCTGTAGGTATTTGTTCTTTTGTAGGCATTATTCCTTCTAGTTTTCCAAGGTCTAATACTATTACTCCTGTATCTGCTTTTTGAACTATTCCTGATACTATTTCTCCTTTTCTTTCATTGAATTCTCCAAATACTATATCTCTTTCTGCTTCTCTTAGTTTTTGTATTATTACTTGTTTTGCTGTTTGTGCTGCAATTCTTCCGAAGTTTCTTGGGTTTAGTTCTATATCTACAGAATCACCAATTTTTAATTGTTTATTTATTTTAATTGCTTCTTCTTTGCTTATTTGAAGCACTGGATTTTCTACTTTTTCTACTATTTCTTTTACTGAGAATATATGTGTTTCTCCTGTTTCTTTATCTATCATTACTTTTACATTCTCGCTATCTCTATAGTTATTTTTGTATGCTGTAATTAATGCAGATTCTATTTGCTCCATTAAGTATTCTTTTTTTATTCCTCTTTCTTTTTCTAATGTTTCTAATGCTATCTCTAATTCTTTATTATCAATGGCCTTCATTTTTTAATCATTCCTTTCTTACCAACTATATTTTGTTTTTATTTGTGCTATATCTTTTCTTTCGATTTCTATTTCTTTAGTTCCTATATCTATATATATTTTTTCTTTATCGAATTTTAAAAGTTTTCCTTCGAAAGCTTTTTGTTTTTCTATTGGTTTAAATAATTTTATTTCTACTTCTGCTCCAATATTTTGCTCTAAGTGTGTGTCTTTTCTTAGTATTCTTTCTATTCCTGGTGAAGATACTTCTAGGAAATACTGTTCTTTAATATAGTTTGCTTTGTCTAATACATCATTTATTTCATTTGAAACTTTCTCGCAATCTTCTAAGCCTATTCCTTCTTTTTTATCTATATATATTCTAAGAAAATAGTCTTTTCCGTTCTTTTGCATATTCTACATCATAGAGGCTATATCCTAAGTTCTGTATATATGGCATAACTAGTTCTTCTACTTTTTCTTCTATATTTGCCAAAAATATCATTCCTTTCTATACATACATAAAGAGTGGAATTTGTTTCCACTCTTCTAGTCTCATTATAGTATGAAGTTATTATACTACTATTTTCCGTAGATGTCAAGGATTTTATACGCTTTTTGCTAATTT
>CANQCU010000019.1 GCA_947590905.1 uncultured Clostridia bacterium | reverse complement strand
GCTTTTTGCTAATTTATGTATTTATATATTTATGTATTTATATATTTAATCGAGATATTATATTTTATTTTTTTAAAACTGCGTAAGCGATCAACCGTAGCGAAGCGAAGGGCGAAATGGAGCAACTTACATTTTAAATTTAAATTTGTAAGTTGCGACTGCAAAGTTTTTAAAAAATAAAATATAATATCTCGATTTCACTTAAAAAACTTCATTTAAAAAATTCCAATTAAATTACTTATTTTTCTATTCCTTTTACCGACTTTATTTTCTCAGGTGCAGTTTTTAAATCTTCTAGCATAAAGTCTAATACTAAATTTTGATTTTTTGTAAGTATTTTTCTTATTTCTTCTTCATACTCATGAATTATGTTCATAAACATGTCTATATATTTCATAAATTCATCATATATATCATCATAGTCTTCTAATACTATTTTTCTATACATTACTATCATATTTACTGCAAAAGCATATTTATTCATGAATTGTATTTTAGGACATTCTTCATTTTTTAAATATTCGTACCTATCTAATACCACATACAATCTATCTAATACAAAGGAACTGTTGTGTTCATGCATTATACTTGTACTTCTTTGTACATATATGTATTTCATTGTATCTATTGTTACTATTTTTTCTACTCTTTCGAATAATTTGTACATTATATCTATATCTTCTAGTACTCTTTCTTTGTCAAAAAATAAGTCTTTCCAAATTTCTTTTTTAAATAGTTTATTCCATACATAGCTTTGTACATATTTATCTTTCAATAAGTCTTCTAATGCTTTATCTTTTTTTAGAACTTTTATTTTGTCTGTAAATTTTCTTTTTTCTCTTGTTCCATCTTCTTCTTCTCTTACATATCCAATGGTTGCAATTTCTGCATCATTTTCTTTTAGTTCTCTTAATAGCATTTCATACATATCTCTTTCGATGTAATCATCACTATCAACAAATCCTATGTATTCACCTGTTGCTTTTCTTAATCCTATATTACGTGCTTCTCCAACACTAACGTTTGATGTATTTATTACTTTTATCCTTTTGTCTTTTTTTGCATATTCCTCGCAAATTTCTTTTGTTCCTTCTTTTTCTATGTTATTTACTAATATTATTTCTAAATTAGAATAAGTTTGTTTTATTATACTCTTTAAGCACTTTTCTAAGTAATCTTTTGTATCGTATATTGGTATTATTATTGATATTAATTCATTTTCCATCTCTATTTTCCTTTTCTTCTTTTATATATGTAAGCTTTGCTTGCAGGTCCAACTTCTACGTCCGTATCTTTTCCCTCCAATATTTTTTCAAATAATTTTACTAAGTTGTTTGCGGCAATACTGCTTGTCCATTCTTCCGTTATAGTTTTGTATGCATTTTTTGATAGTTTTCTTCTTAATTCTTTATCAGTTATTGCAAGTTTTACTTTTTCCTCAAATTCATTATATGTATTATATATAAGTCCATTTTCATTATCTTTAATTAAAAATGGAACTGAACCCATTTTTTCATTTGCAATTACTGTGCAACCTGCATTCATAGCTTCATTTACTACTGCTCCCCAGCCTTCGTTTCTACCACTTGTTGCTATAAAGATGTTTGCTTTTTCCATATAGTCTTTTACTTTATCGCTTGGTACTTGTCCTACCATTTCTACAACGTCTTTTAGATTATATTTTTCTACTTGTTTTTTTATTTTTTCTTGAAGTATTCCGTTTCCAAGCATCTTTATATGGAAATTATAGTTTTGCTTTTTTAAGCTTCTTGCAAGTTTAATTACTTTTTCTGGATATTTCCATTTTATAAATCTTGCAACCCAAACTATTTCCATTTTTTCATTTTTTTCTTTTTCTTTAATTAATTCATCTATATCGTATTTATTAGTCTCTAAAAAATATCCCCATTTATATATTTTATTTTTATATAGTCCAAATAAGTTAAAATCATTTGCTCCATATCCATTTGCACATAACATATATAAATTTTTATTTTTTCTGTATTTAATATGTCTATTATAGAAAAGTCCCATTTTTTCTTTATCAGATACTGTTTTTAAGAATCCATCTACAAATATAAAGATTCTTGCTCTATATCTGAATGTAATCTTATCTTGCTTCAATCTTTCTTCTATTAGTTCATCTGTTGTTGAACCTATTATAACTATATCACTATCTACTGCTAATCTTTTTGCTTCTTCTTTTGCCTCATCACTTTCGTATGCTCTTACTACAAAGTCATATTCTTTATCTAGGTCTTTAAATCCTAAGTCTAATCTCCATTGAAAGATTTTCATGGTTGAGACAAATTTAAAATCATCTCCTAACCTCTTTTGCATTTCTAAGCAAAATGGTACTTGATGATGTGTTAAAAAGTTTGAATAAAAAGTAACTTTTATGGTCTTTCACCTCTCCTATAATTTATTCTGTTTATGCTATAATATTAGCTATTTTATTATTTTATCATATTCTTTTTGCTTTTTCAACTAAATTTTTATTAAGATTTATGGGCTAAACGTGAAAATATTGTTTATAAAAATGGAATGAATACGACATAAAATTATATTTTTATAAACAATATCTTTATACTTTAATCGTTTTTTATATAGTTATATTTTTACTTATAGGTTAAAAAAAGCTTAATATTTTAACTTGTTTTACGTTGTTATGGCACTTTCACGTTTAACTTGTTTTAAAATATATTTATAAATTTTTTTATTTTTATCTATTGTCTTTTATATTTTTATGAAATGGGGGTTCATTTATGTATAATAGACTAAGAGAGCTTAGAGAAGATAGAGATTTGACTCAAGCTCAAATTGCCAAATATCTTAACATGTCTCAAACTGGATATTCTCAATATGAAATCGGTAGAAATGATATTCCAACAATAGTTCTTATTAAACTTTCTTTATTTTATGGTGTTCCTATCGACTATATTCTTAATATTACAGACGAGACTACACCTTACGAACGCACTAAAATAGTGTAGAATTTCGTTTTCCTACACTATTTCATTGCATCTACTATATTGCTTTGTTCCATTCCTTCTAGATTATAGTATGTCGAAGGAACTATTCCCACTATAACATTTTCTATTAATACTATTTCATTACTTATGCTTTGTTCTATAATGTCATATGGCGTCATTATGCTTACGTTGCACGTTATATCTAGATAAATTCTATGTATGGTTTGATTTATTCCTGTGCTTTCAAATTCACTTCTTACTTTTGTTAAAACTGTTCCTGATGTTGAAATTTTTATAGGTATATTCGGACCTACTCCTGATAAAAATTTTGTACCACTTAAACTTCCGAAGTCTTATTTCTATTGTACTATCTGTATCTTTTTTGAAGGCCTCTTGTATTTTTATTGCAACATCTGAAATTATCTCATTTATTACTATAATATTTGATTTTATCATTGTAACATTATTATCATTTCCTCTATAAATTGTTACCATATCTTCATATGAATAATTTGACATTACATTTGTTGCTTCTCTATTAGAAATTATTGTTGCTTTCTTTTTACTTTCATCTAAGCACAGTTTATCTATTATTGGATTTATGAAATTTATAATAACTGCCATAAAGAAGATTGAAATTATTAATATCATTCCAATTTTGCAAAGTATCTGTTTCCTTTTATCCATTTTTCTATTTGGAATTGAGTTAAAACAAAACTTGGGCAATTTTATTCTTTTTCTTGAATATATTTTTTCCATACATTATATTATGCTTATATATTTACTTTTGTTCTACATACTCCACATTTTGGAATAAATAATTGCATTCCTACATCTATTTTATCTGGATTTTCTATGTTGTTTATTCTAGCTATGTCTTCTACGGTACTTTTGTATTTTTTTGCTATTTTCCAAAGTGTATCACCTTGTTTTACAAAATATATTACCATACTATATGGATTATCACAGGTTTCTTCTGATTCTTCTATATTATCTATTACATTTATGCTTTCTAAATTATATGAAGATGTACTTACTCCTAAATTAACTTTTACAGTTACTTCGTTATTATCAACTGCAAATTCTTTTGATGTTGGAATAACTTCAACATTTACTTTACTTTCACGTGTTAAACCATCTATTCCTTCTGTAAAATCAAATGGCACTTTTCTTTGCAAGGTTGTCATATCATCTTCGCTATTATTAGTAAGTATAAAGTTTAAATCTAATTCTCCTTCAACCTTTACTTTATCTTCTAATGTATCTATTTTATTTATATTTGGTAAAACATATACTTCTGAAATTTTTGTATGTTCTGAATCTTCTAAATTGATTTTTTCTCTAACATTTATTTCTTCTTGTGCATTTCTCATATTTACAAGTGTGCTTACTTTGTTTTCTTTGAAATTTAAATTTCTGCTTGGACTATACATATCTTGTATTATATTTACTTCTCTATTTTCAAATACTCTACAATTTATTTCTAATTCTATTTCCACATATATAGAGTGTTCTTCAGAACTATTGGGTTTTACTATTATATTCCTTAGTTTGTATTTTATATCACTTATGCTATCTTCTGAAACTCCAACTAGATCAATAAATCCCATAACTGGTATAGTTTCTTCTAGTTTTTTTATTCGTCCATCTTCTGTTAAATATAGTATGTCAACTTCTATGTCTGCTTTTGCAAGTACTTTATTATAGCTTATTTTTGAATCTTTGTTTTTTATAGTAAAATCCATACTTAATATTTCTAATAAATTATCATTTGTATCTATCATTAGTGTTTCTTTAGCAGAGGTCTTACTTGTGTTTTGGCCAATTAATGAATTTATATTAAGTTTTAATTTCTGAGATTGAATATCATCTATTCCTGTTACTTCTTTTATTATCTCTTCTTTTTCGTCCATATACGCATTTGCCTTTATTTCTAGCATTGCTTTTAGACTTACTTTTCTTCCGTTTAGCACTTTACATTCGATTTGTTTTATCGTTATTTCTTCGTCTAACATCATTTTGGGTGTTATTCCAGGGAAATCTAGTATTTCTGAAAAATCTATATTTCCATTTATTCCTCTTATTCTTTTTTCTGTGCTATCTGCTAAATACATTAAGTACACATTTACGTTTCCATCTAATCGTACTTTCCCTTCTAATGTTTCTTTTTTATATATACAAACCTTGCCTGTCATATTTATCGCATTTAATATGTCTGGCTTTATATCAGGTATTATAGTATCTCCTTGAGCTGTTATTGTAAAGGTTTTGCTTCCTACGATTTTATTTATGCACAAATTTTCTTTAACTGTATCTATCATTAATTCTCCTCCTCATTTTTGCTTTTTGTTTATATATATGTGAATAAATAAAAAAAATTCCTAATTTCTTAGGAATTTTTTGTAGATAAAGCGTATTTTCATTTAATATATCTTTTGTTTTTAGTTAGTGGGTATTATTTATTCTAAATATTTAGTCTAAATTTTCTATTACTTCTTCTGTTTGTAACTTAATTTTCTTTGGTTCCTCAGGCTTTGGTGGTATTATTGAGCAATAGTTTTCTCCATCAAATATTTGAAGGTCTATTGTTCTTGTTAATACATCTGTGTAACTATAAGTTGCATTGCCTTCTTCTTTATTGTATTTTACTACAAATAAATTTGGATAAGCTTTTTGCAAAGTAGCTTCTTTTTCAAAAAATTTACTTCTTCCAAGTGTTCCTTTTACTAATATCTTTTGTCCTACTTTTTCTTCAATATCTCCTCTTAAGTTTGTAATATCATCCTTGTAAATCATTTGATCACCTACTTCGTTAAGATGAACAAATTATATCATTTTAGGCAGAAAATGTCAAAAAAATATTTTTATTGTCGTCTGCTGTATCCCGCTATTTGTATGCCTTTTGAGACTTAATTTTGGAAATATTACATTTTTGTTACAATTATATTTCAAAATTATAACATTGTTTTTTTATTGCAACTTTTTTTGATTTTTCTGCCTTTTATTTCTCTTTTTTTATCCTTATTGTATATATTTATTTTAACTTTCTTTACCTTTATTTCATTTTTAGTTTTCCTATTTTTCTATTTTTTCCTTTACTTTACTTCTGTTTTAATTTTTTTACTTTTTTTACTTTATTTTTTGTTTTTTCTTTTATTTTTCATTTTATTTTTTCCCTCTTGCGAATCTTCCTCCTACTCTTTTTCCTTCATCTCCTAATTCTTTTGAAATGTCTCTACTTGTTACTATATTGTTTCTGTCTGTTGTTGCAATTTTTTCTGCAACTAATAAAGGATCCATGAAATCTATTAATACTCTTGCAGGTGATGAAGCAAAGTTTGCACCGAGATGCCATTATTGCTTCATAAAAGCTTTGACAAGCTCCTGCAAAGATTACTAGGTCTTTATCTGGTCTCGCTGCTTTTTTTGCTTCTACTACGGAATTTATGAAGTATTTAGAGTTTCTATAATTGTATATATCATTATAGTTTATTCCATTTTTTATCATACCATCATGCCCTGTGATTACAACTATATCTGGGCTATATTTTCTTACTAAGCTTCCTATTAGCTGTGGTTGTCTGTTTTCTGGTATATTTTTTACTATTGCATTTATTCCAAGCTTGTTATAGTATCTTTGTGATTTTTGTGTATATTTTCTATCTCCATCAAGATGCAATATTAATGCATTCGTTTTGTTATTTAAATTTCCGTTTCTTCTTGAAAATATTCCTTTACTTGCTAAATTTAGTTTTTTTCTTATTTTGTTTTCTATTCCTCTTTTTTCGGTGTCTATTCTTTCTCTTTCTATCTTTTCAAGATCTTCAATAGGAGCGTCCGCTTCTATTCTATAGTTTACTCCTTTAAGTATTGCATATGTTTTTTTGTTTTTTACTTTTATTATTCTATCAACATAGAAAACTATATCTTTTCCGTAAGATATTCTTCCTACTATATCTCCCTTTTTTATTTCCAACTTTTTCACCTCTATATTGCATTTTATGTTTATTTAAATAAAAAGGTGTGAAATAGAAATACCTAAAATTTATGCGTTTTTAATTTTTCATTTTTTAAGCTTTTTGCATATATTTTTATTTTTTGTTAATAATAGTTAGCATAAATTTATAGAATTTTATCTATTGCTTGGAAAGGAGGGGGTTATGCAATGGCAACTCAAAAACATTTATTTATAACTGGTACTTCTAATGTATCTTGGAAAGATGCAATTGTACAAGCAGTTAGTGAAGCTTCTAAAACAATAGACTATTTAACAGAAGTTAAAATATTAGAACAAAGAGCAAGTGTAACTGGTAAAAAACTTACAGAATTTTTTGTTGATTTAGATTTATCTTTTACTGTTGATAGAGAAAGAGAAGATTAATTTTAGAGAATATACTATATTCTTAAAGCAAATGTAAATTTAATTTTTCACTTGTATATTTGATTTTTCATTTTATATGTGCTTTTTAACTAAGCTAGAAAGGAATGATTTTTATGGATAAAATAGAGACAAATAAACAATATCAAGATTATGTTGATAAAAAAACACCTAATTCCCCTATTATTAAAAATTGCTTTAATGCTTTTTGGGTTGGCGGATTGATTTGTTCTATTGGTCAATTGATATTAGATGTGTGTAAATTTAGAGGATTCGATACAGAAGTTTCTGGAACTATCTCTTCTATTATATTAATTGGTATTAGTGCATTTTTGACCGGTTTAAATTTATTTAATAAAATCGGAAAATTTGCAGGTGCTGGTTCTATTGTTCCTATTACTGGTTTTTCCAATTCTATTGTTTCACCGGCAATGGAATATAAATCAGAGGGATACGTTATGGGAGTTGGTTCAAAAATGTTTACTGTTGCAGGTCCCGTTTTGGTTTTTGGAATTTCTGCTTCTATTATCGTTGGTATTATTTATTTAATATTTAATACTCAAAGTATTACTTTAGTCTAGAAAGGAATGATTTTTTATGCAAAAGATAGGAAAACAAACTATTAAATTTGACAAACCTCAAACTATTCTTGAAACTGCATCTATTGTTGGTCCAAAAGAGGCTCAAGGACCTCTTGCTAAGTATTTTGATAATTTACTAGAAGATGAGTTTTGGGGAGAAAAAACTTGGGAAAAGGCTGAAAGTAAACTTATAAAACAAGCTGTAAATTTAGTTATAACTAAATCTGGTATTCCTGCTGACCTTATAGATTTTTGTTTTGCAGGTGATTTACTTAATCAATGTATTTCTTCTAGCTTTGGTTTAAGGGAGCTTAATATCCCATACTTTGGTATCTTTGGTGCCTGTTCTACTTTTGTTGAGGGAATGATTTTAAGTAGTATTCTAACTGAATCTGGTGCTGCAAACAATGTTCTTTTTGGTGCTTCTAGCCATTTTTGTAGTGCTGAAAAGCAATTTAGATTTCCTCTTGAACTTGGAAATCAAAGGCCTCCTAGTTCTCAATGGACTGTAACTGGAGCTGGTGCTGCAATTATTTCTTCTAGTGGAAATGGACCTTTTGTAACTTATGCAACTCCTGGAAAAATTGTTGATAAAGGTATAAAGGATGCTAACAATATGGGTGCTGCTATGGCTCCTGCTGCTGTTGATACAATCCTTTCACATTTTAAAGATACTGGAAGAAACCCAAGCTATTATGATGCAATTATTACAGGAGATTTAGGACATATTGGTAAAGAGATTGTTATAGAAATGCTACAAACTTATGGATATAATGTTAAGCAAAATTATAATGATTGTGGAGTTTTGATGTTTGATAAGGAAAAACAAGATACTCACTCTGGCGGTAGTGGTTGTGCTTGTTGTGCGACTGTTTTTTCTGGATATTTATTTAATAAATTGAAAGAAGGTAAATATAAAAAAATTCTTCTTATTGCAACTGGAGCTCTTATGAATTCTACTTCTTCTCAACAAGGTGAAAGTATACCTGGTATTGCTCATGCTATTTCGATAGAAGTTTAGTATATTTATTTAAATAAAACAAGAAAGGAATGTTCTTATGAATGAATTTTTTAGTAGTTTAAATATTATGGACTATGTGTGGTGTTTTATTGTTGGTGGACTTATATGTGTTATTGGTCAAATTTTAATTGATAAAACAAAAATAACTTCTGCAAGAATTCTTGTACTTTTTGTTACTCTTGGTGCAATTTTAGGTGGACTTGGTATATATCAGTATATAGTAGATTTTGCAGGAGCTGGCGCAACCGTTCCAATTACTGGTTTTGGATATAATTTGGCAAAAGGTGCAATAAAAGGAGTAAATGAACTTGGTCTAGTTGGTGCTTTTACAGGTGGTGTAAAAGCTGCTGCTGGTGGTATTGCTGCTGCAGTTTTCTTTGGATATGTTGCCTCTCTTATTTCTAAACCTAAAATGAAAAAGCAATAGTATTGATTTTTATGTAGACTTATGGTATAATTTTTTGTTATAAAGGAAGTCTTTTAGGAATATAAACCTTAAATATATTTTAAGGTACAAACTATTTGAAAGGAGAATTTTATGAAAAATGCAGAAAAAGCCGAATTTGTTCGGTATATCCTGCAAACACCCGATGGTTATTTAACCAAATTTGGAACGACTGCTGACATCTATGATGAAAACATTATCGTTCTTCCTGCATCAATCTTTGGGGCTACTTTCTCCTCTAAGGAGAGTAAAGTGAGAATATTTTTCGAATATTCCCATGTTACAAGATACCCTACTGATGAATGCCAGATTTTTGGCTATGTATGCCATGTGGGTCCTCATTCCTGCGCCATTTGTTACAAGTCAAATTGCAAATTTTGGAAAAATCGGACAAACAGCATATTATTCAAGGTTGACTAACCCTTTCAAAAACATAGGAGCTATTTTGAATTTATCAGAATAGCTCCTGTGTTTTCTTTATTTATATATTTCTAAAAAAATTCAATCAATATAGTATTATATGCGCATTATAAATTATGTATTAAAATTATGTATATAAATTTAATTATGTCAATTGACTATTTTTACTTTTGGTGATATAATTTTTTTATGCTTTATTGCATTTGTTTATAAGGACATTTATTGTCTTTATATAAATTATTCTAAGGAGGCTTTTTCTATGAGAGAAAAAAATGGCTCACCCCCCTTGGTTTCTCACGACAAGCTTCGGCTTGAAGTGCAGGAACCCGAGGAAATTTCACCCTTTGACCACTCGCTCGATGAACCCATTACGATGACCATTCTTAGCCCTGCTAAACCTGGTGCTTCATATCAGAAGCTCCTGGATATATCAACTAAGTCACCGAGTTGCCTTCATATGGTCAGCCGTGTGGCTTTGAAATGCTTTGATTATGATCATATGGTAATTCATAATCATGAAGGAATGATGAGTCTCTCTACAGACGCATCAATTGATAATCCTCAGGGCACCACCATCACCTTGACATTTCTCAGTTTGGACGAAGCATTATCCTATTTTCAAGCCGTATATAAATCGAATTGGTCTTCTGTTCCTTCCTACCGTGATTGGACTCGTTTCGACATTACTTCTGTCAGTGGGACGCATTACATTGTCCCTCCCAGCGATTTGCGTTGGATTCCCGACGGCATTAACGCTGACGAAGTTCTCGACTTCGACGACGTAAGCGAGGAGTCCTTTAGCGATGTCTTCTTTTTGGAAGATAGTGTTTCGAAGGATAGAATCACCCGTGCTACCAGACGTCGTAACCATTGGACCAAAGATCAGCTCCGTCCGGCTCAGGCATTTACAACAATGAGTTACAAAAAGGAGAAAGCACTCCGCGATGCAATTCATTCGTTTAAGTCTGAGAAAGAGCGTCACACTATTGACGTTGATATGTCTGCGAGTATACGTCATAATGTGGGCAAAAAGCTCCATGGCATAAGCAAGCTCTTAAACAGATTCGATTCTACTGTCACCATCGACACAAGAAGAGAGCATGTTCTTCTGTCTTTGCAGACTAAGATGGACTCTTTCTTCAAGACTAATGTCCACGCTATTTCCAAGGTCAAACCTTCGCACGAAGTCGAATCTCCGACCACGGAATCCAAGGCCATTAGTCAGGAGGTAACGGCTGAACCTACTGTCCCTTGCAAACGTACTCAGTACGTAAACCGCCAATCTGGCCGTAGAGCCAAGGCTTCGAAGAATATCCCTGTAAAAAAACATAAAAGCAGTAAGGTTAACCTTATTCCCGGCAAAGGCAACTACAGGAAGTTCTCTCCCATTTGGCTTGAACACGGCTACGGATTTGGCCTCTTGTATAAGTATTTTTAGAATAATTTAAGCGCAACTCAAAAGAGCCCGCATTTTTGCGGGCTCTTCCTTTTTTTTAATATGTCAATTTACATGCTTTTTCAAAAAACCTCAAAAGTAGTAACTCTTTTGAGGTTTTTTTATAACTATCTCTTACTGAATTGTGGTGCTTTTCTAGATTTTTTAAGACCATATTTCTTTCTTTCTTTCATTCTTGGATCTCTTGTTAAAAATCCTCTTTGTTTTAATATTGGTCTATATTCACTATTTGCTTCATTTAAAGCTCTTGCTAATCCATGACGAATAGCTCCTGCTTGACCTGAAGGTCCTCCACCTGTTACTTTACAAATTACATCATATTTATTTAATGTATCTGTTGCAACTAATGGTTGTCTTACTATTACTTTTAAAGTTTCTAGTTCTAAATATTCATCTATATCTTTAGAATTTATAGTTATTTTTCCTGTACCTGGTACTATTCTTACTCTAGCAATAGAGCTTTTTCTTCTTCCTGTACCATAAAACATTATTTTCTCTGAACTTGCTTTAGGCATTTAATTTTCCTCCTTTAAAATTCCCATACTTCTGGTTTTTGTGCTGTATTTTCATGTTCTGCTCCAGCATATACTCTTAATTTTTTTAGACTTTGTCTTCCTAAAGTATTGTGTGGAAGCATTCCTTTTACTGCTAACATCATTGCTTTTTCTGGGTTATTGTTTATCATATCTCTAGCTGATATTTCTTTCATTCCTCCGATATATCCTGAATGATGTCTATAAACTTTTTGATTTAATTTATCTCCTGTTAAAACTACTTTACTACAATTAATAATGATTACGTGATCTCCAACATCCATATTAGGTGTAAATGTTGGTTTATGTTTGCCTCTTAATAATCTAGCAGCTTCTGTTGCTACTCTTCCTAGAGGTTTTCCTTCAGCATCAATTATATACCATTTTCTAACTATTTCATCTTTTTTTACACTATAAGTTGTATTATTCATGGCTAATTCATTTCCTCCATTCTGAATTTTCATTTAAAAATTAAATATATCTAAATAACATGAGTTTACCGGGAAATAACTCTATTATTTATATATCTATCATAATACTACAATATTTTAATACAGATTTATTAGAATGTCAATAGTTTGATTTAATTTTTATCAAAAACATTGAGCAAATTTATTTAAAGAAACGAACTGGTGACAAAAAAATCGCCATCAGTTCGCGTCCTCTCCAATAATATTCAGTTTTGTTGGCCCTCTGAGGCTTCTTGAATCCCCAATAAGGCTTCGATTGTCATATTGCTTCTATTGATGAAGAGTCCATAAAAATCCTCATCATAGGCAATTTTCCAAAGATTCCTTGTGCAACGGCTGTTTTCATAAAACAGCATATCCCCAAAATGATATGGAAATTCGAAGAAATAAAGATCTCCATTGTCTAAATATGGGTTTCCCCAAACATAGAAGGCTGTTGCCAGAAGATCTTCCTTTCCAGAGAGCTTAAGCTCACCAATGGTGAACTCTGGCCTTCTCTGATTCTCATAGGTCGAATAGTCGAAGGTTTCAAGAATCTTTTCCAAGGCTCCTTTTTTTCCTTTTTCCATCAGCTTAGGAACTCCCATAGCTTTTAGCTCATCTATCTGCTTGCGTGCATGTTCGATAAGTTCTTGCCGTTCCATATTAGCTTATCATCTCCTAAAGTTATTTGAATTAGCCAAAAGGTTTTGGAGAGGACTTTTAACTAATTCATTATTAGTATTATATTACTTTTTGCTATTTATGTCAATTTATAATTCTTTTACCTTAATCCTAAACTATTACAATACATCTATTTTTTCTCTAATATATATTTTTTCAAGTCTGTAGTGTCTGGGTGTATTTTTCTTTGATTTCTTATAGCCTTTTCTATTACATAGTCGATATTTCGTAAAATTGCTTTATCTAAATCTTTTTTGGCTATTTCTCTTAGCTCCTCTACCCCATCAAATGTTCTATTTTCTTCTATCTTATCTGCTATATATATTATTTTAGCAAATGTATCCATATTTTTATGTCCCGTTGTATGATATAAAATAGCGTTTTGAACTTGCTCATCAGCATTGTATTTTTCTTTTGCTATGCTTGCTCCAAGTTTTGCGTGTAAAAGTGCTGGAACTTCTTTTTCTATTTCATCTAATATAATTCCGTGAGATTTTATATATTCATCTGCTTCTTCTTTACTCATTTCTTTAGCAATATCATGTATTAGACCTGCAAATTCTGCCTTTTCTTCGTCCAATCCATATATTTTTGCAAGTTCTTTTGCCATTTTACTTGTTCCAACTGAATGATTATATCTTTTTTCTGTTAATATGCTTTTTAAATATTGTTGTATTTCTTCTAAATTCATTTCTATGTCTCCTCCATTTTAATTTATATTATATTTGTGAATAAATTTTATAATTATTTAATACTTTCCTTACATAGTTATTTGTTTCTTTATATGGAATATTTTCAATATCTGATCCATCTTTTTTTATTATTCCGTCATCTATCCATTTAGTAACTGTTCCAATTCCTGCATTATATGCTGTTATTGCTAAATAATAGTTATCATTATAGTAATCTAATAAATTTGAAAAGTATTTTGTACCGTAGCATAATATTTTCTTCTGGATTCTTTAAATCTATTTCTTCTAAATTTAATCCTTTGGCAACTTCATCTGCTGTTTTTTCCATAAGTTGCATTAATCCTATTGCTCCACTTTGAGATACAACTTCACTATTAAAATTACTTTCTGCCTTTATTAATGCAAATATCCAATTGCTTTCTATTTCATATTCCTCAGAGTATTTATATACATATTCTGCATAAGTACATGGATATATCTTTTTTAACACTAAGAAATATACATTGTATATGCTTACCACACTTATCACTATAATTATCAATGTTGTTATTATCTTTTTTAAATTCGGCTTTATTTTTAAGTCTCCTTTCTTTTTTGTTTATCTTTTGTTTCTTATTTTGTATTATTTTCTTCTATTTTTTTCTTATTTTCTCTTTTGTTGCCTTATTTTATCTTTTAGGAGTTTTCTTTTACTTTTACTATTTTTGCTACTTTTTTTCTTTACTTTACCATTTTTCCTTTATTTTCTATTTGCATCCATACCAATCATTTGCTGTAGACACTTCTGCAATTAATGGTACTTTTAATTTTATTACATTTTCCATTGAATTTTTTAGCATTTCTTTTACTTTATCTACTTCTTCTTCTGGAACTTCTAGAAGTAGTTCATCATGTATTTGAAGTAAAAGTTTTGTTTTTAATCCTAGTTCTTCTATTTTTTTCTGCACTTCTATCATTGCCATTTTCATTATATCTGCTGCTGTTCCTTGTATTGGCATATTTAGTGCTGCTCTACTTCCGAATTGTCTTACCATAAAATTTGCTGATTTTAGTTCTGGAATATTTCTTCTTCTTCCAAATATTGTTGTTACATATCCATTTTCTTTTGCTTTTTCATCTATTTCTTCCATGAATTTTTTTATTCCACTATATTTATTTAGATACTGTTCTATATATTCTTTTGCTTGTTTTCTTGAAGTTTTTATCTGTTCTGCTAAACCAAAATCGCTTATTCCATATACTATTCCAAAGTTTACTGCTTTTGCCTTTGTTCTTTCTTCACTTGTTACTTCTTCTAATTTTTTATTAAATACTCTTGATGCAACTTCTCTATGAATATCATGTCCTGCTAAAAAAGCTTCTATCATATGTTCATCTTCTGATATATGTGCAAATACTCTTAGCTCTACTTGTGAATAGTCTGCATCTACAAATACATTTCCTTTTTCTGGTTTAAAGACTTTTCTTAAATTTTTTCCTAGTTCAAATCTTGTAGGTATATTTTGAAGATTTGGATCTGAACTGCTTATTCTTCCTGTTGCTGTAACTGTTTGATGGAAATATGAATGTATTCTATTAGTTTTGCTATTTATATATGGAAGCATTCCTTCTACATAAGTAGAGTTTAGCTTTACTAGCTGTCTATATTCTAATATTTCATCTATTACTGGATGCTCATCTCTTAACTTCTCTAGTACTTCTACATCTGTCGAATATCCGCTTTTTTTCTTCTTTTGTACAGGTAATTTTAAGTCCTCAAATAGAACTTTTCCTAATTGTTTTGTTGAATTTATGTTAAATTCTTGCCCACAAAGATTATATATTCTATCTGTTTTTTCTTCTATTTCTGATTTCAGTTTTCTTCCGAATTCTATTAATTCTTCTTTATCTATATATATTCCATTATATTGCATTTTTGCTAGTACATT
The DNA here is from genome assembly GCA_947590905.1 of uncultured Clostridia bacterium. GTDB lineage: Bacteria > Bacillota > Clostridia > TANB77 > CAG-508 > JAAWPK01. The sequence goes on along the minus strand of CANQCU010000019.1, from coordinate 13,629 downwards.
TGCTGTTGGCATTTCTATATTATTAAATAAATCTAATTCTTCTTGGTTTTCAATAAATTTCATTGTAACTGGATAAAGTTTATTTATGCAATATACATATAAAATTCCCTTTTGTTTTTCAGCTTCATCTTCATTTTGTTTTTCGTCTAACATATTAAATAGGTCTAGTTGCTCTTGTTTTTCTTCTTTTTTTAGATATCTTGATATCTCTAAGTTTAGATATCTAAGGCTTAAAGTTTCTATATCATATTTATTTTTTATTGAGTCTATTATATATCCTGCAATTCCTGCATCATAGCTAAATCCTTTTAGTTCTATTCCTTCGCTTTTTAATAAAATATAGTCTTGTTTTAGGTTGTCTCCTATTTTCTTTATATTTTCATCTTCTAAAATATCTTTAAAATATTTTTTTATTATATCTAGGTTATCTATATAATAAATTTTATTTTTTATTTCAATATTTAAACTTATTATTTTTCTTTTTATTATTTTTCCTTCTTCGTTATCTTCTACTGTATTTAAGTAATATATTATTTCTTTATTTTTGTTTATTTCTTTTACTAAATTTTTTAATTCTTCATCATTTAAGTTATCTCTTATTTCTACTTCTTCAAATGGATTTATTTCTTTTTCTTCATTTCGTAATGAAAATCTATCTATATATTTGTTAAATCTAAGTTTTGTAAATAGTTCTAAAACTTTTTCCTTGTCCCATTCTTGGATTTTTAATTCCTCTATTTTTTCTTCTATTGGACTTTGTACATTTATTGTACCTAATGTTTTAGAAAGATATGCTTTATCTTTTTCGTTTATTAATTTTTCTCTTAATTTTCCTTTTATTTCTTCTGCTTTTCCTTGTTCTATCTCATTATATAGCTTGTCTATTGTTTTATATTTTTGTATTATGCCTAAAGCTGTTTTTTCTCCAACTCCTGCAACTCCTGGAATATTGTCTGATTTGTCTCCCATTAGTCCTTTTACTTCTATTAGTTCTTTTGGCTCTATTCCATATTCTTCTTTTATTCTTTCTTCGTTATAATCATCTTCTTCTGTTTTTCCCATTTTGGTTCTTGGTATTCTTATTGTTATTTTATCTGTTGCAAGTTGGAATGTATCTCTGTCGCCTGAAAGTATTGTTACATCATATCCTTCTTTTCCCGCTTTGGTTGCAAGTGTTCCTAATATATCATCTGCCTCATATCCTTCTTTTTCTATGATTTTTATATTCATAGCTGTTAGGACTTCTTTTATTATTGGCATTTGCATGGCTAGTTCGTCTGGCATTCCTTTTCTTGTTCCTTTGTATTCTTCGTACATTTTATGTCTAAATGTTGGTGCCTTTAAATCGAAGGCAACTGCCATATATTCTGGATTTAAACTATCTAATATTTTAAACATTATTGCTAAAAATCCATATACTGCATTTGTATATGTTCCGATCTTCTGTTTTTAACATATTGCTTCCCATAATTCCATAGAAAGCTCTATTTAATATGCTATTTCCATCTATCAATACTAGCCTTGACATTTCTACTTCCTCCTTAGCATTTATTTTGAAATAATTTAACTTTTTTTACCTATATTTTCATATTTAAATTTTAGAATTCAATGCTTTATCATTATATTTTTTTATCATCTTCATCATAAATTTTTCCAACTAAAGTTTCTAATATATCTTCTAAGCTAATTATTCCTATTGGTACTTTTTCTTTATTTACTACTATTCCCACAATTTGATTTTGTTTTTGTAATCTGCCAAATGTAGTAAATATTTTTTCATTTTCATCTATATATATTGGTTCTTTTAATGTATTTCTTATTTGTTCCTTATTATCTAGTTTTCCTAAGTATTCTGTTAGAATACTCTTTATATTAAAAATTCCAATTATGTTTGATTTTTCTCCTTCGTATACTGGTATTCTTGTAAATTTTTTAGTTTTTATATTTTTTAGTATTTCTTCTATTGAAGAGTCTATGTTTATTAAATATGTCTCTTCTATTGGTATCATTACTTTACTTGCCTTTGTACTGTTTGCTTTTAGAGTATTTATTAATATTCTTTTCTCTAAGTTTTCTAATATTCCTTCATCTTTTGCTTCTCTTATTATCATCTTTAATTGTTTTTCTGTCAATTTTTCTTCTGGATATTCTTTTATTTTTAATTTTTTAGAAAAATAACTGGTAGAAACAGATATTAACTTTTCTATTGGACGATTTAATCTTGAAATAACCCATACTATATTTACAACTCTATAAGCTGTCTTTTTAGGATTATTTCTTGCTATTCTTTTGGGTAATACCCCTCCAAATACAAGCATTATGTATGATAATATTACTGTAACTATAAATACTGATACTACAATTGCAAAGTTTGTACCTGTATCAAATCTTTCTATGAAAGTTTTTAGCTCTTCTAATACTGAAATTGATGCAACAGCACTTGCAAGTAGCTCACACATATTAATCATTACTTCTACTGTTCCAAAAAATCTGTTACTATCTTCCATTAATATTTTTATTTTTTGAGCCTTTTTATCTGTTTTACTTAATTGTCTAATTTCTGCTCTATTCATATATGTAAATGCTGTGTCTGCTGCTGAGAATATTGCTTTTATTAACACTATTATTAAAATTATTATAACCCAATAAAGCATTTTTTTATCCTTTCTATTACTACAAATTTTGTTAATCAGATAAATTTTGTTTGGTAATTTAGTTTATTAATTTGTTTTTTATTCAACTGGTATATATTTTTTCTTTATTAGTAAATCATATTGTAATATTTCACATTTTTCTATTATATCGTCTTTTGGTATATAATTAAAATTAAAAATTATATAATCTCTATTTATTGCTAATTGGTTATTTATTGCTGGATATTCTTTATATAGTTTACTAAATTCTTTATAATACCATGGCATTTCTATATTAGCTAATTTCATTATAGAAAGTGATAAACTACTTGGACTCATAAATCCAAATATTTCTTCTCTGTAGTCTATATCATAATTTGCCCAGACTATATATGGTGTAATATAGTAATCTGCTGGCGTATCTATGCTACTTTCAAAGATTTTTTCACTAGACATAGCTGGTCTATGATCCCCGAACATTATTAGTATAGTAGGCTCATCTATGGATTTCAAATATTCTACAAGTTTTATATACATTTTATCTCCATCATATACTCCTTGTACATAAGTTCTTAGCTCATCTTTTTGTTCTTTAGTTAATGTATCTGATGTAATTTCTATTTCTAATTCTCCGTCACTATATCTGCTGTTTTCATAAGGCATATGGTTTTGCATTGTTACACCGAAAACAAATTTATTTTTTTCAGTTTCTTCGAATACTTTTATTATTTGGTTTGCAAATTCATTGTCTGATATGTAATCTCCTTTTATTTCTGGATTGTCAATGTCTTCTGCAAATATTGTTTTGTTAAATCCTAAGTACTTATATACGTTTTTTCTATTATAAAAATTAGCTTTATATGTGTGAACTCCAACTGTTTCATATCCATTATTTAAGTATGTTCTGACAATTGAATTCATATTCTTTCTAATGTAACTTGTATAAGGAAATATTTGCTTTTGTAAATAATATGAACTCATTCCTGTTAATGCTTCGAATTCTGGAAGGGATGTTCCGCCTCCATCAACTGGAGTAATTAGATTTCCCATAATACACTTATTATCTTCTTCTTTTAGTTTTGTAATATTTTCTAATGGATTCTTTGAATATGTAGCATCTTTTATTTTATTTGGATCTGTAAAAGATTCATTCATTATCATTATAATATTTGGTTTTACACTATTAGATACTTCTTTGTTTGGATTATCTTCTGATGGTGTTTCTGTTATATTTTCTTCATCTTGTTTATCTTCTGATATTATCTCTCCTTTTATTTTTTCTATATCTTCCTTTGTATATCCGTTAGGTGCTATCGTATAGAAATCTCCTAGATGTAGAAAGAATGTTGTGTTCCCTCCATACCATGCATAGTTGTTTTCTAACTCATTATGTGTTTTTAATTTATCAAATCTATTTGGTGATATACATATAACATATAAAAGTACTATTCCTATTATAAATAATGGTATTCTATACCAATCTGTTTTTAAAGTTATTTTAGTTTTTTCATAATATTTTTTTCTGATTTCATGGTATAACCACAGTATTAAAACTGATAAAATAATTGTAACTATTATTTGTATTGGAGGAAATGTTAAGCCAAATTTTGCAATTTCACCTATATTTCCTACTAATAGAATATCGCTAGGAATAAATGGAATTCCTAATATTTTAAATTTATAAAATGATATTATTGATATAATAAATGTAAGTATTGTTAATATAATACTTGATTTAAAGCTATCTCTTACTATACTTTTTATTAAAATAAATTCTGTAAGCATAATTATGTATGGAATTACTATATATGAAAATATTTTTCCATCTTGAATAGCTGTTATGATGATATTTATTCCAGCAAATACACTTTCATATTTTAATATGTACGTAAATATGCATAATATAAAACAGTATAAAAGACAAATTATAGTTTCTAATATTGCATTTTTAAATTTTTCTTTTTTCATTTTAATTTTAATTTTTCTCCTATTTTTATAAATCCATATAATTTTTATTTAAGTACAGCTCAATATTTTTTCAAGCTTCAAACAAAATTTTTAGACTTTTTTGTTTTTTCATACATATACATTATGAATTTATCTTTCCAATAAATATCCTGATAAACTATAGCTTTCAATTGTTTTTTGCATTTTATCATATGAAATACTTATATTGGTTAATATAAGTATTCTATTATCATCTACATTTATTTTGTTCATCTTTTTAAAATCATTTTTAAAATTTTCGCTATTATGATTTATGTATTCATTAATTCTATCATATATATCTATATTTATTTTTCTATTTTCTTCTAATTCTATTTCTAGATTTGAGAATACTTCTTCTATTTTTTTCTTGTCTGTATCATAATTATAATCTGATTCTAATATTTTATATAAACTATTATATTCTGAAACATCTATATAGTCTAGCGTACAGCTTGCACTAACATATTCAATGCTATTCATTTCATAGTCATATTTATCTTTTCTTAATTTTAATATAACACTTTCTTCTGCTGAACTTAAAAATGAGTTAATATATTTTTTTCCTTCATCACTTGACCTTAAATACTCATATGCTCCTACTATTTTTTCTTTATCTTCTTCTGTATATTCATTTTTCTCTTTGAAGATTTTTAAGTTATTAAACTGACTTATTCTTGATACACTATACATATTTATATATGGAGCAATACTTGAAATTACTGTAAGTACTGAAAATAGTAGTATTACTTTTCCTACTTCTTCTTTTTTTGATAAACGTATTATTGTATAAATAATTTCAAATACTATTAACATTATGCAAAGATATCTGCTCTCTGTTATTCCATTACTTGATATTCTCAAACCTATTGAGTAAATTTGTAATACTATAAATGGTATAAATAATATTGGTAGTTTATTGTTTATTTTATCTATTATTGATTCTTCTTTAAATTTTTCTATCATTGTCCATATTGGACAGCCTATTATGAATAATGCTGTAAGTATTCTAAATATTTGATTTGATGGCATGTCTCTTAAAGCTATAATTTTTATTATATACATATAAATAATTACAAATGCTGTGATTACTAATGTACCTAATACATATTTTATAACCACTCGTGCAAATTTTGATGTTTGTTCTTCTGCATCATAAAGTGCATATAACATCATTGGTATATAATAAATTCCTAATATTAATAATTCTAGTCTTGCTATTAATAAATAATTTTCTCCATCTAATATTAAATATACAAATATTCCAGAAACTATTGCAATTCCTATGCTAAGTATTCCATATACTAAGCTTGCTTTAAATGCATTTACAAATACTGAAGTTACATATTCTTCAAATGTTTTTCCGCTTTTTTTATAGTTATAATATATTGATACAGAAAATATTGATATCATATAACATGTATATAAATTTGCAAGCCAATCTAAAATTTGTCTTGAAAGTAATTGCTCAAAAAATTCTGGACTTGCATAAAAACATGTAAATACTAGAGAAATAATTGCTGGAATTATATAAGAAATATTTCTTTTTTTATTATCAGAAATTAGTGTTTCTACTAAAAATGTTCCATTTGCAAATGTTATTGCAAAAAATGCTATATCCATTAATATATTCTCTTTTATAAAGTCTTGCTCAAGATTGATAACCCACATTAGTGTTAATATTATAATTATTATTATTGTTAGTGGAAATTTTTCTATTGATTTTTTTAGAGTTAAATAAATGTTTTTCATTTTTTCTTTTAAATTATTCATTTTATCACTCCTTAATAGTTTTTTATATATTTATTTTAATCCATAACACTTTGATATCTAATAATTTTTTATATAATAACAAATTATTTTTTTTAATGTTTAATTTTTCTTTTCTTTGTCTAATATTTTTTCTTGCTTATCTGATTTTTCTGTTATCTTTAGAGCTATTAATGGAATTCCTGCTAATAATAAAAGTAAATTTCTATAAGCAAAAAGTAATCTGTGTTCATATGAATGTCTTCTTACAACAAAATACCATACAAATGGCATCAGCATTATTATAGCATATGGTAATATATTTTGAATTATTTCTTTGGTTGTCCCTATTTGATTTCTGTTTTTTATCAGCCTAATTATTGTTATAATAAATGTTACAAATGTAATTACTGTTATATTCATTATAATTGGTTCTAAGTTTCTATTAACCGTTGCAATGAAAGTACATTTTGAAATATCAGCTCTGAAAAATATTTGGCCTATTGAAGTTTCAATTAAATTTCTTCCATATAATGCATCTACTAGAGCCCATTTAGTAAACCATATTAAGGCATATCCTATTAACCAATTTATTGATGCTGTTGCTATTATTTTTATTATCTTTACTATATCTAATCTAGTTTGCTTTTGTATGCATAAGAAATAAATTATAAGTGGCAATCCCAATGTAATTATAGGTGTTGTTAAAAAATCTACAAAGCATGTTATACCACCAATTACAAAGAACATTGGATATATATTTTTTATATTTCCTTTTTTAAAAGCAATAATTATACTTGATATCATTGCAGTCAAAAATACAGGAGTTCCTTGCATGGTTTGACCTAAATATAAATAATCTATTCCCAATATTCCGAGCAGTTACCGCTATTGCTGATAAATAGTTTACATTTTTTATAAGCAAAATTATTAGTATCATTAAGAGTAAAGTAAATACTACTGTCATAATATTTCTTATTTGTGTTACATTAAAAAACACTAAAGCTGGTCTCAAAAGTACCAAATATCCATGCCAATATCTTGCATATTCAAAAGACTCATTTTTAATACCTTTTATTGTGTCATTTAATTCTCCGACTTGATCTAGGTCTTGATATTTAGATGCACGCCCTATTCCTCCTGTTCTATCTGGATATATTTCTTCAGTAACTCCTGGAATATAATTTTTTCTTGCTACCATTGCTGAATAAAATGGATTCTTATTATCAATAGAATAAGCTGTATTAACCATTAAAGCATCTGTATAATTATCAAAAAGCATATACCAATTTCTTATTGGAATTTCATAACGATTTGTTTGTTCTGTTAGAGTTTCCGCTGTTTCTTTTACGTTTTTTTCTATTTTGCTTTTTGGAATTAAAGATACTCCAGTAAGCAATAATAGAAATGTGATAATTATTGATACATATATTATAATATACTTTAATACACGTTTTCCTATTTCTTTCATCTTTTCTCGTATAATCAATTATATAGAAATATTAATCTATTTAATTGATTAATCCCTTTCTCCTATCTTACATTATCCTTTGGTTTTTCTGCTATCTTTAGAGCTATTATTGGCATACTGCAAAATGTAATCATCATATTTCTATAAGTAAAAAATGAATGTTCTGCAGAATGCTCCCTTACTACAAAATACCATACAAATGGTATCATTAATGTAATAACATATGGAAGTATATTTCTAATAATGTCTGGACCATTTTTTATTTGTTTCGCATTTGCTATTAACATTGCAATTGCAATTATAAAACTAATAAAAGCTACTATTGTTATTATTTCTTTAATTGGTCTTAAATTGCTATTTAATGTTTGCCCAAAAGTCACTTCATTTACTCTAGTTCTAAAGAATATTTGTCCTATTGCTATTTTTATTAAATCTCTATGATAAATTATATCTACTATTGCCCATTTAGTAAACCATATAAATAAATATCCAATTCCCCAATTTATTGAAATTAAAGCTATAGTTTTGATCGTTTCTTTTATAGTTAAGTTTCTTTGTTTTTGTAAACATAGAAAATACACTATAAGTGGTAATCCTAATGTTACTACTGGGTTTGTTAGTAAATCAACAAAACAAGCTATACCACCTATTATAAAAAACATTGGATATATATTTTTTATATTTCCTTTCTTAAAAGCAATAATTATGCTTGATATCATTGCAATTAAAAATACTGGCGCACCCTGTAATGTTATTCCTAAATACAAATAATCTACTCCTAGTATTCCGAATTCCTATTACTAATGCTGATAAGAAATTTACATTTTTTGCTAATGCTATAATTAAAATTATAAGAAGTGCAATAAATACTACTGTCATGATATTTCTTATTTGAGTTATATTAAAAAATACTAATGCAGGTCTTAATAATACTAAATATCCATGCCAATATCTTGCGTATTCAAATGATTCATTCTCAACTCCTAATACTGTATCATTTAATTCTCCGAACTTGGTCTAGATGTTTATATCTAGAAGAATAACCTATTCCGCCTATTTTGTCAGGGCATATTGTCTTTGTAAGTCCTGGAATATAATTTTTTCTTGCTACCATTGCTGAATAAAATGCTTCTTTATTATCTATTGAATACGCTGTATTTATCATAAGAGCATCTGAATAATTATCAAACATTATTTCCCATTTTCGTACCTTTACCATATATGAATTTGTTTGCTCATTTAAAATTTGTGCCGTTTCTTTTACATTTTCTTCTATACTACTTTTAGGAATCAACGATACTACTGTAAGTAATAATAAAAATGACATTATTATTAATAGATATATTATAATGTATTTTAGTGTTATTTTTCCAATTTTCTTCATTTCAAACTCCTATTTATCTTTATTTATACTAATTTGGTATAAATTTCGTACATTAATAAATAATTATAATTTACATTTGAATCTTGTTAATTATATCTCTTGCTGCAACTAATCCTGTTGCAGCTGCTGTTACTATGTTTCCTGCCTTTCCTGCTCCATCTCCTATGAAGTATATGTTTTTATCTTTTAGTTTGAAATTATTATCTGTTTCTATTTCGTTGCTAAAGAATTTTATTTCTGGTCCATATAATAAGGTTTCATCATTATTAACTCCCGGTATTATTTTGTCTAGTTTTTGGAGTCCTTCTAATATATTGGTTATTATTCTATGTGGAAGGATAAGTGCCAAATCTCCTGCAACACAGTCTTTTAAAGTTGGCTCAATAAAGCCTTTATTTATACGATGCCATTCACTTCTTCTTCCGCTTCTTAAATCCTTTAATGTTTGTATTATTGGTTTTCCGTCACCTAATACATTTGCAATTCTTGCTATACTTTCTCCATATTGTCTTGTATTTGTTGTTGGCTGAGTTAAAGTAACTTTGCTTATAAATGCAAAATTACTATTATTTGATTTCGTTTCTTTTAACGAATGACCATTTACGCAAATATATCCATAATAATTTTCTTTTGCAACAAATCCACCTGGGTTTGTGCAAAATGTCCTTATTTCATCTGAATATGTATCTGTTTTTATAAATATCGTTGGGTCATAAATAACATCACAAATGTCTTTTAATATTTCTTTTCTTACCTCAACTCTTACTCCTATTTCTATGCTTTGCGAATTATATGGTATTTTATATTTATCTGCGAATTCTTGTGTCCATCTAGCTCCTTCTCTTCCTGGCGCTATTATTACACTTTTTGCTATTACTTTTTCCTTATTTCCTAAATTATCATATAGTACTTCATATTCTCCATCTTTTTCTACTACGTCCATAACATTTGTATTATCATATAACTCTATTCCCTCTTTTTCTAAGTAATCTGAAAATTCTTGAATGTATTTAGGTAAATGGTCACTTCCTAAATGTTTTTGTTTTATTAGTAGTAGTCTTAATCCTTGAACAGCAACTTTTTTCTCTATTTCTTTTGCTTGTTCTAAATTTGAAGGAAATATATCACTATCCATATGGAATTTATTAAATATTTCTTCTGTTTCGTCTATTAGCTTATATGCTTCTGATTGAGACATATACTTGAATAAATCTGATTTTCCAAGTTTTGGTATAAAGTTAAGTTTTCCATCTGAAAAAGTTCCTGCTCCTCCATATCCACTTAATATATTACATGGATTACAATTTGCACAGTTCTTTTTTTCTTTATTCATTGGGCAGAATCTATTTTTTACGCTTTTTCCCTTTTCTAAAATTGCAACTTTCAAGTTTGGAGCCTTTTCCTTTAATTCATAAGCTGAAAATAGTCCTGCTGGTCCTGCTCCCACAATTACTACATCATACTTCTTCATATTGACACTTACCTCATATAATATGTTTATAAACATATCCTTTCTTATTATTTTTTGGCAGTATTACAATTACTATTTAATAACATTAAAATACTAGATCTGGCGATTGTACGAAGTTTTCTTTTATTATTTCATTTAATAATTCTTTATCTTCTACATCAGTATATTCTAATTCATTTTGTTTTTGTAAAATCATTTTCTTCCATACTTTTTTGCCACGTATTAATATATAGTCTTCTCCCTTATAATTAAACTCTTTTATTTTCTTATAGTCAACATCTTTTATTTTTATTTCATCACCAATTAAATGATAAATTTCCATTTTTCATTATAATATCTATTTAAGTTGCTTTAAATAAATATATACTCCTTCCTAACTATGATTATTGATTTTCTTTAGTTTAAATCTTTTCATAAGTTTCTCTACTTTTACTTATAGTTCTTCTTTACTAGATCGTGGTTTTTGTTCATTAGTATTTTCTATACCATGAACCATTGCTTTTACTGCACTAAATTCTCCGACAGAATCTTCCGTTAATTGTATTGTATCAAATAGTAGTTTTTTCTTTTTCCTTTTTTCTTCAATTCTTCTAGTTTCTTCATATAAATCACCTCTTAGTTTTTCTGCTATTTGTTCTTCCTTTTCCATTATGATTTCTGGTGCTCCGTATTTTTTTAACTTATCATATCTTCTTTCGCTTATTCTTATTTTTTCCATTATTCTTTCTAGCACACTAGGTTGTTTAACTACTGATACTTTTTTATCTTCTTCTACTGATACTTCTTCTGCTACTGTTACTCTTGTATATGTAAAATTTTCTATGCATCTATCTGTTTTTATTACTTCCTTAGTTGGAGTTTCAGGTTCTCCATCATATTCTATTTGTATTTCATAACTTTGCCCATCTATACTTTTTATAGGTAACTCTTTTATCTTGCTTATTCCTTGATTACTTTTAGGTACTGCTATGGCTGATACAATACTGCTTTCATCACTATAAATTACAACTGAACAAGCGCCAAATGAATTATTAAGAACAAATATATTTAACTCATCTAGTTCTGCTCCAAGGTTTTTCTGCATTAAAATAGCATAACTATTTATTATGTCATAAACTTCATCCCCATAAGGACTTATATGGCTTATACCTCTTCCAAATAATTTATCTAATAATACTCCTTTGAATATCAAATCTTTGCTAAATTCTGTCTCTTGCAATTTACTAATGTTTTCTGGACTGCTGATATATTCTATAAATTCTTCTCTATCCATTTGCATAATTCTATCTTTTATTTTTTGAACTTCTAATGCTTTAACAAGATCATATTTTTCTGCAATTTTTTGTATTTCTTCTTCACTTATTCCGCTATTTCTTAATTTTGTAGCATCTTCTAATATTATTTGCATATAATTACTATTTGAAAATGACTGCATTTGAGAATCTATATCATTTATTGGTTTTTTTAATACAATTCTTATTAATCGTTCATCTTCTGACTCTTCAAAAGTAAGTATGCCTTCTAGCCTTCTTATAAATTCTATTTTTTGCTCTAATGCTTCTAAATTGTCTGGTTTTCCAAATCCTTTTAGAAATTCAGTTATAATAGTACTTTTCGCTTGTAGTAATATTTCTTTATCTTCAATACTCCAATTGGCTCTTTTTTTCTTATATACTATGTTGCAAATATCATCTAATGCAAAACTTAGCTCCTCAGAATTGATCCCGTTTTTCTTCTAATTCGTCAAATAATTCAAGAGGATCATTGAAATATGCACTTATTATTTTTTCTTCTGGAATAATTGTAGTTAAAGCTTCTATTATTTCTACAAGAATTCCATAACTTTTAACATCCATTGGTCTTATCTTTTGTGTTAGATACTCTGTTATTCCTTCATTTAGTCCAGCTCCTCCAAACTCCGTAGCAAATCCACTATATCTTTCTCCACTTGATATACAATGTAAAAATTCATGTAAAAAAACTTTATCATAATATTCTTTTGGCAATTTTTTTAACATCCATAATGTTTTTTCATTTAAATTATATCTCCCTGAAGATTGTACGTCCCTGTCTATAATTTCTTTTTTATCTATTATATTTTTTCTTAAATTATTAATTATTCTACTTACTATTTCTTCTTCTGAAATAATCTTACCAAATTTTTTTATTGTGTCTTGTGTTGCATTCCAAAGAAGATCAAGGGTTTTCTTATTAAAATTTCTTTTACTTAATATTTTTTCTTCAAATTCTATCCTGGTCATCTATTATCTCCCATTGCTTTATATTTTATTTCTTAAAAATATTTTGCTTATTAATTTTTTTAACTTAGTTATCCAATTTTCTTTTATTACCGCTAATGCTGTTTGTTCATCATTTTGTACTATTTCTTCTTTATTATTAAATAATTTACTTGTATCAAATTTTTCTGCTAGCTTTTTTTCATATTCTTCTTCATTTTTTTTATAAATGCCTTTTAATCTTTGTTTTTCTTCTTCACTTTTACACCAATATTTTAAATTTAAAAATGCAATTATCTCTAATGTTTCTTTCATAAGATTTTGGTTAGATATAGGTGTATCTAAATCTATGTATTTTTTATAATTTATATCTTTTTCACTTTTTATATAATTTCTTAAGCTAATAGGAATTTGATTTTTATATGTACTTCCAAGGGTTTCTAGAAATTCATCAACTTCACTATATGCTTTTTTTAATGTTATAGTAGTTACCATATTCTATCTTTTCCTTTTTTACTCTATTTTTTACAATTGTCAAAAATATTTAATCCTATATTATATTAATATTTTTAAACTAACATCTCTTTATCTTTCTCTATTTGTTTTTGATATCTATCCTCCTCTCAACTCCTCGTATCTAACCATTCAAATTCGCGTACCCTGTCGTTCTTCATTAAAAAAGTTATAATATCAAGGGT
>CANQCU010000018.1 GCA_947590905.1 uncultured Clostridia bacterium | reverse complement strand
AGTAAATTGCCTGATCACTTAAATAGAGAACAAAAGAAAACAAAAATTAAATATCTTGTGAATGTATGCTTACAGAAAAAAGAGAAAAAAATAAAAAATATTGGAACAACTCGTTATCCAGTATGGGCAAAAAAATAGTTATTTATGTCGATACTTTATCCAGAAGTACCGGATAAAGTATCGGATAAATAAAAAAAAGTATCGGATAAATTTTAGGATAATTTTATCTAATAAGGTACTAATGAATGAAAATCAAATGTTTAAATAGTTGTAAAAAATTATACAGAAAACTATACAGAAAACTATACAGAAAACTATATAGAAAACTATACAGAAAATTGCACAGATAACTTCACAGAAAGTTGCACAGATAATGAAATAAGAGTATTAGAATTATTAAAAACAAATCTTAATATCACACAAGTAGAACTTTCTAGTAAATTAGATGTTTCAAGAAGAACTATATCAACAATTCTTTCTAATTTAAAAGAAAAAGGAAAAATTAAAAGAAATAGTTTTCATTTATCTTATGAATAACATAAAATAATGTTCGATTAATCTTAGACTATGAATGAATATTACTAACTAAACTTGCTTGAAAAGTCTTTCAATATTATTGACAAAACAATTAGTTATGGTAAAATATTATTGAGACATTTTAAACAAATGAAGGGATTTTTTATGAACAGTATAGATAGAAATTGGGTAGATAATCATATCGATAGTAATGGTGAAGTAGTTATTCCTGAGGGAATTGAAAAAGTAGAACCAATGGCTTTTGCTGGAAATGAAAAAGTAAGAAAAATTGTAATACCAGATACTGTAACTGAAATAGGAGATAAAGCCTTCGCATTATGCCCAAATCTAGAAGAAGTTCAATTCGGTAACGGAATAAAATCAATTGGAGATAGTGCTTTTAGCAGATGTAAATCATTATCAAATATAGATTTGCCAACACAGTTAGAACATTTAGGACGATGTGCATTTAGAAACTGTTCTCAGTTAAAGTCTATTACATTAGGAGATTTTATAAAAAATATAGAACCTTTAACCTTCGATGGCTCTGGAATAGAACAAATAAAATTACCAAGTAGTTTAGAAAAAATTGATATAAGAGCATTTTCTAATTGTTCACAATTAAAAACAGTTGAAGGTGGATTTAATATAACTGGCATAGAAGCTGGTGCATTTGAAAATACTGCCATTACAAGCTTTCAAATTCCTAATAATATTATATCTATACGTGCCACAGCATTTAGAGGTAATTCTAATTTATCTAGTGTTACATTAAATGGAAACTTAGATTTTTTATCTGAAAGAGCTTTTGACAAATGCGATAATTTGAATGAAATAATAATAAATGGAACACAGAGAATAAACTATGGTGCATTTATGAATAAAGCTAATGTTCGCAAAATAACTATAGATGGTCAAGAAATTAATCTAGACGAAAATGAACAGCTATTTTCATTACAAAAAGTAGGAGAAAAAGTAGCTGTAGTAGTACAAGATGAAAAGGGAAAATTTTCAACTAAAGCCTTAAATTTAGAAAAAGGAACTAGAAATGTAATATCAAATAATGTATATTTGAATGATAATGGAAAGTTATGTTACGCAATAAATAGTTTGGCTGATATTTCATTAAAAAGATTAGAGAGCTTAAAACAACAAGGACAAAGTAGATTATATATTTATGGTGGAGATAATGAAATAACACCTACCGAACATGAAAAAGGTTTAAATTTTAATTTATATAATATAGAAGATTTAATACAAATAAAAACAAAAATTCAAGAATTAAAAAAACAAATAACAATTCCCAACCAACAAGACAAACATAGAGAGAAAAAAATTTATGGTCAAATTATAAGAATGTTAAGTGAAAATATTGAATATGATTATTGGGGAGCTGGTGTCTCAAAAGAAAAGTATGAGAGAATGACAGGGAAGAGCTATGATGATTATGTTAGAGTAAATAAAAATAGAGATCCTAATATTACTCATTTGGAAGATAGAAATTTAGTAGGATTATTAAGAGGAATGGCTGTATGTCAAGGAAATGCTGAAATAATAAGAAATATAGCAGCAGAATTTGGAATAGAAGCAAAATCTATTCGTGGGAAAAACCATGAAGGTGAGGGACATGAATGGAATCAGATTAAATTAGATGATGTGTGGTATGATGATGATTTTACTTACTATCAAACAAGCTTATCATTAGGACAATTTGATAAATGTGTTGCATTTTTAATGGGAACTGAAGGAAATGTTCCATTTACAAAATATGCAGGTTATGTGCCATATACTGAAACTCATAATGTAGGAAAACCTTTCAAAATGGCAGACAAAAAATTCTTATTAAATTATGGTCGCGATAGACAACAACCAAAGCAACAAACTGTTCAGGAAACTGAAAAAATGCATCAACAAGACCAATCTATAAAAGATGAAGTTGGAGATGAATTTAAGACTAAAACTCAAGAAGAAAAGCAAAATGAACAAGATGCTCAAACTTTATGGATGAATAGATTACAAGAATGTGATAAAACTGTAGACAAAATGCCAGAAGGTGCAAAGAAGAAACAAGAAGTAGTAAAACTAATCCAAATTTTAGATAATCAAAGAAATAGAATGCAAAATGAACAAATGCAAGGAGATGCTCAAAATCCAGTACAAAGGTAGGTAAATGATGAAACAAGAATATGCAGAAGCATTTTCAGAAGTAGATAAGATTTTTGAATTAATGCCAATAGAGCTTTTAAATAAAATTCCAAATAAATTTAAAGAATTAATTAAAGAAAATAAATCAAATTCTTATGAACCTAATATATATGAACCTTTTGAAAATTGTAAATTAAAAGATGAAACTCTTATTATTTTAGCATTGATATATAGAGATTTCTTATGTACCCAAGAAGAAAAGAAAGAGTTGCTTATAAGAGATTCAAATAGAATTAAAGAGTTTGAAGATGAGTTAAGAAAAAAATACAATCCAGATGATATATTCAAAAATCGTGCCAAATCAACTAATGACTTTAATAATACAGAAGAACCAAGTACAGCTATTATCGAATATAAAGAAAAGAACTTTTTACAAAAAATATTTGACAAAATTAAAAATTTATTTAAGAAAAACTAGGAGAGCAAGAAAGATCTTATTTAAGATTATCTTGCTCTACCTTTTTCTTTTTTAGTTTTTTCATTTAGTTTTTCTAAATCCTGTTTCTCTTGTTCTAATTTCTGATGCACTTCCATCCTCTTGATATTCTCCATTCTCCTCTGTATCTCTCTGCAAAGCCTTATTTCTTCAGCAAGTGGAGTAATTTGTTTAGAAATAGCAACAATTTTATCTTCAATTTGTTTTTTATCATCATCAGTTTTAGCTTTTTTTAGTTTTCTCCATAAGTGTTCTCTTTCACTTTTTAAGGGATTGATTTTTTCATAAGTAGCTTTTTCAAAATTAAGTAATTGCTCATCAGTATTAAGTTTATTTTTTACTAAAAATATAGCTTGTTTAGAATATTCATCCATTTTCTTTATTTCTCTAATTAATTCTGGTGTGATTCTTTCTACATTCGATTTTAAGACATTTTCTCTATTTATGCCGAATAGTTTTTCATATTGAAATATTAAATACGAAATAGAGCCTTTATTCTGATAGCATTTTTCTCTTATATCATTATAGTTTTTATAAGTTCTATTAACTAACAAATATGGCTCTGGAGAATATGAAAATTGTGGTTGTGTTTCTAAAATTCTTTTATAAATATTTTCTTTTGAATATTGACCTCCAAACTGGCTTTCAATTCTTGTATTTCTTTTGTAAGGCTCACGTCTTATAGATAATGTATTATTTCTATCTGTTACAATATAATCTAAATCTTGAAGTATTTGTATAAACTCATTATAATCTTTTGCAGTGGTGGCTGCATAATCTATTGAGTCTTTCATAATTTCTTTATATAATCCACTTGCAGCATATTTATTATATCTATCATCTTGTTTTTCATTTTTCAAAACATTTAATCCATAATCAGCACAAAGTCTATCAGATGTTTTTCGCATTAAAGCATAATCTTTTTTAGTGTTGCAAAATCGTTTACCATCTACAAATGAAACAGAATTTATCACAAAATGATTGTGTATATTATCTGTATTTAAATGAGTAGAAACAACTACTTGAAATTTATTTCTCCATATTTCTTCAGCAAGTTTTACACCAATTTCATGTGCTTGTGCAGGAGTTACTTCGCCTTCTGCAAATGATTGATAAGCATGATAACATTCTATGCCGACCAGTTTTAAAGAATTGCTTTTTTACATTCATCATTTCATAAAATGCTACAGACGGCATACAGTTTATGCCAGACACATAAAATTTATTTTCAGTTTTTTCTCCATTAATAGCATAATCAATAAGTCTGTCTAGTCTGCTTTTAAATTTCCATATTTTTGTTGTTGCCATAGTCTGTTCCTTTCTTTTGAGGTATGATATAAACTTCTTGTAAACTTAAAACTAAATCTTGTATTTTATCTGCTAAAGGATAAAATTTTTCTTTGTCGATATATTCATATCTATTACAATATCTTGCCATTTGATTTAAGTTAGTTGCCATACCTCTTAATTGATAAAGTATTTCATAAAATTTTTCATCTGGTTGTTCTTTAAGTTTATAATCCAAAATTATTTTTCTAAAAAATTCTGATTTATTTAGTCCAGATTTTTTTACTTTTGTATCAAAAATTTTTTTCTCATTTTCGTCTAAAAAAATATTAATTTTTATATTTCTTTTTCTCATAAATTTTTCATCTCACTTTCTAAAAATTAAAATAGGGGTTGGGACTTGTCCCATTCGGAACTGTATTTATGTGCGTGAGTACAAACACGTTGCTTGCGTATTCATAAATTTAAGAAAGTACTCACGCACAAAATATAATTATTCTTTGAGTAAATTCAAATTTTTTAAGTAAAAATAGTTTTCTCTTGCACCTAAAAAGAATATTTTTTGTTCTTCTAAAATGCTAATTTCGGTATATAAAGATATAATTTTTTGTAACATTTTACATTCTGTTTCATTCAAATTTTTAATCAAATTATCTTCTAAAAGTAACTGCAAATTTGGAAATTTATCCATAATTTTTTGAATTTCATTTTTAAGTTTTTTATATTTTTCATCATCTTTTAAACTAACTTTTGCACTATCTATTAATTCACTAAATTCTTCTGAATTTATATCATATAGTCTAATTTCATCCATAAATTTTTACCTCTTTTCATAAAATTTTTATACATAAATTATCTCATTTAAAGCAATTTCTTCAGCACGATTTTTAATATTATTCATTCTTTTACCCCACTCTAATTGATTATTTTCTTTCAAATTTTCATTAACATTTTCTTGCTTAGAAAGTAAATTTATCAATTCATTTATTTTACTTTTTGTTTCTTCGTTGATCTTAACTAAATGTTCATGTAGTTTATTATCAAGTAATAATTCTTGATATAAAGTTTTATTATTTTCCTTCAAAAAAGTTAGTCTTAACCTTCCATATTTCCCTATATCTTTATAAATTGTTTCAACGTTTTCTTTTGGAATTGCTATATTAGGAACATAGTAATCTCCTACTAATCTGTATTCAATTCCTGTTTTTTCATCAACAAAAGTTTCTTTAAATTTTTTATTTTCCATAATTCTATATCTCCTTTTTAAATAAATTCTCTATAATTTGCTAACAAAGTGTTAAAATCAAAGCCTTTATAGTCTCTTTGTTCAAAATTTATATAATTTTTTCTTGCATTTACTCCATTAGGATAGTTATTATTAGTATAGTTACATCGTAAATTTTCCGAGTCCAGAGTCGTAATTTTTCCTGTTCCGGAATCGTAACTTTTACGATTCCATTCAACTGATACCATTTGACAAGGATAGATTAAATTAGGCTTATTTCTTCCTTGCTTTTTCTCATAGATAAGGTTACATTCGGCTAATTCTTTAAATGTTTTTGTAACTGTCTTATCTGATAGTCCTAATAACTTTTGAATATCTTTTCTTGTAAAAATTAAATACACATTTCCATTTTCGTCCTGCCAATTATTTTTTATAGAAAGAGTAAATCTATCTAGTATAAAGCCATATAATAATTTACTATCTGAAGATAAATGTTTATATTTTGGATTTATAAATAATTCTTTTGGAACGCTTATATATTTGTATTGTAAAATTTCATTTGCTTTGAATAACTTAATATCTTCATTCATATAAAAGTTCTCCTTTCTTTGATAATTCATTAATGGCTTTGAAAATTCATATAGAAATTACGACACAGGTTGCGACACACAAAAAATCTATTTTAAAAATTACGACACAAATTTTTCCCACCTAACTTTGTGATTTTTAAAGAATTTTATAAAACTGTATAAAAAAATAGCATAGCTCAAAATGCTTTAAACTATGCTATTTTTAGACTTATTTAATTTCAAAAAAAATCGCTGAGTTTTCTTCAAACCCAGCTTTTTTGGTCGAGGCGACAGGATTCGAACCTGCGACCCCATGGTCCCAAACCACGTGCGCTACCAACTGCGCTACGCCTCGTCAACTGTTTATATATTATAGTACATTTTTTTTGATTTTGCAATAGTTTTTTAAACTTTTTTTATATTTCCTATTGAATTATTTAAATAAAGCATTTATAATATATAATGAAATTGCACTCATAGCTTAGCTGGATAGAGCGTTCGGCTACGAACCGGAAGGCCGGGGGTTCGAATCCCTCTGGGTGCACCAAATAATAAAGACCTAGAATACTTATTCCTAAGTTTTCTAGGTTTTTATTATTAAGCAATTCATCATTAAGGTTTCACTTTAATTTTAAAAAATTTAATTAGCTGATAAAACTACATATTAGCCAAAGACACTTTTATATTCTGAAAGAGTTCAAGAATTTTAAATTTAAAATTAACTCCCAGATTTTCATGAGAAACCAAATCAAATTCCTCATCAGTTAAACTACTTTCTAAAACATTTTTAGAATCTTCATCAAGTTCACCGGAACTTACATCAACAAAACAAAGTGTAGGAAACATCACACACCACCAGTTTTGACCCTTAGCATCACCAATTTCAATTCTCAAAGCATCATATTTTCCAGCAGGAAGAGATATATCTCCATAGGTTTTAGTTGGAAAATCAAAATTGCCAATACTTAAATTTACATCATAATTGTAGCCTTCATTAATAATAGTAGAAATAGCAATATCCTTAAAATCATCTATATGTTCATTCATAATAGAAATAATTTCCTCTTTAGAAGAAGCATTAGAAGAAATTTCTTTCATATATTTTAAAACTTCGTCACGAACAAGAAGCTTTAATTTTTGATCTTCTGAAGAGTCACTATTGGCAATAATATGAAGCCTAAAAACACTATCTGCAATATCAGAAGAAACAGAAGAAGCATACGAAAAAGCACAAATAGATGTATAACATAAAAACAAAATAATTAAAATAATAAAACACTTAAAAAATCTCATAAAAACCTCCATATAAGCAATAAAAAATGCTTAAATTAATCTGTTATTAAAAGTATTAACAGAAAAAGAAATAATATACAATAAAAACATAAATTTATCAAAAAGGAAAAATAAAAAGGAATATAATTAAATAAAACGTAAAAAGCTACGGAAATGGCAATATCAATGTCGAAATAAGGAACACGATTTATGCGAAAATTGATTGACATCAGTCAAAATAGATGGTAAAATTTACCAGTAAACAAAAGTTGAATAAGGTAGGTATACAAATGGAAAATGAGAAACAAAGAATATGCAGTTTTTATGTAAGTGATTGGCATTTAACAGCAATGCTACTTCCTTTTATAGAGGAAAAAGTAGAGAAAGGAGAAACATTAAATACAATATTAGAAAAAAATATTACATACAATATGAAAGAAATTCTAAATAGAATACAATTAAAAGAAAAAATAAAAGAAAAAATATTAGAAATAGATTGGAAAAACAAAAATTTAATAAAATATGGCGAAATTAGAAAATTCATGGAAAATGCGACAAAAAACCAAAAAAAGGTGATAATATTAATAGAAGGAAATAAAGATAGGATAGATTATATAAATAGAAATATAGATAAATGGATGCAAAAACAAGCAAGAAAATTAAAAAGAAAAGAAATAATGATAATAAATTGTTATGAAGTAAGCGAATTTAACCAAAGTTTGCAAGAAATATTAGATAATCATGACAAAATATTAAACACATCAGGTATTCATGAAATAGAAGAAATATATGCAGGTTACATAAGAAAAAGAGCATAAATAATTAAATATTAAGAATGAAAAATAGGTATATGACTAGTCGCATATATCTATTTTTTAATAAAAAAATAATTTTTTTGCTAAAATTATACAAAAAATTTGCAAAATCTGAAAAAATAATGTATAATATGATTAGATGAATATGTGTAAAAGGAGGAAACCCATTATGAAAAGAATAATTATAGTAACAACATTAATTTTATGTATAAGTTTTACATTAGCAAGTTTTATGTATCAAGTTCAAGGATTTGGAATTGGTCAAATGGGAGATCCTGAATCATATATAAATCAAGGTGGAAGCGGAAATAATACAAAAGCAGTAAATATAGGTAATTTTATAATTGGAGTAATAAGAAGATTAGGAGAAGCGATAAGTATAGTAATGCTTATGGTAATAGGTATTAAATACATATTTGGAAGTGTCGCAGAAAAAGCAGAATATAAACAAACAATGATGCCATATGTATTGGGTGCAATACTTATATTTGCAGGTTCAGAATTTACTAATATAATATATAAAATGATTGTAGGATAAATAATTTATTGACGTAAAAAGTTGATTTTTGGCAAAAAGTATTGTATAATTTTAAAAAATATGTTTAAATAGGAGGTAAGGGTTATGAAAAAAGTAACAAAAAAAGCAATATTTATAATAATTATCCTTATATTACTATTTAGTATACATACTAATGTATTTGCATTAGGAGAAGTAATACAAGATGGAGATTCTTTCTTGGCAGCAGCAGATGGAAGTGGAGGAGCAGGAAGTATTGGACAAGGTGGAGAATTAAAGGAACTTTCAGGTTTCTTATATAATACATTACTTTCAGCAGGAGTTATAATAGCAGTAATTGTTGCAACAATATTAGGTATACAATTTATGCTAGGAGGAGCAGAAGGACAAGCAAAGGTAAAAGAAATGCTGATACCATTTGTTGTTGGATGTATAATAGTATTTGGAGGTTTTGGAATTTGGAAGATTGCATTAACATTTGGACAAAATATGGAAAATGGAGGAATATCGAGTGGATCATCTAGTGGAGCATCAAGTGAATCATCAGGTGGATTATCAGGTGACATTGATCCAGCTGGACAAGGAGGAATAGATGATAAAAACCCTGAATATGTACAATTTAATTAAAAAATATTGGTAAAAAGAAGGAGGAGTATTATGAATAGTAATAAGATAGTAAAAGTATTTACAGTAGTATTATTAGTGTTAATATTAATAATATTTACCTCTAATTCTTCCTTTGCAGGAATAACTCCTGACCAATTAACAGGAGATGATTCAGTAGAACTTGATACAGACCTTATAGATAAAATAACAGAATTTGTGAGAGTAGCAGGAATGTTTATATCAGTTGGTGCATTGATGGTAATAGGTATAAGATATATGACAGGAAGTATAGAAGAAAAGGCAAATTATAAAAAATCAATGATTCCATACATTATAGGATGCTTTATACTATTTGGAGCATCAGTTCTAGCACCAGAAGTAAAAGAATTATTTGGAAATTTAGGAACAGAGCCAGAAGAAATAGGAAATAATGTACTAGGAATAATTCAAATAGTTGGAACTTTAATTACATTTATGGTATTGATGATATTAGGAATAAAGTACATGATGGGAAGTGTAGAAGAAAAATCTGAATATAAGAGAAGTATGCTACCATATGTAATAGGAGTAGTATTATTGTTTGGTGCGGTTAATATAGCAGCAGCAATATATGATGTAGTACCTAAATCAACTGAACTAACTAAATTTGAAGAGCGGAAAGACTGGTTGGGTTGAAGGGGAAAATGGAGAAATCTATTGTAGTGGAACCTATCAAGGACATAACTGTCATACTTTGGTTGGCTACAAAATGAATGGACAGATAACTTTCTATTCTAGTACAACAACAACTGATACAACAGGATACGTAAAGTGCAAAACATGCGGAAGCTATGTTAGCAGACCTAAAACAAGTTATTAATGTTTTCTCAAGAAATTGAGATAAATTTAAAAATAAATAAAATAAATAAAAAAGAGGAGGAGGTAAGCACATGAAAAAATTAGTAAAAATATTACCTATATTAATGACAGTATTAATGGTAATTACAGCAATTAGCCCTGTATTTGGAGCAGAAGGATTATTAGATAGTGTAAAACCTACACCAGAAAAAACTCAAGCAACTACATTCTGGGAAGTTGGAAATAACGTATTAGGAATAATCCAAATAGTTGGTACATTAATAGCTGTTGGTGTATTAATGGTAATTGGTATTAAATACATGATGGGAAGTGCAGAAGAAAAAGCAGAATACAAAAAGACTATGCTACCTTACATAATTGGTGCAATCGTATTATTTGCAGCAGTTAACATAGCAAAAGCTGTTGTAAGTGTTGCAGGTTCAATTACACAAACAAAATAATTCAAAACTATGCATAAAAAAGCTAGGTCAGAATATGACCTAGTTTTTTTTTGAAAATTATTAAATTCTCATGAAAATTAAAAAATAACCTAAAATATTACAAAAATATTACATTTTTTTTACAAAAATATATTTTTTTCGCCAAAACTATATGCATTTCGAAAAAAATCTGCTATAATACTATATAAGTGAAAATAGGATTTTTACGCCTAAAAGAGCACATAAGAGAAAGGAGCATCAAAAATGCCATATCAAATACCGAGAAATGTCAAAGGTGAAGGAAGAATATTATTTATATTTTCAACAAAAGCATTGATCTACACAGGAATAGGAGGAGGAATAGGACTACTATTTTGGTGGTTATTTGGATCAATTGGAGCAAAGCCTGTAGGAATAGGAATATTTATAGTACTTGCTTTATTAGGATTTACAATAGGAACATTCAAAATACCAAATTCAGTGGTATTCGAAATTACAAGAAAAACAGGTGGAGAGAATATAGATGATGTAATAATGAGATGGATAAAGTTTAAGCTTAAAAATAAAAAGAAAATATATGTATATTCTGAAGGAGGAACAAAAGATGACAGATAATCAAATAACACAATTATTAACATATCTTCTATGCTTAATGATATTTGTACTAGTAGCTCTAATAATAGTATTTATATGGGTAAAGGTACGAGACAATAAGAGAAAAAAAGAAGAAATGATAACAAATGAAAATGCAGGGATTTCTGGAATGAATAATACTGCAACAAGAGGATACAACAAACAATCAATACTTAAATTCATGGAATTTGATAAAGTAGAAGATAATATGATAGTACAAAAAAATGGAAATAGGTATTTGATGGTAATAGAATGTCAAGGAGTAAACTACGACTTGATGTCAGAAATGGAACAAACTGCAGTAGAAGAGGGATTTGTACAATTCTTAAACTCATTAAGATTCCCAATACAGATATATGTTCA
Source organism: uncultured Clostridia bacterium (assembly GCA_947590905.1). Taxonomy (GTDB): domain Bacteria; phylum Bacillota; class Clostridia; order TANB77; family CAG-508; genus JAAWPK01. The sequence goes on along the minus strand of CANQCU010000018.1, from coordinate 17,865 downwards.
AACAAGAACAGTAAACCTAGAAAACAGTATATCAAATTATAACAAAAGGGTAAACGAAGTAGAAAGTAATCTAAGAAGAGCAGAAGCAGAATACGAATCAAACAGACAATCAGGATTATTTACTAAAGAAGAACTAAAAGCGCAATTCTATGAATTAACAAAAATGAGAAACCTTTATGAATATGGAAAAGATATAATTTATAATACACAGCAAATGAGTTTAAATAAAAATGTTTTAAATAAACAATATTATATAATAACATCATATTATCCTTCAGAACTTGGAAATACAAACTTCGATAAAGAAGAACTTAAAAATATTGCTTTCTCAGAATTATACACTAGATGCCAATCATTAATTGCAGCTTTATCATCAACAGGAGTTACAGGAAAAATATTAGACTCAAATGCCTTAGTAGAATTATTATATATGGCATATAACAGAGATGAAGCAGAAGTATTTGGATTAGAAAAAGCACTAGCTGCTGGATATGATGAGTTGTATTCAACAGCACCAGAAGTTATAGATAAGAAAATTGCAGCATTAGACAAAGAATTAGAAGAAAAAGCCATGTCAAAAGCACAAGACGTAGTAGAAAAAGTTAGAACAGCTAGAGAAATGAAACTTGAAGAAAGAAAGAACAAGATGGAAGACATAATAGACGAAATGGCAAAACTAATAATTCAAGAAAATCAAGTTTACATAGGAAAAGAAGTTGCAGAAGAAGCAATGCAGGAGCTTACAGATACTAGAAAACAAAGAAGAGAAGCAAAAGAAAAAGCTGAAGAAGAAGAGGAGGGTAAAGTACATGAGAAAAAAGCAGTTAAAAAACCAAGAAGAACAACAAGAACAGCTTAAAGAAGCTGAAGAAAAGTCAACAATATTACAGCCAAAAACTGTAAAAGACTTAATCGCACCAGCTGGAATAGATGCATCAAATATAGACCATATGGAAATTATATCAAATGCAAAAAGATATGCGAGAAGTTTCTTCGTATCAACACTACCTAGAATGTGTTCCTTCCCAGATATCTTTAGAGATATGTACTTATTCGGAGATATAAATACTTCAATATATATAAACCCAATTCCAGAAGCAAGGTCACAAAATGAATTAAATAGAGTAATAAACGAACTAGAAACAGAAAGAATAGTTGCACAAGACAGAGGAAATATCAACAGGGAGAGTAGTTTAACACAAAAAAGATTAGAAGCAGAACAGTTAAGAGATGAAATAGCAGCAGGATACAATAAACTATTTGAATCAACAATAGTTTCAACATTATTTGCATATAGTCTAGAAGAACTAGATAAATTTACGAAACTATTATCAACAGAAATGTCAAAAACATTAGTAGGAATAAAATCAGCATGGGCAATGCAAGAGGAATGTTTCCAATCAAACCTTCCACTAATGCAAAATAAAATAAGTAAAACACATACATTTGATAGACGTTCAATGGGAACAGTATTCCCATTTACAACATCAGAAGTAGGACACCAAACAGGAATACCTTTAGGATTTAACAAACAAACTGGTGTACCAATATTATTTGATAACTTCCATAACTCACTTACAAATTATAACATGGTTATATTTGCTAAGTCAGGAGCAGGAAAATCAGTTACAATGAAAACGCTAATATCAAGATCATCAGTACTTATGGGAATAGAAAGCTTAGCACTAGATGCAGAAGGTGAATATTCAATAGTTGCTGAGAGTCTTGGAGGAATAAATGTAGTACTTAGTCCAAATTCAAAAACTGTAATAAATTTATTTGACCTAGAACTAGAAACAGTAAAAGATGAAATTACAGGAAAAGATAGAATAGTACTTAATGTAGAAAACAAAGTAGAGGACGTAACTCAAGCTTTACTTACAATGGCAAGAGGAAGTACTAGAAGCACAGATGTAAATGAGCTTACAAAACAGATCATTGCAGAAAGTGTTGCAGAAGAATATCAAGCATTAGGAATAACAAATGATCCATCAAGTTTATATGAAAACAATATGGATAAAAGAAACATGCTTGCAAAAGATAAAAAGCAAATGCCTACAATAGGTAGTTGGTATAAAAGAATACAAAAGAAAGCAAAAGATAATACAATAGCAGATTATCAATTCCACTATAGTTATCTTTTAAAAGTTATGAAACAATACATAAGAGAATATGATGGACAAATGGCATATTTTGATGGACAATCAACATTTGAACTATTAGATGGAGCACCATTTATAAACCTAGACATATCACAGCTAGAAGAGAGATTTGCAAGACCACTTGCTCAGCAAATACTTCTATCTTGGATATGGGAAAAATATGTTAAAAAGAATAGTGAAGATAGAACAAGAGCAGCACGTAAAAGAGTTATTGTTGATGAGGCATGGATGCTTTTACCATACCCAGAAGCAGTAGATTTCTTAAATACAATGGCAAGACGTGCAAGAAAAAGAAATGTATCACTTGCAATCATTTCGCAGAGATTCCAAGACTTTTATGAAAAACCAGAAGCACAAGCGGTACTTACATCTTCAGATACAAAACTATTCTTAGCACAAGATAAATCAGAAATACAATACTTAAAAGAAGTATTCAAACTTTCAGAAGGAGAAGCAAACTTCTTAATAACATGTACAAAAGGTGAAGGGTTATTAAAAGTAGGAGCAGATACAGCAATCTTACAAATAACTCCAACAGCAAAAGAATTTGAATTCGTAGAAACAAACTTAAACATATTAGTAAAAAGAAGAAGAGGATAAAAAAGAAAGCAATTTAAAATCTAAGATGATTCTTAGCCTATAAGGAGGAAGTTACATACAGTGAAAATCTTGACAAACAGAAATTTAATACAAAAAGTAATAATAGCCTTTGTGTGTATAACTTTGATAGAGTTTTGTATTACACCACATGTAGTTAGGGCAAAAGACCCTGTAGCTTGGGGTGGAACATTGTTTGAAAACATGAAAAACTTTGTCGTTGCAGTTGCAGATACAGCAATTTCAGTAGTACAACTTGGACTTACTGGAAAATGGTCATTCGCAGTAGATAAAAAAGGAAGTGGATTGCCATTAAGGGATGGAGAAAAGGGAGAATATTGGGTTAAAGAGAATGTATTTAAGTATCCAATAATACAAATAAGTCCAGAATTAATATTTGCAAACCAAATCAGACTTTTAGATGCTAATTTTATAAGAGGAGAATCAAAAGATAGTTATATTGTAGAAACAAACAATACAGAAGGCATAGAAGACTTAAGAAAAGTAATCGCAAGTTGGTATGTTACATTAAGAACAATAGCCATAGTAGGATTACTTTCTGTATTGATTTATATAGGAATAAGAATAATAATATCAAGTTCAATGCAAGATAGAGCAAAATACAAACAAAGATTGGTAGACTGGATAGCAGCATTTTGCTTACTTTTCTTTATGCATTATATAATGGCAGGTGTATTAGATATTGTTGATAAAGTAAATGACACTTTAAGTGTAGCATGTGGACTTAACACTGAAGCAGACAAGCAAGGAATAGAACTAAATCCAAAATACGGTGGAGTAAAATACACAGGAAATATTAATGGAAACCCAGTAGGAGGTACATCATCAACATCAAGTACGCAAGGAGGAGTTAATTCAGCAGATGAAGGATTTGCAACAGATGAAGAAGCTATACAAAGTATAATTGCAAAAGTTGGAATGGGAGAAGAAACACCTGTTGAGCAATCAGAAAATTGGGAATCAATAGGAGAACCTACTGTAACACACCCTGATAGTCATTCAACTGTAACAGAAACAAAATATATGTATACAATTAAATTTGAAGAAAAGACTATAACAATTTATAAAATTGTTAATTCAGGTGGTTGGAGTGGACAAGGACAAGAAGGAAAATTCGATCATACCTCATATACTTATGATGTTAGATATAATAATACAAACGTAATGCAGACTTATAATCGGACAAATTGTTTCATCAGATCCATCAAGAGTATTCTACTTTATCAATTATGCTAGACTATATTTGAATGCAATAGATACTGATGCATGGCAACCAATGGCACTTGGATATTTATTTATATATATAGTACTTATTATATTTACAGGAATGTTTGCAATAAGATATGTAAAGAGGGTTATTTATATTGCATTCTTAACATTAATGGCCCCAATGGTTGCAGTGACATATCCATTAGACAAAATAAAAGATCGGTAGAGCACAAGCATTTAGTATGTGGATAAGGGAGTATATATATAATGTACTTATACAACCATTCCATTTATTGCTATATACTGTACTAGTTGGTTCAGCAATGGATTTAGTTATGTCAAATATGATATATGGAGTAGTAGCAATTGGTTTCTTAATTCCTGCAGAACGATTACTACGTAAGTTCTTTGGATTTGACAACGCAGGAACATTAAGTGCAGCAGGAAGCTTTGCAGGAGGAGCATTATTCTCTGCTATGATAAACAAAATAAATAAATCAAAATCAGGTGGAAGAGGTGGCTCAGGAGGAGATGACGGAGGACAAGACAGAACACCAACAATAAGAAAAGGAAATGTAGCAGGAACAAATGGAATGATTGACCCAGAAGCAGTAATAGCAGGAACAGATGGAACAGGAACAAGTGGAACAGGAACAAGTGGAACAGGAACAGCTAAAGAAGAATCACAAGTAAAAGATGATTCAGCTGAGGAAGAACATGAAAAAAAAGAAATAGAAAAGCAGAGAAAAGCGTTTAGAGAACATGCAGAAAAAGCATTAACTAACGAAGAAATAGCAAAGAAACAACAAAAAGAATTAGCAGAGGATACTGAAGAAGATGAAAAAGAAAGTAATAGTCCAAAAATAAATACACTAGACTATATGACAGCACCTGCATTGCATAGAATAGGACAAGGTGGATTAAAAGAAAGAATAAATCTTATGAAAAGAGATGAAGAAAAAGGTACACCAGGTTTTGGAGATAGATTATTGAATGCTACAGGTTCAGCAATGTATAGAGCAAAACTTAGAACGGTAAAAGGAGTTAAGAGACTTCCAAGACAAGCAGGAAGATTTGTAAGAAGAACAGCGGTAGGAACATTAGGAGCAATACCACTTGCATTTATGGGTGCTGCAGTAGGAACAGCATCAGGTGATGTATCAAAAGCGTTCCAACTTGCAGCAGCAGGAGGAACAGCAGGATACTATGGATTAAATTATTATGGAGATAAGGTAGCAAGAACAGCAGGAAATTATGCAAGAGATATGAAACAAGGAGCACAGGATGCTTTTTGGGGAACAGAAAAGAAAAAGTTAGAACAAGCAAGATTTGATAAAGCATTCAAAGCAAATCCCGATAATATAGACGCATTAACAAAAGCATTAGGAAGTAGAGAAAAAGCAAAAGATGCAATGGAAAATGGAAATGTACAAGCTTTCTTAAATAATGGAATAACGGATCCAGGAAAGATAGGAAGAGCTCTAGTACTTATGCAAAGACTTGAAGAAGGAAAAACATTAGATAATAAAGGTAAAAGAAAGAAACATAAACCTTTAGACAGAGAAGCAGCGCTAAAAAGAGCAGTAGCAGTAGCTGCATTAAATAAGAGTTCAGGAAAAGCAATATATGAATCAAATTCATATGCGCGAAGAGCTTTCAAAGAAAACTTTACTAAACAAATTGTTGAACAAAGCAATGGCACAATTAGTAGTACAGAAGCTAGAAATAGAGTAGAAGATGTGCTTGCAGAAATGCAATTTATTGATTAGAGGCAAGGAGGAAGTTACATAGAATGAAAATTTTTACAAATAAAAATTTAATACAAAAAATAATAATAGCATTTGTGTGCGTAATTCTATTAGAATTCTCCTTAGCACCTAACACAGTTAAAGCAGAGACTTCTTTTGGTGGAGAACTAATGGGAGCCATGAGAGACTTTATTACAGCAGTAGCAGATGTAGCAATATCAGTAATACAATTAGGTCTTACAGGAGAATGGTCATTTGCTGTAGATGAAAAAGGAAGCGGAGATCCTGTAATAAAGAATGGATATTTTGATGAAAAAGATGACTTTAGATATCCAATAATACAAATAAGTCCAGAACTAATATTTTCAAATCAAATAAGACTTTTGGATGTTAACTTTATAAGAGGAGGCTCAAGGAGTAGTTATTTAATAGATAGTGAAAAAAGTCAAACTGCAATAGATTCTCTAAGAAAAGTAATTGCAAGTTGGTATGTCACTTTAAGAACAATAGCAATAGTCGGACTACTATCAGTATTAATATATATAGGAATTAGAATAATTATATCAAGTACTTCACAAGATAGAGCAAAATACAAACAAAGGCTTATGGATTGGATAATAGCATTTTGCTTACTTTTCTTTATGCATTATATAATGGCGGGTGTGCTAGGAGCTGTTGATAGATTTAATAATGCATTAAGTAAAGCTTGTGGACTTGGAAATGGCGAGACAGAGATAACAGGAATAGATTTAAACTCAGAATATGGAGGAGTAAAATATGTAAACCCTTCTAGAAGAAATGAACAACGTAATAGAGTTATTGATTTTGATGCCATAGATAATAAAATACAGCAGTATTTAGTAGGTTATGGATATAATTCAAATTTATTACAACCTAAAAATCTTCAAGGAGACAATGTTAATGGTGCTAGTTATTCAGTACTAGAAACCGGGGCATTCAAAATGAAGTATGTAGAAATGTATGTTAATGGAACACGGTTATAAGGATATTGTAGAAATTGATTATTTGTATGATCAAAGTACAGAAAAATATCAAGCAACAGTTAAATACCTAAAAACAAATGCAGAGATTGTAGATATCTTTTCATGGAATGGAAATCGAGATATACAGTGGCTAGATAGTTCATTTGAAATAGGAGAGGCAGAAATTGCACAATTAACAGACGATGAAATTAGACAGAGAATAGATAATGAAATTGCTAGAAGAGAGCAAGAAATACAACAGTCAGTACAAAGCTATTTTGAATCATTAGAAAATCAAAGCCCAGGAGAAAGTCTTGCAAACGGAGCAATGAATGTAACTGTTGATGATAAAAATGTCATGATTGCGTCAAATGAAAACCAAGTTCTATACTTCATCAATTATGCAAGAATGTATTTAAACTGTGAAGATGATGACAATTATATGGCAATGGCATTTGGATATTTATTTATATACATAGCGCTAATAGTATTTACGGCAATGTTCGCAATAAGATATGTAAAAAGGGTTATATACCTTGCATTCTTAACGTTAATGGCACCAATGGTTGCATTAACATATCCATTGGATAAAATAAAGGACCGGAAAAGCCCAAGCATTTAATATGTGGTTTAGGGAATATATGTTTAATGTCATTATTCAACCTTTCCATTTACTAATATATACAGTATTAGTAGGTTCTGCAATGACACTTGTTACATCAAATATGATATATGGAGTAGTAGCAATAGGATTTATAATACCAGCAGAAAAATTATTACGTAAATTCTTCGGATTTGACAATGCGGGAACATTAAGTGCAGCAGGAAGCTTTGCAGGAGGAGCAGTATTTTCTGCATTAATTAGTAAATTAAATAAACCAAAATCAGGCAAAGGTGGAGGTTCTGGAGATGATGAAGATAGAGACAAAACACCAAGAATAAGAAAAGGAAATGTAGCAGGAACAAATGGAATGATAGATCCAGAAGCAGTAATAGCAGGAACAAGTGGTACAGGAACAGCAGGTACAGCACAAGGAAGAACAGTAGCAGGAGGAAATACACAAACGCAAGGAACATCAAGAACTTCAACAACACCTGCAAATCCAGCATCAGCTACAGGAACAACACAAAATCAATCTGGAAATGGTGGACAAAATCAAACAGGTCAGTCGGAACAACAAGCCGGAGTAGGCAATCAAAATACATTAGAATGGATGACAGCACCTGCATTACATAGAATAGGTGAAGGCGGACTTAAAGATAGATGGAATCTTTTACATAAAGAAGGTAAACCAAATATAGGACAAAGGCTATATAATGCAGCAGGATCAGCAAAAGATAGAGCAGTAGCCAGAACGATTAAAGGAGTTAAGAGACTTCCAAGACAAGCAGGAAGATTTGTAAGAAGAACAGCAGTAGGAGCCGCAGGAGCATTACCACTTGCATTTATGGGAGCTGCAGTAGGAGCAGCATCAGGAGATCCATCAAAAGCATTCCAACTTGCAGCAGCAGGAGGAACGGCAGGATATTATGGACTAAATTATTATGGAGATAAGGTAGCAAGAACAGCAGGAAATTATGCAAGAGATATGAAACAAGGAGCAAAAGATGCTTTCTGGGGAACAGAAAAGAAAAAGTTAGAACAAGCAGCATTTGATAAAGCATTTACAACAAATGTAGATAATATAGATGCATTAACAAAAGCATTAGGAAGTAGGCAAAAAGCAAAAGAAGCTATGTCAAATGGTGATGTACAAGCTTTCTTAAACAATGGAATAACAGATACTGGTAAGATAGGAAGAGCATTAGTTCTTATGGAGAAACTTCAAAAAGGTGAAAGTTTAGATGGCAATACAGTAGATCCAAAGAAAGCATTAGATAGAAGAGCTGCACTAGAAAGATCTGTATCTGTAGCTGCATTAAATAAGAGTGCTGGTAGAGGAGTATATGAATCAAACTCTTATGCACGTCGAGCTTTCAAAGAAAACTTCGCACAAACAATAATGGAACAAAGTAAAAATGCAGGAGTAAATATTAGCCAATCAGAAGCAGAAAAGAGAGTAGAAGAAGTACTTGCAGAAATGCAATTTATGGATTAATATTAAATAACGGAGGTATTATTATGTATAGACTAATGCGATGGTATAACCAGAATAGAGAAGAAATTATAGTAACTGTCATAATAATAGCTCTTGTTATTATAATTATCCAAGTATTAAATGCAATCGCTGCAAGACAAAATGAACTAGCAAGACAAGAATATGCTAATATTGCAAATACTATAGATAATACAGCAACGTCAAACAGAGATAAAGAAAGCGTAATCACAGGAGAAAAGGTACCAGAAGAAGAAGGAAAGAAATACAAAGATATTATAAAGACTTTTGTTGATTATTGTAATGATAATGAGTTAGAAAAAGCATATAATATGCTTTCTGACGAATGTAAAGAAAATTTGTATCCGAGTCTACAAGGATTTAAGACTAACTATTATGATAGAATTTTTGATTCATATAAAATGTATAATTTGGAAAACTGGTATAATTATCAAGACTGGTGTACCTATTATATTCGATATATAGATGATATATTAGCAACTGGAAATGCGGTATCAGATGATATAAAAGGTGATTATATTACAATAGTAAAAGGACAAACAGACTATAAAATAAATATAAGTGGTTATATTGGAAGAAAAACAATTGGAAGTAGACAAACTAACGAAAACATAGAAGTAACAATAATTTGGGAAGATATGTATATGGATTATTCTGTATTTAATATAAATATAAATAATAATAGAGAAAATTCAATATGCATTGATACAAAGAAAGCCTTATATACAACATGCTTATATGATTCAAATTCAGTTAAATATTTATCATATTTAAATGAAATAGCAGATGAACAGCTTATTGTATATAGAAATATGGTAAGAAATTTAAATGTGAAATTTGATAAAAATTATAATCCAGAAAGAAAAATTGAAGGACTTAAAATGACAGATATAGTACTTAATTATGATAATTATAAGAATGGATTGGAAGAAAAGACTACAATAACAATAGATACTAAGATGTAAAGTAACAGAGAAAGGAAGATTAAAATGAACGAAGAAGATGATAAAGCAAAGGAGAAAGAGAGAAAACAAGATGAGCAAGATGTAACTAGTTTTAAAAGTGATAGTAAAAAATCATCAAAGAAAATAAAAAATCCATTTACAATGTTACTTAGAAGAATAGGAGCATTGATTGCTGCGATTCCAATAATTATAAAAGTAATTATAGCAATTGTAATAGCATCATTAATTTCTCTTGGATTAGCATGGATACATGATCAATTTAGTAGTAATGTAATGGCTGATGTTGCATCAGAAAGAATATTAAAAGAAGCTGTTGAAGTAGATAGAGATCCTAGCTTCGAAGGAGTACCAATAGGTGGTACGGATGATGACGGATGGAGAGTTAAAGTAAAAGATCTAGGATATTATTTAAAATTGTCAAAAGAAGCACAAGAAAAATATATAGAAGAATTAAGTAAAGCATATATCCAAGGATATTATAGCATGAAAAAGAAGGATGAAGACGAAGTAAAGAGCAGAGAAGAGGCAAATTTGCTATATGATCCAGCAGATCCAGAATTTAATTTCAAAAATGTTGGAAAATGGTTTGAATCAGAAAACTTTAAAGACTATTTTGTTAGAATGATTCGAGCTGAAATCGAAAGTAGTATTCCAAAACTAAGTGATTACAAAGGTAATGGAGGAATGAACCCTACTGATAGAAATGGGGATTATGTATCACAAGGAATTGGAAAATTAGGAAGAATAACTATAGATGATAATGGAAAGCCAAATGATGAAACTTGTAGAATGTACCACATGCAATTAGAAGATTTTATAAAATTAATAAATGAATGTAATGCAACTGGAAAAGAAGATGCACTATATTATTTTTCATATATTCCTGAAGAACAAGCTATATACTATGCTGTTAAGACAAGAGTCATTACAAAAGAAAATCAACAAGTTGTATCAGATGTAACTAGATTTGAATTAGCAGGACCATTTTCATATCAATCTGTTGTTGATATATGCGCTATGCCATATAATTTCTTGTTTACAATATTATCTACATCAGAAAATCCAGAATGGATTATGTCAGTTATAGATTTACTAGAACAAAGTAAAGTACATGTTATAATTCAAGATGGTTTATCTATAACAAGAGTAACGGAAATAACAGATAAAGGAACAAAAACAGTAACAATTACAGAAGATCTTCAAACAGGTGAAAAAACCGAATCGGAGCCAACTTATGCATATCCAGCACCTGGAACCGAAAAAGAAATTGAAGAAACAACTTATAGACATACAGCAACTGTTTATATAAAATTTGCAGAAACTTGGTGCATGGATGTTAATGCGGAAGCATCTCTAATAGAAGAACCAGGCAGGGTTACAAGTGATCAACAATTTTCACCTTCATTTACAGATGCAGAGTTAGAGCAAATGTGTACTACCCTAGTTAAAACTGAAGATGTTTCTTCTGATGATTCAAACACAAAAGTAACAATGGAAGTATATGAATCACCAGAACAATTACGTAGACATAAAGAAGAAATTGTCAAAATATATAGGTGGGCTATACATTCTTTAAGAGAGATTAATTATACTAGATTTTTAGGAACGTGGAGAAATGCTACAGGAGAAGTAGGAGGAGGTTTATATACTCCGAGTGGTATAGAAGTTAAATATCTGATACCAGGAATGACTGTTAGGACAGCAATTCCGCCTGATAATTTGTCAGATGATACACATCAAAATATAAACCTAGTAATTGAACTTCTAAGATTACATGAAAATACTCAAATGCATGAGATGTTGATGCAATATTATTGGAATATATATAATGACAGATACATATATGATATAACTGCGCAGGACATACTAGATAAATTTAATACAGATATATTAGGGTTAGATTCTAGTACATTACTTTCAGGAACTTTAATAGAAAATTACATTAAAGCTTGGGGAAATTCTGATATATGGAATTATGAAAGGAAAGAAACCTCAGTTGTACCAATGGATTATATGACATCTGATGGAGAAAACTATATTGTATATAATAGTGGTGGCTCTAAGATAGCATTTGATATAGACATTAACATGTGGGCAGATATTTTTAAGGATCATGGAATAGATGTAAATAATTTAAGTGTAGGAAGTATAGTACCTAAAAATACTGTAGATGCTGTATTTACAGACATATTAAAATCGTGTGAGGATAGTGTAGATAATTATTTAAATACACACGGATTAAAACTTAATGATAGTCAAAGAGATGCTTTAGTTTCAATATACTATAGTAATGGAACAATACAAGGATTTAGCGAAGCATATCAAAATTCTGTAGATTCTAATGGAAATTTAAATGCAGATAAGATTAAGGACAACTTTGTGCTTCCAAATAATAAAAAACCATTTTCATCAGGCTCTGGTGGAGGTAATAAGAGTAGTTCTGATTGGAATTTATTTAACAAAGAAGAATACAAAGATACTAATTCAAATGATATCAAAGCTGTAGGTGGGTCAATTTTACAATGTGCAAAACAAATCCATGATTATATGTCAGACCCAGATCATTTGTACTTTTATTGCTTAGCCGATCCTGGCGGAAAAAACGAAGAAAAAGAAAAATGGAAACATGATGCAGAAGGATTAAAATGTGGGCTTAATAGAAGTTTTGCAAAATCACAAATTCCTGGAAGCTATGGATATAGATTAACGTGTTGTGCAACATATGTATCATGGGTACTAGAAGCAGCTGGATATCTAGACACCCATACTAATAGTACATCTGGATTAGATAAGTTATTGCAAGAAAGAGGATGGAAAGTAATTAATACAAGCACTTGGAAAGATCTTCAACCAGGAGATGTAACAATTGCTAATGGACATACACAGTTATATGTAGGAGATGGATGCTGGTATAATGCAGGTGCTGTTTCTAGTATACAAAGAAGAGAACCATATTATAGTAAATACACAGGCTTTAAACATGCTTTAAGAGCACCATATTAATAGAAAGGATGAAAAGTATGAAGTACATTAAGTATATAATATTGGTATTAGTTATACTAATAATAATAACTATTGTAGTGATATTAAATGTAATGCATAGTGATGAATATATATATACTGATGATATAGAAGAAGAAGGACTACCAATAGATCTTATTCAAAAAGTTGCGGTACTTGAAAATAGAAATAACTATTATGTTGTAAAAAAAATTATTGAAAATTATTATAGTGACTTATCAAACTTTAATATGAAAAAAGAAGATTTATTAGGAGAAGGACAAAGTACAAGTTATTTAAAGAATATCTCAGATGATGCATTAAAAAGTGAAATTGAAGCATATAAAGAGAAAGTATATAACTATTTAGATTCCGAATATAAAGAAAAGAATGGAATAACAATTAGCAATATACAAGATAAAATAGGAAAGTATGATAATGTGCAGGTTATAATAGACAATATATATTATTTAGACTCAAATGAAAATGTACGAGTATACTTTGTATATGGAGAAACAGTACAAAAAGAAACTTTAAGAAAAGAACAATTTAGAATAATGCTTACTGTTGATAGTCAGAATAGTGCTTTTGAGATTTATCCAAGTGGATATGGATATAATGTAGAACTTGGTAAGGAATTAAAAATAGATAAAAAAGAAATAAAAAATGTAGTATATAACTCTTATAAATTTAGTATAATAGAAGACGAAACATTTGCAAAAGAACTATTTAGTGACTATAAAAGTAGGCTAATGTATGATGCAGAAACTGCATATGAACGTTTAGATGATGAGTATAAAGCAAAGAAAGTTCAAAATGTAGAAGAATACAAAACTTATGTAAAAAATAATTATTATAGATTTATTAATGCTAATGTTGTAAAATATCAAATTGATTATATGGATGATTATATACAAGTTATATGTATAGATGATAAGGAAAACAATTATATATTTAAAGTACAAGATGTAGCAAATTATACTATAATTCCAGACACTTATACAATAGATATACCAGAATTCGTAGCAAATTATGAAAAATCATCAACAGAAGAAAAAGTTGGATTAGACATAAATAAATTCATGTTAGCACTAAACGATAAAGACTATAAATATTTATATAGTATACTTGCAGATAGCTTTAAAGAAAATAATTTTAAAACATATGAAGAATTTGAAAATTATGCAAAGACAAATTTCTTTGAAGAAAATACATTTGGATATTTAGAATTTGGAAATGAAGGAGGAACATACTATACATACAAAGTAAAAATATCAGATGCTACACAAAAAAATGATAAAACTATAGAAAAAACATTTATAGTACTTCTCGGAGAAGGAACAGATTTTAAAATTTCATTTAATGTAAAATAAAAATAGAATAACTAATATTAAAATTATTTAATATTAGTTATTTTTTTTAAATTAATAAATTTCCAAGAAAAATAAAAATACTATAATCATTAGCTTTTGAAATTTTATGCATTTGACATAGAATTTCAAGTCAATCAAAGCATGCAATATTTTACTTTGTTCTAGCAAAAAAAGGTTGTTATTATTCTGTCATAAAAATGTAATGAAAATGTAATAGAATAAAATAATAAGTGTGATATAATAAGTATTAATCGCGAAAGAAAAAAAGGAGGATAAAAGATATGTCAAATAAGCAAGATATATTAACAATATCAGAATTAAAAGCATACCTTTATTCTTTGGAAAATGAACAAGAGATAGAAAAAGAAGAAAGAATTGCATTATATGAGCTAGAATGTGAAGAAAAAGAAAAGGAAGTCAAAGAAAAAAATATAGCAAAAATAGAAAAAAAAGTAGATAAAGAATATAAAGAAAAAATAGAGACAAGAGATGAAATACTAGACTTATTAGAAGAATGTGAAGAACTTCCAAAAGATATGGAAAGACTAGAAATTTCAAGATATATGATATATAGGATAGATATAAAAAGAGCAGAAAAGTTATTAGGAAAAATTACAAAAGAATTAGGAAATAGATACAATGAAATAGTTGAGATAATTGAAGATAAACTAGACATGTTTCCAAAATTTGATGAAGTTGAGGAAATAGATTTTAGTGATTATAAAACTAATGGAGATGCTCTACAGAAAGCAAAAGAAAAATTTAAGCAAGAATATACAGAAGAAGAAAGACAGGCTTTAATACAAAAGGAATTAGAAATAGTAGAAAAATCAAAAATATTTAACACAACACCAATTCCCCATGAAATATTAAAAAATTCAGATAGAGACCTTCAATCAAAATTACCAAAATTTAATAATATAAGACAAAAGAGATTGAGAATATTAGGAACAATGGAGTCAGAATATAATAAAATGAAAGTTCCTAAAGAAATAGAATGTATGATAGATGACGCAGTAGAGAACATTGAAACTATAAAAGATATACTTACAGATCAAGAGTATAATAGAATAAGTAAATTATTAGTTAAGAGAAGAAAAAAATTATATAAAAATACAAGCGAAATAAGAAATATTATAAAAGTAAAAGAAAAGAAAACAGGAATACTAAATTATAATTTACAAGAAGCAAGACATGGAAGAATGGAAATATTGAGAAACATAATAACTGAGTCAACTAAAATAATAAAGGAGCATAAAATCCCTGGAGCCGAAGAACAATTAGAAAAATTACAAGTAGCATATAAAAGAGAAAAACAATATGCATCAGTTATAGAAAAACTAGAAGCCGAAAAAGGAAAAGATAATGAGAATACTGAGTTAAAAACACTTGAAAAGCAAATAGCAAACCTTAAAAAAGCAATAGAAAATGCAAATAAAATAAACGAAGAAGAGACACTAAAAATAGAAAAAGCAAGAAAAGAATTGTTAATACTATGGAAAATAGAAATAGATTCTGCAATTTCTAATAAAAACGAAGCATTAGAACTTCCAGAGGCAGAAAAATGCAAAACAGAAGATAAAATAAATAGTAACAACATAGAAATAGAAACACATGAAGCAGAAGAAATAGATAACGATTATATAAAAGATGAAAGAAACGAAACAGAAGAAGTAAATAACAATGACTTAGTAGAAGAAACAAAGAAAGCAAAAGGATTTATATTTAAGATAAAAAAAGTAAAAAACGGAAAACATGCTTGCGTATAAAATAAAAGAATAAAACACCTTAAATCTCATATAGATTATAGAGGTGTTTTTTTATGCAAAAAATAAAAATATTAATGATAATTGTAATAATAACATTTTCAAGTAGTATTGTATATGCAGATGACGAAATAGAAGAGAGTGTATTTTCACTAGAAGAACTTAATGAAATATTAGAAACAGCAGTATCCCCAGAAGAAATTCCAAATATTAATTCTAGGCATGCTATTGTATATGAAAGAACATCTCGGAAGAATTCTGTATGGAAAAAAAGAGAATGAGAAATGTAAAATGGCATCTACAACAAAAATCATGACAGCAGTAGTTACATTAGAAAATGTTGATAATATAGAAGATATAGTTACAGTTTCTAAAAAATCTGCAGGAACAGGCGGATCAAGACTAGGACTTCATGCGGATGATAAAATATCAGTAAAACATCTGTTGTATGGATTGTTACTATGTTCACGGAAATGATTCTGCGGTTGCACTTGCAGAATATGTATCAGGAGGAATAGAAGAATTTGCAAATCTTATGAACAAAAAAGCAGAAGAAATAGGTTTAAAAAATACTCATTTTGTGACGCCACATGGTTTGGATGAAGAAGAACATTACACAACTGCTTTCGAACTTGCTCTAATTACTAATTATGCATTAAATATAAAAGAATTTGCACAGATAGTTAAAACAAAATCATATACAATAATTATAAATAATCAGCCGAAAAACATTAATAATACAAATGAGCTATTAGGATATTTGCAAGGAGTTTATGGAGTAAAAACTGGATTTACAAATGGAGCTAATAGATGTCTAGTAACAGCAGTAAAAAGAGAAAACATGGATATAATATGTGTAGTGCTTGGAGCAGACACCAAGAAGGATAGAACAAGAGATAGTATAAAGCTTATTGAATATGCATTTTCAAAATACAAAATGATAGACTTAAAATTTATGTTAGAAGATGAATTCGATAATATAGAGGAAATGGCACAATTTGATATAGTTAAGGGGAAAAATAATAATCTAAAAATAGAGTTAGAAAAAAACAATGTAAGCTTATATCCAGCAAGTAAAGAGGAAGCACTAAAAGTAAGAGTAGAATCAGAACTAAAAAAAGAACTTATAGCACCAGTTTATAAGCAAGATGAAGTACGGAAAAATCACGATAAAAATAGATGATAATATTATATATGAAATTAGTATTAAAGCTAAAAATGATATCCAAAAGAAGGATATTTGGGATTATTATAAGGAGCTTATAAGTAATATATCAGATTATATTTTAATAGATGAATCCATATTAAATTTATAGAACATTTAATAAGAGACTGAATATAATGTAATATCTTAAGTATATTGTTAGTATAGAATTTTCTTGACAATTTTACATATTTCTGTTATCATAATAAGGCAGTAAAAAATCTAAAAATGAAAAGTTCTAGAAAATACAATCAAAAATAATATTTATGCAGGTATAGTTTAGTGGTAAAACATAACCTTGCCAAGGTTAAGTTACGGGTCCGATTCCCGTTACCTGCTCCATTTTTTGGCGAGTTAGCCAAGCGGTAAGGCACGAGTCTGCAAAACTCTGATCATCGGTTCGATTCCGATACTCGCCTCCAAAGTATTTTAAAATTCCACAGATTTTTAAGAAGTCTGTGGAATTTTTGTAATTGACAAGGCTTTTTATATAAATATATTGACATTCACAAACATTTGTTTTACAATATGAGTAAAGTTTACACAAGGAAGGAATGAATTTATTTATGAATAATCTCACTAATATTGAGCCAGTAAATAAAGAATTAAATTTAGTAAAATATGAAACAATAGATATTAAGAGTTTAATTTATTGCATAAGAGGAAAACAAGTTATGCTAGATAGTGATGTAGCAATGTTATATCATTATGAAACTAAGA
>CANQCU010000017.1 GCA_947590905.1 uncultured Clostridia bacterium | reverse complement strand
AAAATTAAAATTATTCCTATAATAAAACATACTATTGCTTTAGTTTTTGAATTATTATCTCCTTCTATATAAGATTCATGACAATTATTAAGATTATAATATATAGTTACAGTTTGTCCGATTTCATATTTGGGATGAGTAGTTCCGATATTAGTTTGCCTAGCACATTTTGTAGTTCCAACTGTATATTCGCATAACGCATACCAATAACGCTTAGTTATATAATGATTATTAGCATCTAATTTTTTTTCTTCACGCATTATATTATTTACTACTTTACCACAAACCTTGCAAGTATATTTTTTCTCTCTTTTTGTTTTAATTAAGAAGTAAATTCCCATTACAAAAAAAGTTCCAGTTATAATTCCTCCAAGTATAAAAAACAAAATATGAATCATTTATATAACCATTTTTCCCTTTCCATAAAAAAATTGCTATCCGTATTCGGATAGCGTTATCTTGGTGAGCCAGAAGGGATTCGAACCCCCGACCCTTGGCTTAGAAGGCCAATGCTCTATCCAACTGAGCTACTGACCCAAAATTAATGCTAAATAATAATAACACAAAACATCTATATTTGTCAATATTTTTTAACAAAAAACCTAAAATATATGCATTTGGTCACTGAAAAGACAATAGAAAGTAAATAAATCAAAAAACAAATAGAACTATAAAATGCATAGAGAGAAATAATAAGAGACGAAACTGGACTATCCGTAAGGAAAAAACATACTAAATAAGCCAAAAAGTTGAAAAAATAACAGAATTATGATACAATAATATATGTTATGTAAATAAAAACAGAAAGATAGTAGCAAAAAGGAGGACACAAATAATGTGGGCAATAATAAAAAAAGAGATAAAAACATATTTTCTATCTCCGATAGGATATATTTTTATAGGATTATTTTTATTTGTAGCTAGTATATATTTTGCTTTATACATATATAATATGCGGAACAGTAGAATACTCAACTTTATTCTTTTATATAATACAAGAACTTTTACCATTTACAATTGCAATTCTCACAATGGGAATGTTTACACAAAAAATAAATAATAAAGAAGAGACAATACTTCCAACAACGTCAAAAAATATAGCAGTAATTGTTTTAGGTAAGTTTTTATCAGCAGTAGCGGTAATTCTTATAACATTTGCTTTTTCGTTAATATATTATATAATTTTATGTATATTTGCGGGAAAAATAACCAATATACAAACAGTATTAACAACATTAATAGGATTTTTATTAGTATCAATGTCATATATATCGTTTGGAATGCTAATATCAAGCTTAACGAAAAATCAGATAGTGGCTGGAGTAGTAACAGCTATACTTATAGCTTTAAGTTCGTATTTGCCAAATATATCGCTTATGTTTTCTATAATATCACCAGCATATTTATTTCAAAAATATCCATATGGTATTATAGCAACAACTGAGAGCATAACACTAATTTTGCAAACCTTGATGTTTATAACAATTACAATACTATTAATAAATAAAAGAAAAATACAAAAATAAAGAGGTGAAGTTTTAATCGAGAATGAAAAAAATTTTAGAAAAAATAAAATTAAAATGTCCTAAAAAAATAAATCGAACCATAGTATATATAGCAATAATAATAGTAATATTTTGTATAGCAAGTTTAGGAATAAAAGCATTAAATTTAAATGATATAGATTTAACAGAGTCAAAATTATTTACAATAACAGAAAAGTCAAAAGAAATAATATCAACAATTCCAGATGAAGATGTAATACAAATATACATGTTAGACTATTTAGAAAATGACAGCACAGTAGACTTTGTAAAAAAATATGCAAAAATTAAAAACAATATAACAGTAGAAGTTGCAAAAGCTTCAGAAAAAACTGACTTTGCTAATAAATATGGAATTTATATATCAGAAAATGAAGAAAATCAATATAGCCAAATACTAATAGTATGTGGAGAAAAATATAGAATTATTGAGCCTTCTGACTTAACAACTTCAAACTATTCAAATTTAACATTAATAGATTTAACAGAGCAAAGAATTACAAATGCAATTATTGGAGTTTCTTCGATAGGAAGAATTAAACCAATATACTTTTTAAAAGGGCATGAAGAAAATGATGTTGGAAACACACTTAAAACATTAAAAAGACAATTAGAGTTAGAAAATTATGAAGTAAAAGAATTAAATATAGAAGAAGCAAAGCAAATTCCAGAAGATTGTAACACAATAATAGTTGCGTCACCAAATAAGGATTTTACGAATTTTGAAAAAGAAAAAATAGAAGAATACATAAATCAAGGCAAAAACATAATATGGATGAACAATCCAAACTTTAATGAAGATGAATTAAAAAATGTAAATTATATATTAAACTTGTACGGAACAAAAATAGATATAAATGGAATAATGCTAGAACAAGATAAAGAAAAAATGATAATGGATGTACCAGATTTAATATTACCTGTTATTGAACAAACAGAGTTAACAAAAGAACTTTGTACGAATGGACTTATATTACTAATAGATTCATGCAAATTAAGCTTTGCACAAGATGAAGAATTAGAAAAACTAGGAATAACAAAAAATAATATACTTACAACAACAGATCAAGCTTTCTTTAGAAAAGATTTATCAATAACAGAAGGAACAAAAACCGAATCAGACGAAGCGGGAAAACAAGTAGTAGGAGCATTATTAGAAAAAAGCTTAGAAAATGGAAATAAATCAAAATTAGTAATTTATGCAAATAACGCTTTTGCGTCAGATATTCCAATAACAATAACAGACCAAACAACAAGTGCTATCAGTTTATATAATAATACTGATTTAATATTAAATTCAATAGCCTATACGGAAGGAATAGAAGATAGATTGGTTATAAGAAAGAATGATATTGATGTAGTATTGTATAAGGCAACGACTGTACAAAATGTAATTATATTAGTAATTATATTTATCTTACCAATATTAATTATAAATGCAGGAATAATAATTTGGAATATAAAAAGAAAAAAATAAAATAAAATTAAAAAACTCCTCATAAATATTTATGGGGAGTTTTTTATGAGAATTTTAAATTGCATTTTTGTAATAATTGGAACAATAATAGGTGCAGGTTTTGCATCAGGAAAAGAAATATATACATTTTTTTATATATATGGAAAAAATGGAATAATAGGGTTAATTATATCAATAATATCAATAGGATATATAATATATAAGACTTTAAAAATAATACAAAAATACAATATAAATTCATATGATGAACTTTTAAAAATAATTATAAACAATAAAAAAATAAATGTAGAAAAAATAATAAATCTAATAATAAATATTTTTTTAATTGTAACATTTTTAATAATGTGTGCAGGATTTTGTGCATATTTTAAACAAGAATTTAAAATAAATGAAATAATTTCCGCATTAATAATATCAGTATTTTCTTATATTATATTGAAGAAAAATATTAAAGGAATATTTTTTCTAAACACTATTTTAATTCCAATTATAATAATTTTTTTAGTGATATTAGGCATAAAAAGTTTAAATACAGTAAATCAAATAACTCAAATATCAAAATCCTATGCATGGTTACCTAAAGCAATATTATATGCAAGCTATAATTCAATTACATTAACAGCAATGTTAATACCTCTAAAAAAATATATAAAAAATAAAAAAGATATATCAAAAATTACAGTATTTACTATATTAATAATCATAATTTTAGCATTTATAATATTTATGCTTTTATTAAATATAAGCATAAATTCAAAAAATATAGAATTACCTGCAGTATATGCAGCAGGGCAATTTGGAATAATTTATAAATATTTATATGGGATAATAATTTTAGGAGCAATTATAACAACAGCAATATCTTCTGCATTTGGATTTTTAAATAATGTATCAAATAATGAAAAAGATTATAAAAAATATACTCAAATAATATGCATATTATCATTATTTGTCCCATTAATAGGATTTTCAAACTTAATAAACAGTTTGTATCCAATTTTTGGGATTTTAGGACTTCTTCAATTAATTTTAATATTAAAATACAAATAGTCTTGTATTAATTTACAAAGTATTATAAAATAATAAAAAAACATAAGAAAGGATTGCTTATGAAAATTTTAAAATTTAAAGGAAGGATGTCATTAAAAAATAAACTGTTAATTTTTATAGCAATAATACTAATAATAGCAATATCTGGCGTAACAATTTCATATATGGTAAATGAAAAAGTAAGAAGTTGGATAAATGTAAACGTTTTAAAAAAGGAAATCACAGAAGATGACGTTGCAACAATAGAAATTGACGCAGATAAACAAAAATATATACTTGCATATGACAAATACATTGGAATATTATCAAATAGTAAATTAGAGATTTATAATAGTTATGGGGCAAAAAGCACAGAAGTTGATGTAGCTATTAGTAATCCTATAATTTGTACTAATGGTAACTATTTAGCAATTGCAGAAGATGGAGGACAAAAAGCATATCTTATAGCAGATGAAAAAATAATATGGGAAAATTCAGTAGAAGGAAATATTACAAAAATAAATGTAAGCAAAAGTGGAAATGTTTCAATAATTACAGAAGGTACAAGCTATAAAAGTGTAATAATAACTTTTGATAAAAGCGGAAAAGAACTATTTAAAACATATTTAGCATCTACAATTGCGGTTGCAACAGATATATCAGTAGATGGAAAATATTTAGCTATTGCGGAAGTCAATATAAATGGAGTATTATTAAATTCTAGTATAAAAATAATAGAAATAGATAAGGCAAGTAGTGGGGATTCCATAAACTCAATAGTATATAGATATAGTGCAGAAGCAGGAAAGGTAATAACCAATATAAAATATCAAGAAAAAGGACAATTAGTTTGCATATATGATGATTCAATACATATGATTTACCAAGATAAAGAAAGTGTTTTGACAGAATTTAACCACAATGTGCAAATTGCTGATATAAACTTAAAAAGTTATACAGTTAGAACAGAAGAAGAATCAATGGGATTTCTCAGAGTAAAAACAAATGTAATATTAAACAATATAATATCAAATGCGGATACAACTTATACAGTTGATAGTGCTATAAGAGAGCTAAAAAGCTACAACCAAATAGTAGCAATAAATTTAGGAACAGAAGTACATTTAATAAATTTAAATGGATGGCTTGAAAAGAAATATACATCATATCAAGAAATAAAAAATATCGTACTAGGAACATCAGTGGCAGGAATTGTATATGGTGATAAAATAAAAATAATTACATTTTAAAAGAAAGGAGGAAAATGAATGATTGCGGATATTGTAGTAATAGCAATAATGTTATTATGCATATTTTTGGGGTATAAAAGAGGATTAATAAAAGTATCAGTTAGAATATTAGGATTTTTAGTAGCATTAATAATAGCCTTTATATTATATACTCCAATTTCAAACTACATTATAAATAATACAGACATAGTTAACAATTTAGAAGAAACAATACAAAACAAATTATATACTGAAGAAGAGGGAGAAGATCCTGAAGTAAACGAAAACTTCATTAGTACAATGGAAAAATACATAGAAAACTATGCAGATGAAATGAAAGAAAATAGCTCAGAATATATTGCAAAAGGACTAGCAATTGCAATAGTTAGAGGTGGAACATGGATAGGATTATTTATCATTGCAAGAATTGCTATGATATTTATAAAAATATTTGCAAGTATAATAGAAAACATACCAGTAATAAAGCAATTTAATAAAGCAGGTGGAACTATATATGGTATCTTAGAAGGATTTTTAATAATATATGCAATGCTTGCAATAATTAACTTGACAGCCCCAATGATAGAACATAATAAGACAATAGAAGAAATACAAAATTCTCATATATGTAAGACTATGTATGAAAATAATTTATTACTAAAAATAATATTGTAGGAAAAGAATATTGTTTTATGAATAAACAAAAATTATAAATAATAGTATAGCACAGCTTTAACAAATAATTGCTAAGGCTGTGCCATTTTTAAATTTTTTTTCTTCTTATAAAAAGAATAAAACCAGCTAGAGCGATAATTATAACAGCGATTATTTTTGATAAAAGTCTTATATAATCAGGATCAGAATCAGAAATATTTTTTACAAAGTTTCCTATAGAATTTTCTATGGTATTTGTTACACTTATTTCATTTTCCTGTTGCAATTCTCTGTAATGTGATGTATAATTAGCAAAAGCAAAATTAAATAAAGCTTTACAATCTGAATATCTTGTTTGAGTACCTTCTTCATTTTCATGGTTACCACCAAGAATTACAATTATGAAATCAACTTCACCATTTGTAGCACTAGCAACTAAGCAATCTTTTGCAGCATTTGTAAATCCTGTTTTTATCCCATTAGCATATTTATAATAATTTTCACTATCAGGTCTTACAAGTTCATTAGATATATGAAAAGTCCTGTCTTCTTTAGGATAAATGTCTGTCGCAGGTAAAGTATATTCAGTAGTAGTAATTATTTTTCTAAAAGTTTCAAATTGCATTGCATATCTTGCAATCAAAGACAAATCATAAGCAGTAGTGTATAAATTTTCATCATGTACACCACTTGGATTCGTAAAATGTGAATTCTCACAGCCAATTTCCTTAGCTTTTTCATTCATAAGATCTGCAAAATTTGCAATAGATCCAGAAACATGCTCTGCTAGGACATTAGCAGCATCATTTGCAGAAGGAATAAGCATAGCATAAAGCAAATCTTCAAGACGAAATTTTTCACCGAGCTTTTAAACGAGCAACAGAATAAGTTGCTGGGACAGCTTTAAGTGCTGAAGAATTAACAGTTACTATATCATCTAAACTACAATGCTCTAAAATAAGAATAGCACTCAAAATTTTAGTTGTACTAGCAGGATACATTTTTTCATATGCATTTTTAGTATATAGAATATCCCCAGTATCTTTTTCAACCATTATAACAGCATCAGAAAGTATTTCCAAATTTCTAATATTAGCATTAGTTTGAAAAGTAACAGTTGAATTTTCGACAATATAACTTGCAAAGCTATTTGGGTAAATAAAAATTGGGAATAATAATACAATTAAAATTAAATAAATAAAAAACTTTTTCATAATGTAATAATATATCATGGGTTGTAAATAAAAACAATATTTTGCTTAAAATTTTAAGAAAAAGGAGAAAAAAATGGAAATGTTAACACAAAAACAAAAATTTATAGTAATAATAGTCATTATACTAGTTATAGGTGTAGTTGCATATTACTATATAAATAGCACAAAAGAAGTTTACACAGGATTTGAAGAAGAAAATATTGTAGAATTAGAAGAAACAAAAGATACAGAAAATAAAGAAGAAACAGAGGATAAAATAATTGTACATATAACCGGGGCAGTGAAAAATAACGGAATTGTAGAAGTAAAAGAAAAAGCAAGGATAAATGATGTAGTAGAAGCGGCAGGAGGACTAACAGAAGATGCAGATTTAGATAATGTAAATTTAGCATACATTGTAGAAGATGGACAAAAAATATATATACCATCAAAAAATGACAAAGAGAGTACAAAAAGTCAAGATGAAGAAAATGAAAAAAATAATTCAAATGAAAGTACTACAAGTGCAAAGAATACAGAAACCAAAAGTGCAGCTCAAAAAAATGCAGAGGCTAAGAATATTATAAACGAAATAATAACAAATTTACCAGAAGGCATGGTAATAGAAGGAGTACAAGTATTAAACGGACCTATAAACATAAATAAAGCAACTGCAAGCGAATTAAAAGTTCTCCCAGGAATAGGAGAATCAACAGCAAATAAAATAATAGAGTATAGAAACAAAAATGGAAAATTTAAAACAATAGAAGATCTAAAAAATGTATCAGGAATTGGAGATGCAAAATTTAACGCAATAAAAGATTTAATCTGCGTTTAAACAAAAATTATAAACTTCGTTAATTATATAATCAGGTGTAGAGGCACCCGCAACAATTCCAATATTTTTAAATTTTTTAATAAAAGATAAATCTAAATCATCTTTAGTTTGAATCTGAATAGCATTTTTACAATACTTTGTAGCAATTTCATATAATTTTTTCGTATTAGAACTATTTTTTCCGCCGATAATTATCATTAAATCAACTTGTGATGAAATTTCTTTAGTTTCAACTTGTCTTAAATTAGTAGCATTACAAATACTTTTTTCAATATGAATATTATAGTTATTTCCAAGAGAAGAAGTAATAATTTGCACCATTTCGTCAAACAAACTTAAGCTAAAAGTAGTTTGAGAAATTATAAGTAAATCTTTCAAATTACTTGCTTTAAAAGAATTTATTGCATCTTCAATATCTTGTGCGTTTTCAATAATGTAAGAATTTTTACCGCAAAAACTAAAAGTACCTATAGTTTCAGGGTGATCCTTAATACCAAAAAGGAAAATAAAATAATTATTATTAGAAAAATTTTCAACCTGCTTATGAATTGCTAAAACTTTTGGACAAGTTAAATCAATAAGCTCAATTCCTCTTGATTTAGCTATTTCATAAACTTCCTTACTTATACCATGAGCACGAATTAAAACTTTATTTTTAGCTTCATCTAAGGAATTAATAGTTCTAAGTCCATCTTTTTCTAAGGAGTCAACGACTTGTTTGTTATGAATAATTTCGCCGAGACAATCAATACTAGAATTTTTATAAAGTTCATCTTTAGCCCTTGTAATAGTGTATTTTACACCTGAACAAAAACCACTATTTTTTCCAACAATAATATTCATAACAAAACACTCCTAAATAGAAATATTATGAAATAATTATAAATTAATAAAAATATACTTGTCAAGAAATAATAGATTAATGTTGATTTTAAAACTCAAAAATAGTATAATAAAAGCATACCAAAAATTTATAGCAAAGGAGAAGTGAGATATGGAAGAAAACAAGAAAAAACAAGAAGAAGACGTAAAAATATATGATAAAGAAGTATATATAAGCCAAGAAAAATTAAGAACAATAATACTAATTATAGCAGTGTTTTTAATAGGATTCTTAGCTGGTTATTTTTCAAAAGATGTAATAAATGAAACAAAAGAATTAGAAAAAATAGAAAATGCAAATACAGCTAGTTATAATGAAAATATAGAATAAATTATAAATTATAAATTAAGTAAAAATAGAGATTATTTAGAATATATTTAAGTAAAATAAATTTAGTTAATATTTTGTATGGATATACATACCATTTTTATAAAAAAGTAGAAATATTTTTTTAGATATGGTATAATATATAAAGATGGCGCATTATTCTAGTCGCTAATAGTTATTGAGAGGGTGGGGCTAAAAATCCACTGAAGGGCAAATCGATGAAGTTTCTTGTTCGTGCGCGAAATGCCAGTTTTGTGTGTGTGCAGGGAGTAAGAAATTAGGGGCAAATGTAATGGCATACATAAGTCATCCCTAGTTTCGCGGAGGCTTAATAAAAGTTTTATTAAGTATAACCTATGTTGAGTGCCAAGACACAATATACATAGAGTAGCCTGTCTTGAGTGAGTGTACTGGGATTAATATTTTGAACTTAATTATTTGGCCAAAATTTAATGTTCAGTTTTATTTATTATGAAATTGCAATTGCGAAAAAGACTAACAATAACTAAAAGTGTCAAGGAAAACTTCTAGAATGTTTGCTTAAAATATAGAAGCATAGAAGTCTAAGGATTAAGGTACGGATTTAAGTGGCAATCTGGTAGCTATAAACATTATTAAAAATAGTTATTTTCTTTAAATGGAAACAGCTATAGCAGTAATGCTAAGTAGAAAATAGAGAAATTCAACCAGACCTAAACCGTAAAATTTACTTAGACTTTTGCCATCTAAAAGAGGAAAATACAAAGGAGAGTAAATGACAATAAACGAAGTAAAAACAAAAAAAGAAAAAACAGATAAAGGTCATTGGAAATGGATTATAGAAGTATTTATAATGACTTTTGCTTTATCAATATGTTTCTCATTTATTTCAACAAATGGAGTATCAAAATTAGACATAATACCAGCAACATTAATACTATTTATAGTTATATTTATAGGAATATTATTTGATATTATAGGAGTTGCAGTAACAGTTGCAAATGAAGAAGAATTTCATGCAAAAGCAACCAAAAAAGCCGTTGGTGCAAAGACAGCTTTAGTATTAATAAAAAATTCAGCCAAAGTTGCAAATGTATGTGCAGATGTAATAGGAGATATATGCGGGGTACTTAGTGGAGCAATAAGTGCAATGATATCACTAAAACTAACCAATGAACTTGGAATGCCAAGCAGTATCCAATTTGCAATAAGCGCGGTAGTTGCAGCACTTACAGTTGGAGGAAAAGCGATAGGAAAAGAAATAGCAAATAAAGAATCAACACAAATAGTTTATATTGTTGGAAAAATAATTAGTAATTTTAAAAATGAAAATAAGTAATTATTTTGAAAAATATGAATATACTATATAGAAAAATAATAAAAAAACAGAAATAATTTAGAGATAAAACTCAAAAATTTACGTTGTAAATAGGAAATTTAGCTGTAAAGTATTGACTTTTGCTAAATACCATACTATAATATAATAGTTAAAGATATCGCGGGGTGGAGCAGTTGGCAGCTCGTTGGGCTCATAACCCAAAGGTCGTAAGTTCGAGTCTTACCCCCGCAACCAAAATTATTGATGCTGTAAGGCTCAAAAAATGAAGCCTTACAGCATTTTTTTAATTTATCTCATTTTTATACCAGTAGTTTTATATATTTGCTTTTGATCTTTTGGTTCTATGTCAATAGTTTGGTTTTATTCATCTCAATTAATATTATAGAGCAATCTTTTAAAGTATAGTTTTACAAATTTTATTTTTACGATAGAAAAATATTTCCATATTAAAATAAAGATTTTACAAGTCAACTTCACATAAAATCAATACAACTTTACAAATTATGTAAAACATAGTATAATATTTACATAAGCGGATGCTTATACAAAACTGAAGAAAGGAGGAGACTATCTATGGCTGTGACACGGGAAGAAGCATCAAAAATGTTGGATGGAAAATGGTATCCCATCGAGAACTTTAGATTAAAAAAAGGTCTCGTTGATACTAAACTTCACGTGATAGTTTTTGATGAAACAACTGGTAGTTTTATCCAGCTATTTAACATAGGTGGCTGGGAAATGCGGTTGTTCACAAAAGTAGTCGATGGAAAAATGGAGTTTACTGTATCCTGCAAGTATGATGATCCCAAAGCATGGTTCACAAGCTACGACATTACTGAATGCTTCCAAAAAGCCCAAGAATGGTTCGAAAAAAATAGGTAAATTTCCAAAAACATGCGACTAGTCCGAAAACAATAGATAAGTTTCCGAAAAAGAGAAAAGGAGATACTGATATTTTGGTATCCTCTTTTCTCTCTTTTATTGTATTGGAAAAATCAACTTTTATCTTGACACTATATAAGATTTTTCCGTATACAAAAAGGTTAATTTACCTATGCTCGTACAATAATTGCAAAGCAATTTTGCACATAAGTAAGAGCCACTTTACTTAAAATATTAATTAAATATAATTATAGCATGTATTTTTCCAAAACTAAATTCTAGTTTGCCTTTTGCTGGAATTTACTTTTAAATTTAAACAATTTTCTTTAAGATAAAATATTAATTGAAAATTTGATAATCTTATGATATAAAATATAATAAAAGAAATTAGGAGGATAATGATGAATAATTTAGCAGTTTGCATACAATATGATAATAAAAATGTTTCGCCTAAAGAAACAATTAATGCAATTAAGAATGCAGGTTTTAAAAATGTATTCATTCAATATTACCATAGAAATAATTTAGAATTTGATGAATTGGAGCAAATTGATTATTGTAGGAAATTGGGATTAAATATTATTTTTTGTCATTTAGGATATAAAAATATCAATGAAATATGGCTTGATGGAGAAATAGGAGAAAAAGTTACTAATGAATATATTAAAGATTTAGAACTAATGAATCAAAAGCAAATTAATATGGTTGTTATGCACCTAACAACACATGACGAATCACCTATGTATAATGAAATTGGTTTAGAAAGAATTAAGAGAATTGTTAAATCTGCAAAAGAATTAGGAATAAAAATTGCATTCGAAAATACTAAGAAAAAAGGATATTTGGAATATATATTAGAAAATATAAAAGATGATAATGTTGGTATTTGTTTTGATACGGGTCATTGTCATGCTTATTTTGATGATAAATTTGATTATACATTTTTCAAAGATAGATTTTTTGCAGTACATATTCATGACAATGATAAATCAGGAGATTTGCACTTATTACCTTTTGATGGAACTGTTAATTGGACTAATGTATTATCAAAACTAAAAGAAAATAATTATAATGGACCAATTACATTAGAATTATGCTATAGATATGATTATTTAAATCAAACAATAGATGAGTTTTATAAAGAGGGATATAATAGAGGTAAAAAACTAGAAGAAATATATAATAGATGTTAAGGGATTAAAAGAGTTGGTAATAATAGAAACTAAAAAATTTCTTTGGGAGGTAACATATGAAAATTACTAGCAAACTTGCACTAAAATACGTAAACAAAAACAAAAAAACAAGTATAGCTTGTATAACAGGAATTACAATTGCAACAATAATTATTACAGCAATTTTTATAATACTTGCGAGTTATCAAGAATATATTATGAATTTAGTAAGGAGTGAAAAAAACTTTGAAGCAGAATTTCTAAATATAAAATACAGTGATGCAAAAGAAATTGCAAAAGACGAAAATATAAAAGAAACATCAATAATATATGAAATGGGAGTTGCTGATGAAGTTTTAGATGTTGTGGGAGAAAGCCAAACTAAAGAAAAAATAAGTATTCTAGCTTATAATCAAAATGCCATAAAAAATAACCATTTAGAAGCAATAGAAGGACGCTTACCAGAAAATGATTCCGAAATAGTCTTATATAAAATTTACTCTTTAAGTAAAAAATTGCATATAGGACAAACTATAGATCTTACAATAAATGGAAAAACAAAAACGTATACTTTAGTTGGACTTATTAAGCAATCTTCATATTATAACAAAAGTTATTATGCTAGTACAGCAGAAAGATTAGCACTTAAAATAAATAGGAATTTGGCAATTACATGTTTAAATGAAAAAGAAATAAAAGATGATGCAATAGTTGATATATCAATAATTACAAAAGATATAAGTAAAATAGAAGAAACAACAAAAAATTTAATAAGTAAACTAAATCTTTATGATAATGACGAAAATAAAATAAAAGAATCTTTATACTATAATAAAGGGTTACTAAATTACGCATTAGTGGATATTAACTATGAAAGAGTAAGAAATGATTCGGGCTATGAATTTTCATCAGAAAGGTTTGAGGTAAACGTAAAAAAAGCTGTTGGAACTTTAATTGCAATAACTTTCATTTCTTCAATAATTGTAATAAATACAGCCTTTAAAATGAACTATCAAGAAAAAATAAAAGAAATTGGAATGCTTACATCTGTTGGAATGAATAATAAACAAAAAAGAAATATGTTACTAAAAGAAGGATTAGCATTAGGTACAATTGGAATTATTATAGGACTCTTATTAGGTACAGGAATTGCATTATTTTTAATAAGAACAATAAACATAATTATAAAAAATACAGCACTTTCTGAACCTATACGGATCAATATTAATATCATCTACAATTAATTTTGAAATGAAAATTCCGTTTTTAATAATAGTAATTTCAATAATACTTGCATATATAGTTACTATAATATCAAGCTTAATTCCAATAAGGAAATTAAATAAAATTTCACCAATAGAAGCAATAAAAGATACAAAAAATGTAAAAATAAAAAAAGGAAAAGTAGAGACTCCAAAACTAGTAAAATTATTATTTAAAGAAGAAGGAGAACTTGCCTACAAAAACACAATAAGAGACAAAAAAAGATATAGAACAATAACAATATCAATTGTTACAAGTATGGTTTTATTCTTATCGGTAAATTATGTATTAGAAAATGGAATGAACACAGCACAAGAAATGAAATATTATGATGTTCTTCTAAGTTCGAATGCTGAAAACAATGATAAAGAATTAGTATTAGGTGAATTAAATAAAAAAAATTTACTAGATGATTATTTAATTGTTTCATATATAAAGCAAGCAAAAGAAAATTTTTATGAATTATTGCTAGAAGTACCATCAGAAGAAAAATTAACTAAAGAAGCTAAAACTCTTATAGATAAAGGGCATATGGATATAAAAGAAATAGATGGTAAAAAAATGACATACAGTTTTAAACTAAGTATAGTAGAAGGAACAGGATATGATAAACTTCTAAAAGAACTAGGAATAGAAAAATTAGGCATAGGTGAATGTATAATTGTTGATAAAGCAAATGGTAGCAAAACAAAATATGGCAATGATATAAAAAAGGCGAATTTAAAAGTGGGAGATACAGTAACACTAAGAAACGTATATATGGAACCATCTGCAGGTGAATTGCAAATGTTAGAAGGCGTAAGTCAATATATGCAACAATTGCTAGAGGCTTTAGGAGCTGAAGGAACACCTAATGAAGAAGAAAAAGAAGAAAAAGAAAAAATAGATAAACTTGAATTAAAAGTTGCAGGAGTATTAGATAATATTGAAGTTACATCTCCATTAAATACGTCAGAAACTTGGCTTTTTAATATATTAATAAGTGAAGAAACTGCAAAAGCACTAGAAAATGATTATTATGTAGATAATAGTGAAACATTATTTATAAGAAAAAGTGATAAATTACCAGAAGTACAAAAAACAATGGATAATTTAAACGAAATAAGAAAAGAATACATGGGTGATTCTGTAGACTGGAGTAGTTACCAAATTGCAAATTCTAGTAAGGCAGTTTCATTAATAAAAAAAATAGTGATATATAGTTTTATGATATTTATTGCACTATTGTGTTGTACAAATGTATATAACATAATAACATCAAGTATTAGTCTAAGAAAAAGGCAAATTGCAGAATTAAAATCAATTGGAATGAGTGAAAAACAAATAAGAAAAATGCTTACATTAGAAGGACTATTCTATGGACTAGATGCAGTAATTTATGGACTACTAATTAGCTTTTTTATAATATATTTAATATATAAATTTGCAATAGATAATGAGTACAATTTGCTTCCATTTAATGTGCCATACATTAGCTTTACACTTTGCATACTTGTTACATATTTTGTAATATTTATATCAGTATCAAGAAGTAAAAAGAAACTAAAAATAGAAAATGTTATTGATGTAATAAGAAATGAAAATATATAATTATATTTGGGGTATGAGTAAAACTCATGCCCCAAAAAAATATTTCACAAAAAAACTGTATTAAAAATATGGACTAAAATAAAACAATGTGATAATATATAAACATAAATCTTTATAGATTAAAAGAGGGGGAAAAAGATGAAAAGCAAAAAAATATTAATAATAGTATTAATTATTGTTGCAATTTTATTATTAGTCTTAGGAGGAGGAGCTTTTGCTTACTTCAAAACAGATATCTTTAAAACAGATGAGCAATTATTTTACAAATATATGGGACAAGTAGTAGAAAAAATTCAAAATTTTGAAAGTGAAAAAGTATCAAATTACTTCCAGAAATTAGAAACAACGCCATATGAAAATAATGGAAAATTAACAGTAAATGTAACAATGCCAGAAGAAATAGGAGTAGATTTATCTAAAGTAAATAACTTAAATATTACATTTTCTGGAAAAACAGATAAAGTAAATGATATAAAAGAACAAAATATACAATTAAATTACACAGACGATATAAGTTTCCCATTAGAATATAGAAAAGTAGGAAATATGGCAGGTATAACATCAGAACTTATCATAAAAAAATATCTAGCTGTAGATTTAGATAGACTAGATGACTTACTATCTAAATTAGGAATTACAGTAGAAGGTATAGACGAACTTTCTAAATTAGAAGAAAGAATAAGTACAGAGGAAATTAAAGCAGAATTAGAAAAATGCAAACAAGTATTATTAAACAATGTAAAAGAAACAAATTTCTCTAAAATAGATGATAACAGTTTTGCATTAACTTTAAATGAACAAGAAATCTTGACAATTATGCAAGCAATTTTAGGAGAATTAAAAACAAGTAGCTTAATTCCAGAAGAAAATAAAAATCAAATAGATGCATTATTAGAAAATTTAGACATTACAAATGCAACAACAGATACATTTATACAAATTGTTGTAAATAAACAAGGAACAGTTAAGCTAATAATTGAAGATGCGCCAGAGATAACAATACAAACCACACCAAATGGACTAATTATAAATTTAGTAGCAGATGAAGAAAAAATTACAATAGAAATGTCTAAAGCAGAAAATGAAAATAAAATTATGTATAATGTAGGTGCTAAAATTGAAAGTGCTTCAGAATCAGAAGAAGATTCAGAAGTAACGGGAAATATTAATTTTAGTGCAACTTATGCAAATCTAAATGCCTCAAATGCATCAGAACAATATAAGTTTAGCATTTTATTCGAAAATCAAGAAGAAGACGATATACAAGAAATAGGATATGATTACACATTAGATACAACAAAGACATTTGTAGATACAGTAGAAGTAGCAGATTTAAATTCAAACACAGCAGTAATATTAAATGATTGTGATGCACAATATTTACAAGATTTAGTTACAATAATTCAAAGTCAATTTGCAAAAGTATATACAAATCAAATGCAAAGTTTAGGTGTGACAAATGGAGATAATCCATTAATATATGCAACACCAATTGGATTATATGCTATGTTTACTGCAAATATGACAAATCAAATGATAAATAATGCACAACAAATAACAACAGAACAAGAAATAGAAGCATTTAATGTTGTATTTACAAACTACCAAGGAGCTCAAACAGGAGTATACACAAAAGCATTAATATCAAGAGTAATAGCAAATAATTCATCAAACCCTAATAAAATAGTTACTATCAATGGTAGCTCAGATGAAACAGCATTAACTAATTTGATTAGTCAAATAGATGTAGCAAAAACATACACAATAGTTTGTAATATAAACGAAATAACAGGTTTAGTTAATTCAATAAATATATATGGATAAAGATAAAAGAATAAAAGCTTAAACTAAGAAGTATTTTGACTAAACTAAAAAGAATATTTTACCAATTAAATGGTAAAATATTCTTTTTTTATTAATACTTATATATCTAAGCCTTTTAAGAATTTAATGAAAGGTTCTCTTAATTCAGGTCTATTTAGAGTTTCATCAACAGCAGCCATTACGAATCCAAGTTTATCTCCTGAATCGAATCTTTTGCTCTTATAATCATAAGCATAAACACCCTCTTTAGTATTTACCATAGCATTATAAGCATCAGTAACTTGAATTTCTCCACCCTTACCAGGTTTTGTAGTTGCTAAATAGTCAAAAATTTCTGGCATTAAAACATGTCTATCAGAAATAGCCAAATTAGATTTTGTTTCTTCAATTTGAGGTTTTTCTTGTAATTTTTCAGCTCTATAGAATCCCTCAGAAATTTGAACTCCAGAAACGTTACCATATTTTGGAACATCTTTCCAGTCAACTTTTTCAACACCGATTACAGAACCGCCACATTCTTCATGTTTTTCAATAATTTCTTTTAAACAAGGTTTTTCTCCATGGAAAACAACATCTCCATAAAGAATAGCAAAAGGCTCATTACCTATTATATCTTTTGCTTGATATATAGCGTGGCCTAACCCTTTTGCACCACCAGCTTGCTCAATGAAATGTATTTTTGCACCTCTTGATAAATTAGTGACTTGAGGAATAAACTTTTCTTTATTTCTTTCAATTAAAAAATCTCTAAGTTCATTATCTTCTGTAAAATAATCTTGTACTACATCTTTTTTTCTTCCTATTACCATGACAATTTCTTCAATACCAGATTCAACTGCTTCATCAACTATGTATTGTATAATTGGTTTATCCAAAATAGTAAGCATACATTTTGGAACAGCTTTACATGCAGGTAAAAATCTTGTTGCAAAACCAGCGATTGGTATTACAGCTTTTCTTACGCCCATAGTGTTTCCTCCTTATTTTGTAAAATAAAATGATACACCCATTTTATATCATAGAAATAAATTCGTCAATACTTTAATTTACATAACAATCAATATTAACAATAAATTAAGATTTCGGTAATCTATTGACAAGCTAAGTAAATTTTAATAAAATAATTATCAGTTTAAGGTATATGTGCTTATAGCTCAGCAGGATAGAGCAGTCGCCTCCTAAGCGACCGATGGTGGTTCGAGTCCGCCTAGGCACACCAAGAAATAAAGGAGAGCAAATAAAATAGAAGAAAAATATATGATAGAAGCTTTAAAAGAAGCAAAAAAAGCATATAAAAAATTAGAAGTACCAGTAGGAGCTGTTATTGTAAAGGATGGAGAAATAATTGCTAGAGCTCATAATCTAAAAGAGACAAAGAATGATACAACAAAGCATGCAGAAATAATTGCAATACA
Source organism: uncultured Clostridia bacterium (assembly GCA_947590905.1). Lineage (GTDB taxonomy): Bacteria > Bacillota > Clostridia > TANB77 > CAG-508 > JAAWPK01. The sequence continues at coordinate 15,722 of CANQCU010000017.1, read as the reverse complement.
AAAGGCAAGCAAAAAGTTAAATGCATGGAGATTAGAAGATTGTGAGATGTATGTTACACTTGAACCATGTACAATGTGCGCAGGAGCAATAATAAATTCAAGAATAAAAAAAATATACATAGGAACTAAAGATCCAAAAACAGGAGCATGTGGTTCAATATTAAATTTATTTGAAGATTATAAATTTAATCATAAAGTAGAATATGAGACAGGCATTATGCAAGAAGAATGTGAAAAAATACTAAAAGACTTTTTTAAATATTTAAGAACAATAAAAAAATAATATATAAAAACTTAGAAAGGAAAAAAATTGGAAGACTTAGGTTTAAAATTTAGAAAAATAATATATTTTTTTATAGCATTATTTATAATAGCGCTAATAGTAACAATAGTATGCCTTTTGATATTAAAATATGAAGTCGAAGGCGAAGATAATATGCCATTTGAACTAACACAATTAGTAGTAGTTAGTACAGCAGAAGGAAAAGACATAGAAGGAGAAAAAACTTGGAACTTCAATTTAACTCAATACAATGATATTTTTTTAACAATATCAAAAAATAAAAATTATAAAGAAACAGAAATAATAAAAAAAGTAATAATAGAAAACTTAAAAGTAGAAGAAAAACCAATAAAAGGAGAAATAGTAGCATATATGATAAGTAGTAGTAGAGATACTACATATGAATACAAAGATGAATATTTAATAAAAGACAATCTACAATTTAAAGGAGACGAAGAAACTAACTTAAAAGAAAGAACAATTGCAAATCAAGGTGGAGTTATATCATTTAGATATGTTAATACTAATTTACGGAGAATATTCATCAGATGATGAACAAATACAACATGATGGGACAATACTTTCAAAAGCAGGATTGACAAATGAAGATATAAAATGCAAAGTAAGTTTTGATATTACAATAGAACTTGTTTCAGAAACAAAATTTACAGGAACAGTAACATTAGAATTACCAATAGGAGATGTAATTACATCAGGAACAACAAATTATGAAAAAAAAGATTTCTCTGATATAATATTTAAGAGAAGTTAATTAAAATGCTTAATGATATTTTGAAAAAAGGAACTAAAATTTTAGTTAAATAATTTTCAAAAGAAATTAGAAAATTATTGTAAAAAACGAAAAAACAGTATATAATATAGAAAATCTAACTTTTGCGTGGAAAGTAATTTTCAATAAAAATTTACGAATCTCGTCAGGTCCGGAAGGAAGCAGCGATAAGTAGAACCTTTTATGTGGAAGTTGCTTTCCACGGAGAAGTTAGATTTGTTTAAAGGGGGGAAAAGCAAATGGCATATACAGCACTATATAGAAAATTTAGACCAAAGAATTTTAGTGAAATAGTTGGACAAGATCATATTGTACAAACACTAAAAAATCAAATAAAATCAGGAAGAGTTGGACATGCATATTTGCTAACAGGAGGAAGAGGTACAGGAAAAACATCTACTGCAAAAATACTTGCAAGAGCAATAAATTGCTTAAACCCAAAAGACGGAGAACCTTGTAATGAGTGTGAAATATGCAAGGCTTCATTAGAACGGAAGGCTTACAGATGTAGTAGAAATGGATGCTGCATCAAATAATAGTGTAGATGATATTAGGAGTATAAAAGAAAAAATAAACTTTTTACCTACACTTGCAAAATATAGAGTATATATAATAGATGAGGTACATATGCTTTCACCAGGAGCATTTAATGCACTTTTGAAAACACTAGAAGAACCACCAGAACATGTAAAATTTATACTCGCAACAACAGAACCGCAGAAGCTACTTCCAACAATACTTTCAAGATGCCAAAGATTTGACTTCAAAAAAATTTCAAATGCAGATTTAATAAAAAGAATGAAAATAATTTGTAAGGAAAGTAATCTAACAGTTACAGAAGGGGCTTTAAATTTAATAGCAAACCTATCAGAAGGTGCAGCAAGAGATGCACTTAGCATTTTAGAAAGGTGCATTCAAGATGGAGAAACAAGTGTAGATGAAAACAAAATAAAAGATCTAGTAGGAATTCCAAAGTTTACATATGTTCATAATATAATAAAGGGAATAATAGATAAAGATATTGAAAGTTCGTTAAATGCAATGAATGAAGTACTAGACGAAGGAAAAGATTTAGGGAACTTTCTATGGGAAATGATAAAGCATACAAAAGATATTCTTATGTATAAAGTAAGCAAGAAAAATGATATATATAGTGAAGAAGAAATAAAACAAATAGCAGAAACTTCTGAAAAAACAACAAAAGAAGAGTTAATAAATATTATATATAAATTATCAGAACTAGAAAACAAAATAAAATGGTCATCACAAAAAACAATAATATTTGAAACAGAAATAATAAAATTATGTGCAAAAAATGATACATTAAGTTTAGAAGAACGAATTGCGAAAATAGAGAAACAAATATCAGAAGGAAATATAAAGATAAATACTAATAAACAAAACAATTCAAGTTTATATGAAAAAAATAATGTAGATGTTAAAGAAAGAGTAAATGTAAATAGCTTAGAAGAATCAAATGCAAGTGCCATGGAAAAACCAAAATATGAAGCAAAGATGGAAGGAACAAGTAAAGAAATAAAATCTGAAACAGCACAAAGAAAAGAAGCAAAAACAGAAAAATTAACGAAACTAGCGGATGGCATACAAATTACAAATTGGCAAAACGTTTTAGATGACTTAAAAAGACAAGGTAAAGTTATGTTATATGCAAACCTAATAAATACAGATGCGGTAGAAGTAAATGATATGACAGTAGAAATAAGATTTAATAATGGACTAAATTCATTTAGAAAAGAACTATTGCAAAAACCAGAAAACATGAGTATACTAACAAAAGAAGTATCAATATTATGTGGAAAGGAAATGCATATAAAACTTCAAGACGCAAGTAATGTAGCAAGAAGTAATACTACACAAGCAAATGATAAATCACCAAAAGTACAAATAGACGAAGCGCCTAAAAAAATAGAAGAAATAAGTGATTTAGATTCGTTAGATATACCAATAAACTTTATAGAAGAATAACTTAATGTATTATAAGTTTAATAGATAAGCAATTTAAAATATATAAAAAGAAAATATTAAAAATTTAGATAGGAGGAAGATATATGTCAAAAAGAGGAGGATTTCCAGGAGGAGCAAGCTTTGGAGGAATGAACATTAACAAACTAATGAAAGAAGCAAAAAAAATGCAAGCAGACATGGAAAAATCACAAGAAGAATTAACAGCAAAAGAATTTGATGCAACAGCTGGAGGAGGAGCAGTAACAGTAAGAGTAACAGGGGCAAAAGAAATAAAAGAAATAAAAATACAAAAAGATGTAGTAGATCCAGATGATGTAGAAATGCTTGAAGACTTAATTTTAACATGTGTAAATGAAGCTTTGAAAAAGGTAGACGTAGCGCAAAATGCAAGCTTTGGGAAATACAATATACCAGGTTTAATGTAGTATAAAAGAAAGGGAATAATATGTCATACTATTCACCATCAATAGAAAAACTAATAGAAGGTTTTGAAAAATTACCAAGCATTGGACATAAAACGGCAGTAAGGTTAGCATTTCATATATTAGATGCAAGTGAAGAGGAAGTTACAGAGTTTATAAATGCAATAACAAATGCCAAAGCAAATTTAAAATATTGCTCAGAATGTTTTAATATTTCAGATACTGATCCATGTCCAATATGCTCAAGCCCTAAGAGAGATAAGAATATAATATGTGTTGTTGAAGACGTAAAAGATATAATAGCAATGGAAAGAACGCATGAATTTAAAGGAGTATACCATGTACTCCATGGATCAATATCACCAATGAATGGAATAGGGCCAGACGAAATAAAAATAAAAGAATTATTAGAAAGAATCCAAAAAAACAGCGAAATTAAGGAAATAATAATTGCAACAAATCCAAGAGTTGAAGGAGAAGCAACAGCAATGTACATATCAAAACTCTTAAAACCAATGGGAGTAAAAGTCACTAGAATAGCACATGGAATACCAGTTGGAGGAGATTTAGAGTATACGGACGAAGTAACTTTAACAAAAGCATTAGAAGGAAGACATGAATTTTAAAAACAAGAGAAAATGAGAGAAAACGAGAGGAAATAAAAGTAAATAAAAGAAAAATAAGGCAATCTAAAATAAACAAAAATTGAATAATTTATCTATTTAAGGTAAAATCTAATAGTAAATGAAAAATAGCTCATCCGTAGGGTAAAACGAAATTTACAAAGGAGTGCTAAAGATAATATTATGAGAAAATTATTAATCGGATTAAGGACAAGTATAAAAGCTATAACACTATTTGTAATTAGTAGTATAATAATAATTGCGATAGTTATGTGTGTATATAAACCAATATACAGCGTATCACTAGGGGGAGAAATAATTGGATATAGTGCAGATAGAGCAGCACTACAATCAAAAATATATGAATACATGAACAATGGTACAGGAGACAATGTAGCATTTGTTCAAATTGATGAAGTACCAGAATATAAACTATGCTTCTTAAAAAGAGGAATAGAAACAAATGATGACGAAATTTATGAAAAAGTAATTTCACAAGGAATAACATATTATAATTTTTATGCAGTAGCAATAGATAATGAAGAAAAACTATATGTAAATACATTTGAAGAAGCAGAAGAAATAGTTAATGGCTTAAAAAACAAAAATAGTAATAATGTAGACAAGTTATCAATAGAAAAAAAATATGTTACAGAAAAATGTGAAACAACAGAAGTTGCATCAGCAATAGATAAATTATATGAAGCAAAGCCAGTAGTAAAACCAAAAAGTGGTGGAAGCGTAGGATTAGCATCTATGGGATCAGGATTTAAAGATGCTGGAATAAAATTTATAAAACCAATAACAGCAACAATTACTTCAAGATTTGGTTCAAGATGGGGAAGCAATCATAAAGGATTAGACTTTGGAGCTCCTACAGGAACATCAATAAAAGCAGCAGCTGCTGGAACAGTAACTTATTCAGGATACAATAATGGAGGATATGGATATTGCATTATAATTTCTCATGGTAATGGTGTACAAACATTATATGGACATTGCAGTTCATTAATTGCAAAAGTAGGAGATAACGTTTCACAAGGACAAGTAATTGCAAAAGTTGGAGACACAGGAAGATCTTATGGGTCACATTTACATTTTGAAGTAAGAATAAATAATGTATCATACAACCCAGAATATTATATTTAAAAATAAAGAGTAAATATAGATCACTTCTAAATGTTATACAAAAGACGTTTAACATTTAGGAGTGATTATTCATTATTATAAGAGAAGGTGAACACATACGCAAAACGACAAAGATGATATAGATTTTTTTAATAAATATTATAAATATATTGTAGATAATACAGAAAATAAGCAAATAAAAGATATACAAAATCAAGAACAAAATAAAGATCAAATTTTAGTTCAAAAAGAAAAATCAGATAAAAATCAAAATTCATATAAAAAAGAAGAATTAAATAAGAATATACCTTCAAATAAAAAAACACAAAAAAAGAAAGTAACTAAAAAACAAATAAAAAAGAAAATTAAAGAAGGAATATTATGTATTATAGTAGCTACAATATCAGCACTTTTAATAAGACACTTCATATTTTCATTAGTTGCAGTATCTGGAAATTCAATGTATCCAACATTAAATGAAAAAGATATATTATTGATAGATAGATGGAGCATAACTACTCATCAAGAAATAAAAAGAGGAGAAATGGTAATATTTGACGCTGTTGACGAACCAGCAAGTATATATGAAGGAGAGCCAATTGCAAAATATAATAAAAGTAATATATTTACAAAATTTATAAATCTTTTTAATGATGATAAAAAAGAGACCTATGTAAAAAGAGTTGTAGGAGTTGCAGGAGACGAAATAAAAATTTACAAAGGCCAAGTATATGTTAATGGAGAATATTTTGAAGAGCTTTCAAAAGAAGAACATTATACAGGTATAACTGGGGAATTTTGTAATTTAACAGTTCCAGAAGGAACAATATATGTTTTAGGAGATAATAGAGGAGGAAGTACAGATTCTAGAAACTTTGGATGTATTCCGATAGAAAAAATAGAAGGAAAAGTGTTAATAAGACTTTTGCCAATAACGAACTTCGGAACTATTGAAACAAAATAATAATTCTTTAATAGAAGAAAACCATTTAAATTATAATAAAATTATTCTAAATGATAAATTTAAGTGATAAAGTAAACAAAAAATTGATAACAAATATAAATAGGTATAAATTAAAGGGAGATAAAATGAAAGTATTAATATTTTATGCAACTTATGGTGGAGGACATTTAAGTGCAGCAAATGCAATAAAAGAAGCATTACAAAATAATTATGAAGATGTAGAAATAGAAATGATAGACTGCATGGAATATGTGAATAAAGCAGTAAATAAGCTTACAGTAAAAGCATATACAGATATGGCAAAAAAAACACCTTGGGCATGGGGAAAAGTATATAAACATTCAAACAAAGGTCCAATATCAGGAGTTACAAAAGTATCAAATAAACTATTTTCAATAAAATTAAAAGCTCTAATAAGAAGAATAAACCCAGATATTATTATATCAACACATCCATTTTCAACACAAATGTGTGCATCACTAATAAAACATAAAAAAATAAATGTAAAACTAGCAAATATACTTACAGACTTTCAGCCTCATGACCAATGGTTAGTAAAACACGAATATGTAGATTATTTCTTTATATCAAATAATGAGATGAAAGAAAAATTAATAGAAAAAGGAATAGATGAAAATAAAATATATGTAACAGGGATACCAATATCAGGAAAATTCTCGAAGAAATATAATAAAGAAGAAATAATAAAAGAATTTAACTTAAAAGAAAATACAAAAAAGATACTATTTTTTGCTGGTGGAAAATATGGACTAGCAAAAAATAATGTATACGAGATATTAGAAACACTAGCAAAAGAAAATAGAAATTTACAAGTAATTGCAATATCAGGTAAGAATGAAAAAATATTTAATAAATTTAACGAAATAGTAGAAAAATATAATGCAAAAGAAAAAATAAGAGTTATAGAATTTACAGATAAAGTTCCAGAATTTATGAGCGTATCAGACGTTGTTATTACCAAACCTCGGAGGAATAACAGTTTCAGAAAGCATGGCAATAGGAACACCAATAATTGCGATAAATCCAATACCAGGGCAAGAAGAAGAAAATGCAGAATTTCTAGAAAGACATAATTTAGCAATATGGATAAAAAAAGATGAAAACATAGAAACAGCAATAATAAAAGCATTATATAATGAAGAAAAAATAAATGAAATAAAAGAGAATATAAAAAAATATGCAAAGCCAAATTCAGCAAGAGATATTTGTAATATAGTATTAAATAAATAATTATTTCTCCATTTTGTATAAATTTCCAAAAAAGTTACAAAATAATAATAAAACTAAAATTTGGAAAGGAAGACGAAATGAAAAATATAAAAACAAAACTAATGGATTGGAAAAACAGACTAAAAGATAGGCATATGCTAACAATGGTAGTTTGCATATTAATACTTTTAGCAATAGTTATTGCACTGGGAATCTATACTTACAATAAACAAAGAGAATATAGGGAAGTCTCAGAAAATGCATATAATATGGCATTTTATGAATTAATAAGCTATATGGAAGAAGTAGAAACATATCTTGCTAAATCTACAATCAGCTCAACAGCAGAGCATGGAGCAGAAACACTCGCTAATGTTTGGAGTGAAGCAAATCTTGCAGAAGTATATTTATCAAGACTTCCAATAAATAATGAAGGGCTATCAAATGCACAAAAATTTTTAAACCAAGTTAGTGATTATAGCTATACACTATCAATGAAAGCAATAAATGGACAAGATTTAACTGATGAAGATTTATCAAATTTAGAAAAAATGCATGAATATTCTGTTCGGACTAAATGCAACATTAAATCAGCTAGCAACAGAGATAAATGATGGAAGTATAAAATGGGGAGAATTAACTAGCGAAGGAAAAAAAGCTTTCGCACAGCAAGTAAGTAACATATCAACAGATAGCTTTGGAAATATAGAGTCAACATTTGATGATTATACGGGGCTAATATATGATGGAGCATTTTCAGAGCATATGACAAGTCCAGAAAGAAAAGGACTTACAGGAGATAATATAGACGAAACAAAAGCAAAACAAATAGCAAAAGATTTTACAGGAGCAAAAGACGAAGAAATTTCAAGTAATGGCTTATCAGAAAATGGAAACATTCCATCATATAGCTTTATAATAAAGCAAGGAGATAAAACAAAATCAATAGCAATTTCTCAAAAAGGTGGACATATTGTATATATGAACTATTATAGAGAAATACAAGAAGAAAAAATAAAAGACGAGGAAGCAATTGAAATTGGAAAAAAATTCCTTAACGAAAAAGGATATAATAATATGAAAGAAACATATTATTTAAAACAAAATGGAACAATATTAATAAACTATGCATACATGCAAGATGACATAACAGTATATGCAGATTTAATAAAAGTAAAAATAGCATTAGATGATGGAGAAATTTTAGGAATGGAATCAGCAGGATATTTGAATTGCCATCATGAAAGAGAAGAAAATAAAAATATAATAACGAAAGAAAAAGCAAAAGAAAAATTAAATCCAAAAATTGAAATAGATTCAGAAAATTTGGCAATAATTCCAACAGAATATAATACAGAAATATTATGTTGGGAATTTAAAGGAAAAGTTAAAGAAAATGAATTCTTGGTATATATAAATGCAGAAAACGGAAAAGAAGAAGATATATTAATGATAGTAAATACTCCAAATGGAACACTTACAACTTAAAATTTGAAAAAATTACATGAAATAAAAAATAAAAAAATACAAATAATAAATTTATCTCTAAATTATTAGGAGGTAAATAAAATGTCTAAGAATAGAAGTCTAATGTCAGAAAATTTAAAGGAAGAAATAGCAAAAGAATTAGGAGTATACAATGAAGTAAAACAAGAAGGTGGATGGGGAAATGTATCTTCTAAAACTTGCGGGAATATAGTATCAAAGGCAATAGAAATAGCAAATAGAAGCGTAGAAAATAAGTAGTCTATTTCAAATAATTTCGAATTAAATAATTATATATTAGTTAAAATAAGTATGATTTATACAATTAAAAGTATAATTCATACTTATTTTCATACAAGAATTAATTTTATATGAAAAATACTTGTGAATAAGAAAAGTATAAGATATAATTATTATGAATAAATATAAAAAATTAATAAAGGGGGAGATACCTAAAAAATGCAAGAGTTAAAAATACATGGAATTTATAGACATTTTAAAGGAGACTATTATATAGTAGAAGATATAGCAATACATAGTGAAACAAAAGAAAAATATGTTGCATACCGCGCATTATACGGAGGACAAAATGAACTATATATTAGACCTTATGATATGTTTTTATCAAAAGTAGATAAAGAAAAATATCCAAATGTAAAACAAGAATACAGATTCGAACTTCAAGCAGTAGAAAGCGTTGCAAAAAAATTTAAAGGTGAATAAAATTGGGAGGAAAAAACTATGAAACACAAAAAATTGAAAATAGCAATATGTGTTGTAATAATTATTATAATATTAATAATTGCTAAAATTAGCTTTAATTCAAGTAAAGTAGAGCTTTTAAGTATAAAAACAGAAAGAGAACTAGAAAAGAAATATAATAATAACAGTAATGAAATATTAGATGTAGCAAAGCAAATAGTAGCACTTCCATGGTCGATAGTATCAGGCATAAATAAATCTGTTGCAAGCACAAGACCATCATCAGGTTTACGGAGGAGTTATGAGTTCAACAGACATGCTTTTAGATAGTGCAGCAACAAATAATCTAGCAGAATCAAGTTCATCAAAAGACTATTCAACAACCAATATTCAAGTAGAAAATGTAGACGAAGCAGATATAATAAAAACAGATGGGAATTACATATATTCTATTTCAGGAGAAGATGTAATAATAACAAATGTACAAGATGAGAAAAATCCTATAATTTCTTCAAGAATAGAATCAGTTAATGGAATTCCAGAAGAAATGATAATATATAAAGAAAATATATTAGTAATCATATTAAGTGATGCTAATTATAATAGTTATTCAAGCAATAATAATACAATAGTAAACATATATGATACAACAGATAAAACAAATCCATTACTAATAAAAGAATATCAAATAAATGAGCCATATTATACATCAAGATGTATAGATAACAAACTATATGTAATATCTTCAGGAATATTAAGAAAAGAATATGAAAAAATAGATAGATATTATGAAGAAGATAATGAACAAAAAGAAATAAAACTAAATGATATAAAATATATAAAAGACATAGATACAAGATATCAAACAATAATATCATTTGTAGATTTAAATAATGCAAAAAACGAAATAAAGGTAAGTCCATATTTAATAGATATATCAAATGCCTACATATCAGAAAATTATATATATCTTTTAAATCAAGAATACACTTATAATTCTTCAGTACCACCAATATCAAGTATATTTGGAATAAAAGGAATAATAGGTGCATTCACATGGGATGAATATGAAGAAAATGGATACAAAACATACATATACAAATTTAAAATGCAAGAAGATGGTGAAATCAAGTATGTAGCAAAGGCAAAAATACAAGGGACAACAATAAATCAATATTCATTAGATGAATACGAAGGAAACCTAAGAGTAGCTTTATATGATTCTAAAAAGGGCTCAAGAATAGCTGTACTTGATGAAAACTTAAAAGAAATAGGTACAACTTCAAATTTAGCAAAAGGTGAAAAGATGTATTCTTCAAGATTTATAGGAGAGAAAGCATATTTAGTTACATATAAAACAGTAGATCCATTGTACGTAATAGATTTAAGTACGCCGACATCTCCGAAAGTATTAGGAAAATTAAAAATACCAGGATATAGTACATATTTACATCCTTATGATGATAACTACTTAATAGGAATAGGAATGCAAACAGAAGAATCTATTAGAAGAGATTCATCAGGAAGAATTATATCACAAACAGCAAGAATAACAGGAATGAAGATGGCATTATTTGATGTAACAGATGTATCGAAACCAAAAGAAATTTCAAGTACGGTAATAGGAGATAGTTATTCTACATCCGCAATATTAACTAATCCAAAAGCTTTACTATTTTCTAAAGAAAAAGGATTAATAGCAATACCAGTAAACAATTATACAGAAAAGTTTGAAATACAAAGTTCAGACTCAAATGATGAAGTAATAAATTATTATAAAAATTACCGAAAAGATTATATATCAGAAGGATATTTCGTATATAGTATTAATCCAGAAGATGGAATAAACTTAAAAGGAACAGTAGTACATGATAAAAAGAACACAGTAAGTTATTCTACGAATTCAAGACTATTAAGAGGACTATACATAGAAAACAATTTGTTTACAGTTTCTGAAGACTTAATGAGAATAAATAATCTAGAAACAATGGAACAAATAGCAGAAATAAATATGACAAAGGAGGAAAATTAATATGGAAGAAAACACAAAAAATTCAGCAATGGGAGCAGGAGCATTAACATTAGGAATAATATCAATAATATCAGTATTCTTCTGGTATATGTCAATACCAACAGCAATACTAGGGATAGTATTGGGAGCAAAATCTGCAAGGAGAACAGGAAGTAAAGTAGGAAAAGCAGGTGCAATAACAGGAATTATAGGACTTTCTCTTTGTGTATTTATATATGCTAGTTTAATATTACTTATGATTGCATCATATTAAAAAAGAAATTATAAAAAATAAAGACTAAAAAATACAAAAGAAAAAATATTGGCTACAAGTTAAAAAGCTTGTAGCCTTAAAATTATATGGAAAGAAAAGTTTTTGTCTTAGAGGGAATGGGAGAAAAAATGGAAGAATGTACAATATGTCCACACAAATGTAAAGTAGATAGGAAAAATACTTTTGGAAGATGCAAAGCAGGAGAAAAAGTAGAAATAGGAGGAGTAAGCCTTCATAAATTTGAAGAACCATGTATAAGTGGAAAAAATGGTTCAGGAACAGTCTTTTTTTCAAAATGTAATCTAAATTGTGTATTTTGTCAAAACTATGAAATAAGTAATTTAGGAAAAGGGAGAAAAATAGAAACAGAAGAATTAGTAGAAATATTCTTAAAACAGCAAGAAAATAAGGCAGAAAATATAAATTTAGTATCTCCAACAATATATGCAAATAAAATAATAGAAGCGGTAAAATTAGCAAGAAAAGAAGGGCTAAAGCTTCCAATTATTTATAATACAAATGGATATGAGAATGTAGAAACAATTAAAAAGTTAGAAGGAATAGTAGATGTGTATTTACCAGACTTAAAATATTATGATAATAACTTAGGACTTAAATATTCAAAAGTAAATAATTATTTTGAAATAGCAACAAATGCAATAAAAGAAATGTATAGGCAGGTAGGCTATCCTAAATTTGACCAAAATGGAATGATACAAAAAGGACTTATAATAAGACATTTAGTTTTACCTAACAATATAGAAAACACAAAAAATATATTAAAATGGATTAAAGAAAATATAGATGAAAAAGTTTATATAAGTATCATGACCCAGTATTTCCCTACGTATAAAGCAAATGAGTATGAAGAGATAAACAGAAAAATAACAAAAGAAGAATATGACATTATAGAAGACTATGTATATGAACTAGGAATAGAAAATGGATATATGCAAGACTACCTAGAAGAAGACGAAGATAAGTATGTTCCAAAATGGGAATATTAGAAGAAATATATAAGATATTTTCCAATAAGAAAAGAGTAATATAATTATTTTTTTAAGTTGCGTAAGCGACCAAACGGAGCGTAAGCGAAGTGCGATATGGAGCAACTTACATTAAAAATGTTATTTTGGAAGTTGCGACAGCAAAACTTAAAAAAATAATTATATTACTCTTTTCTTTTTAATTTTATAAACAAATTATAGTTAAAAATTTTTTTCAAAAAATTTTCAAATTATTTTTTCCGTAAGGCTTGACAACCTTTGCTAATACATGCTATAATATTTAACTGTATTATAATCGATAAATATGTTTAAATTCTAAAAGAAGAGGAATTAAAATATGCCTCTATAGCTTGAAAAAACTTATTTTGAAGCGATAAGAATTCGAAAGTTAGTATGTATATTTTAAGAAGGACTTCTTTAAAGATAAATTTTATCTAAAGCTTCACAAATTAAAATATTATTAAGGAGTGAAAAACAATCCATGAAAGATGTAAAACACGAAAAATGCGTACGTAAAACGTTCGCAAAAATTGGCGACAGCATTGAAATGCCAAATTTCATTAAAGTGCAAAAAGACTCTTATGAATGGTTTTTAAAAGAAGGGTTAGGCGAAGTATTAAGAGATATATCACCAATAGTAGATTATTCTGGAAATTTAGTACTTGAATTCTTTGATTATTACATGGAAGACAAAACAAAATATTCATTAGAGGAAACAAAGGAAAGAGACGCAACATATTCATCAAGATTACATGTAAAAGTTAGATTAATCAATAAAGAAACAGGAGAAATCAAAGAGCAAGAGATATATTTAGGTGATTTTCCTATAATGACAGATAGTGGTACATTTGTAATCAATGGAGCAGAAAGAGTTATAGTTAGTCAGTTAGTACGTTCACCAGGATGCTATTATGCAGCAGACTTTGATAAAACTGGAAAGAAAATCTTTACATCAACAGTAATGCCAATAAGAGGAGCATGGATAGAATACGAAACAGACTCAAATGATGTATTCTATGCAAGAGTAGATAGAACAAGAAGATTACCAGTAACAACACTTTTAAGAGCAATAGGACTAACAACAGACGAATCTATGATAGAAATGTTCGGGGAAGATGAAAAAATCTTAGCAACATTACAAAAAGACACAGTAAAGACTCAAGATGAAGCACTAATCGAAATATATAAGAAATTAAGACCAGGAGAATTACCATCAGTAGATGCTGCAAGAAACCTATTTAACGGACTATTCTTTGACGAAAGAAGATATGACTTAGCAAGAGTTGGAAGATACAAATTCAACAAAAAACTAAGTTTAGCAACAAGAATAGAAAATAAAATAGCATTTGATGATATAGTAGATGAAGAAACTGGTGAAGTTTTAGTATCTAAAGATACAGTCATAACAAAAGAAATGGCTCGTAAGATACAAGACTCAGGAATAAACATAGTAAATGTAAAAGTAGAAGACAAAAAAGTAAGAATTATAGGAAATGGAACAGTTGATATCCATAATGTAGTAAACATAGATTTAAGTGACTTAAACATAAAAGAAGAAGTTAACTATGCAGTACTTAAACATATATTAGAAACAACTGAAGAAAAAGACTTAAAAAAAGCAATAAAAGAAGCTTTAGGAGAATTAATTCCAAAGCACATAACAACAGAAGATATAATAGCTTCTGTAAGTTATCTTTTAAATTTAGCACATAACTTAGGATCTGTTGATGATATAGACCACTTAGGAAATAGACGTATAAGAAGTGTTGGAGAACTATTACAAAATCAATTTAGAATTGGTTTAACAAGACTAGAAAGAGTTGTAAGAGAAAGAATGACAATACAAGATTTAGACGTTGTAACTCCACAAACATTAATTAACACAAAACCAATAACATCATCAATAAGAGAATTCTTTGGAAGTTCACAACTTTCACAATTCATGGATCAAACAAATCCATTATCAGAATTAACACATAAAAGAAGAATTTCAGCATTAGGACCTGGTGGACTTTCTCGTGAAAGAGCAGGATTCGAAGTAAGAGACGTTCACTATACACACTACGGAAGATTATGCCCAATAGAATCACCAGAAGGACCAAACATAGGACTAATTTCAGCATTATCATCATTTGCTATAATAAACGAATATGGTTTCATAGAAACACCATATAGAAAAATAGATCCAAAAACACATAAAGTTACAGACGAGATAGTATATATGGCAGCATATGATGAAGACGGACACGCAATAGCACAAGCAAATGAACCAATCGGAAAAGATGGAAAATTTATAAATAAGAAAATAAAAGTTAGATACTTAGACGAAGTAACAGAAGTATCAGCAGATCAAGTAGACTATATGGATGTATCACCAAAGCAATTAGTATCAGTTGGTGCAGCAATGATACCATTCTTAGAGCATGACGATGCAAACCGTGCGCTAATGGGTGCAAACATGCAACGTCAAGCAGTACCTCTAATGATAACAGATTCACCAATAGTTGGAACAGGAATAGAATACAAAGCAGCAAAAGACTCTGGAATAATGATACTTGCAAAATCAAATGGTGTAGTTAAAAAAGTTACAGGTGACGAAATAACAATAGAAAACACCAAAGGCGAAATTGAAACCTATAGACTACGTAAATTCAAGAGAACAAATGGTGGAACATGTATAAATCAAAAACCAATAGTAGTAAAAGGCGAAAAAGTTAAGGCAGGAGACGTTATAGCAGACGGACCTTCTACACAAAATGGAGAAATGGCACTTGGTAAAAACGTAATAATAGCTTTCACAACTTGGGAAGGTTATAA
>CANQCU010000016.1 GCA_947590905.1 uncultured Clostridia bacterium | reverse complement strand
GGTATTTTGATTTCTTCTTTAGTTTGTGGGTTTCTTCCTTTTCTAGCTGCTCTTTTTCTAACTTCGAAAGATCCGAATCCAACTAATTGTACTTTGTCTCCTTTTACTAATGCATCAGTAACAGCTTCTGTCATTGCGTTTAAAGAAGCTTCTGCACATTTTTTAGTTGCTCCTGTTTTAGCAGCTATAGCTGCGATTAAATCAGATTTGTTCATTTACATTACCTCCTATAAAGTTTCGTTTATGTAGATTGTATATATCTACAATAAGATTATTCGTCAAATTTCTTTAAAATCCTTCTTTTTTTATTTTATTTTTTTGTTTTTTTCTTAGAGACATATAAATTCTACGTAATTTTGTCTTAAAGTAAATTTGCCGATTTAAGAATTATCTATATATACCAGTCGTTTCAAGTATTTTGCACAATTTATTTCCATAAGGTATCATGTGTAATTCCTCTTTTGTAAATATTTTTAAAACTATTATACTTATAAAATATATTACTACTGCAAAAACAAGTGCAATTATTGTTGCGATTTTCTCTGTTACAATTGTTCCCGCTAGAAATAAATATATCCAGTATGAGCATACACACATAATAAATGTCGCAAGTAACGGTTTTACGATAAATTTCATTGGTTTTATATTTAATTTTATTGTCTTATTAAGTATATAATAACTTATTAAAAATACTAATACGTTATTAACAATAGAACCTATAGCTGCACCGTTTACTCCTATCTCTGGTATTGATATTAATATAATATTTAATATTAATTTAACAACTAATCCTACAAATGATGAAATTGCTGGTATCATAATTTTTCCGAGTCCTTGCAATGCTCCATTAGTTGTCTGGGCAAGTACTGAAAAAACTATTGTTAATGCACTTATTTGTAGAAGTAAAGCCCCTGCCGTTGCATTAGGAAATATAAGATTTATTATTGGCTGTGCAAATATTATCATTCCAAAGGTACAAGGCAATCCTATAATCATTGTAACCAATAATGAGAATGATATTCGTTTTTCTGCACTTTCATATTCTTTTTTTGCCATTGCTGCAGAGATTGCTGGAACTAATGCTGTTGCAAATGCAATATTGAATGATAATGGAAGTGTTGTTAGTGTATCTACTTTTCCACTTAATATTCCATATTGTAGTTTTGCTTCTCCTTCTGATAGAAATTTTTTTAGTCCTCTTACTACTGTTATTGAATCTATGTTTTTGTTTAATGTTGACATTATTGCACTAAGTGTTATTGGAATTGAAACAAATAATATTTTTTTTACTACTTCTATCGCTTTTTCAGGTTTATAATCTACCTTTTGTATTTTTAAATTTTCGCCTTGATTTTTCTTATACAATTTATAGTAAAGTCCTAGATATCCAAAGCTTAATATTACGGATAGAGTAGTTGCAAGGTTTGCACCAGCTGCCATAATTGTTACATTTTGGCCATATATAAGTACAACTATTTCTACTACTGCAATTGTTAGAATAGTTTTAAATATTTGTTCTAATGTTTGTGCTTTTGCTGTTGCTGATATTTTATCTCTTCCATTAAAGTATCCTCTCATTACGGATGCTACTGTTACAAAGAATATTGCAGGAGATAATGCAACAAGTGTTAACTCTGATTCTGGTATTTGTAAAATTACATTTGAAATATATCCAGCTCCAAAAAACAATATCAATGTGCCAATTAGTCCTATTACTCCAAATGTCATAAGAGCTATTTTAAAAACTCTATTTGCTCCTTTATTATCTCCGAATTGCTACTCTTTCTGATACGAGTTTTGATATTGCATTTGGCACACCTATTGAAGATATTGTTAGAAGTAAAGCATATATTAAGTATCCTCCACTATAAATTGCATTTCCTTCGTCGCCAAATCCTTCTCTATTTGTGAGATATACTCTATAAACAAATCCTAAAAGTTTTATAAATACTTGTGATATCATAAGTACAAGTACACTTTTCATAAAACCTTCTGCTTTATTTGTTTTCTTTTCTGCTTTTGTTTGCATTTTTACCTTCTTTCTTATATTAATTAATATTCTCTCATTTTCTTTTAATACTATATCATAAAAAAATTTTTTAAGCAACAGACATTTCTTTATTGTAAAAAAAATTGATTATTTTGACTTTTTATGTTAATCATGGTATAATATATATAGATGAACGTTGTTAAAACTCCGTGCATCTGTAGGTTTAGGCAAAATAAAACGGGCAATTGCCCATAAGGAGGTCATTATGGAAAAGCTTTACTCAAAAAACTATCGGAAGTTCGTCGTGCGTTATGAAAAAGGAGAAGTGTTCATCGGCACTGTGGCGCGTTTTTCCAACTTCTCTTCGCAGATCCTCTGCCATAGCGTCATGACTCCCCTCGGTTGGCGGCCCTCTGCTCATTACAGAGACCTGGTCTGCGATGGGGAAAAGTGCGTGGGCGTTGGTTACTATGTACCCAGCCACACAAATGCCCACCAGGCCATTGGTAAACTTTTTTCCTAATTATTAGCTTCATCTGCTAATAATTAAACTTAGCCACTCCCCACGGGAGTGGCTAAGTTTTTTCATGCTGTAATATGATTTTTTGATATTTATTAAATTCCCTCTATTTCTACATTATATTCTTCAAGCCAAAGATCAAATTCATAAAGATATGCAATAAGCTGTGGTCTTGTCATAAGTTGACCGATACCAAGGAAGTATGTCATCTTCTTTACTATCTAATAATTTGTTAATTTCATCTATGTTAAAAATTTTATACATCTTACTATTTTTATTTTCTAATCTTTCTCTTAATGCTTTTGATACCATTTCTAAAAATTTTGGATGATGAGTTTTTGGATAAGGGTTTTTCTTTCTATTTAATACTTCATCTGGTATTACTCCTTTGAATGCTTCTCTTAAAAGATATTTCTCTGTATTTTGGTTATATTTATATTCAAAAGGTAAATTCCATAAATATTCTACAAGCTTTGTATCAGCAAATGGCACTCTTGCTTCTAATGTTGAATACATTGTCATTCTATCTTTTCTTTCAAGTAATGCTTGCATAAAATGCGTCATGTTTATATAGAATAATCTTTTATCTTTTTTTTCCCTATCATTTTCTTCTAGTTCATTTATTGTTTTTTCATACTCTTCTTCTACAATTTTCTTTAAATCTATTTCATCTTGCAATTTTTCATTTAATAAACTTTGCCTATATTCTAAGTTATTTATCCAAGGGAATAATTTTCTATCATTTAAATCCTTTCTATAAAACCATGGATATCCTCCAAAAATTTCATCTGCACATTCTCCACTTAAGATTACCTTATATTCTTTTGCAATCTCTCTAGAAAACCAAAGCATTGATGAATCTATATCTGTCATTCCTGGATAATCTTTGGCATATAAAGCATCTTTTAAATAATTTACAACGTCTTCTTGTGTTATTGTTTTATATTCATGTTTTGTATTAAATGCTTTACTCATTACATCAATATAATGCTCATCTAATGATACTGTGAATGCCGTCTTTTTAAAATATTTATCATTATCTTCATAATCTATTGAATATGTTGTTAATCTTTCTTTTTGATTGCTTGCTACAATTCCTGTAATTAAGCTAGAGTCAAGCCCTCCACTTAAAAGTGTTGCAATTCCGTACATCTGATACCATTTGTCTTTTTATAGAGTCTGTTAGAAGCTCTTTTACTTTTTCTTTCGCTTCCTCGAATGTGTCATTACATTCTTTTGTTTTTACATTCCAATATCTTTTTATTTCTATTTTTCCTTCTTTATATCTTAAATAATGTGCTGCTCTTAATTCTTTTATTTCTGTAAATATTCCGCTTCCCTGCTTTTTTGATGGTCCGTAGTGCTAATATTTCTCCTAGAGATTCTTTGCTTAAATATGGCCTAATTACTTTACTTCTAAGTATAGCTCTAATCATAGAAGCAAATATAAAATTGTTATCTTTATATGCATAGTAAAGTGGTTTTATTCCGAATCTATCCCTTGCTAAAAATATTTCTTTTGTTTCTCTATTATATACACCAAAACCAAATATACCTTCTACTTTATCTAATATTTTTTCTTTATACTCTGCATATCCTTTTAGCATTACTTCTGTATCACATGTTGTGTCAAATGTATATCCTTTTTTCTTCAATTCTTCTCTTATTTCATCTGTGTTATATAGTTCTCCATTATATATTATTACATAGTCTTTATAGTACATTGGTTGATTTCCTTTTTCCAAATCTATAATTGCAAGTCTTTTATGTCCGAAGTAAAATATGTTTTTCGAAATGATATCCTGTATGGTCTTTTCCTCTGCATGACATCTCTTCTAGCATTTCTTTAAATCTATCTTGATTTTTACTTAAATCTTCTTTTTCATTTATCCATCCACATATTGCACACATAATAAAATTCCTTTCCTTTCTTAAACTTTAAGAGGATGTACATATATTAAAAATATTATGCTTTAATTTAACCTCATTACTTTACTCATATATATTATGTTTTATTAGTTATATAAGATACTGCTTATAATAACTAATAAAACATAATATATGGCAAACTCATAAATATTTTTAATTTCTATGTTATTTTTTTAACATGTACATTATTTTTTCATAAAATATTATTGTACAGAATGGAGGAAGCTATGAATATTTTATTTTTAGGTGGAGACAAAAGATATATCTATATGGCTAAGGCTTTGAGCAAGAAATATCACGTTTATATGATTGGGTTTAATTATTCTGAATTTAGTCAAAATTTAGATGCTCATATGGAAAATGAAAATAATTTTCTAAATAATAATGATATAAATAGTTCAAATAAATCTATTGAAGTTGAATTTCTAAATGACATAAATATTGACTTATCTAATTATGATGTCGTAATCTTTCCAATTAGTGGAATTAATGATAATTTAGAAATTAAATCACCTCAAGGTATGATTAACCTTTCTAAAAATATCTTCGAAAATATTAATAAAAATACAAAATTTTTTACAGGACTTAAGTCTAAAAGACTTTTAGAACTTATTCCAAAAGAACAGCTTATTAGTTTTTTAGATTATGATGAAGTAAAGAAGGAAAATGATTTTCTTACAATAGAGCGGTGTTCTTGATAATATAAAGGATAGAAAAAAAGATAATGTTTGTATCTTAGGATATGGTAATCTTGGAAAAGAATTATATTTGAGACTAAAAGACTCTTCTAAGTTTTTTATGCTTGCAAGGCCTAAAGAGCAGATTTTCAAGGATAAAGTCAAAAATTTTTATCCTTTGAATGTTCAAAATTTGAAAGAAGTTTTTAGTGAATGTGATATTGTAATTAATACTATTCCAGCTAACGTAATTCCTGAAGAAGTTTTAACTTTAGAAAAAATTCCATATGTTTTAGATATAGCATCTTTTCCTTATGGTATAGATAAAAAACTTGTAGAAAAGTATAAAAGTAAATTTGAGTACAATTTATACCTTTCGATTCCAAGTATTTTTGCACCAAAAAAGGCTTCCGACATTTTGCTTAAAGTGTTATATGACAATTTGTAAAAGCATTTAGATACTTTTACTTAAAATATTTATGATAATTTGCAATGGTTTTTAGATGCTTTTGCTAAAATAAATCTACGTTATGATAGGAGATTTTAAAATGAAGTTAGGTGTAGTTATTACCGCTTCTTTTTGTACTCTAAAAAAAGTTTTAATTGTCCTTAAGAGCTTAAAAGAACAAGGATATGACTTATATCCCGTTCTTTCTAATAAAGTTATAGATTATGACACAAGGTTTGGAAAAGCTGAAGATTTCGTAAATGAAGTAAAAGATATTTGCGGAAGAGATGTTGTAAAAGATATTGTTGAAGCTGAAAAATTTGGTCCAAAAAATAAAATGGATGCTATGCTTGTTCTTCCAGCAACAGGTGATTTTATGGCTAAAATGGCTAATGGTATTACTGATAATGCTGCAAATTTAGCTGTTAAAGCTACACTTAGAAATCAAAGCCCTATTATTATTGCTGTTTCTACTAATGATGGACTTCGGTTTAAGCGGACAAAACATTGTTAAGCTTATGAATTTAAAATATGTGTATTTTGTACCTTTTGGTCAAGATGATTATGAAAAAAAGCCTAATTCGCTTGTTGCTCATTTTGATATGGTAATTCCTAGTATAGAAAGTGCTATTTTAGGTAAGCAAATTCAGCCTGTTTTAAAAGAGTATAAAAAGGAAAATACGTAAATGAAAAAGGAACTTTAGATTTTGAATTTTACTTTTAAAGTAATTTTCAAATTCAAGTTCCTTTTTTTATAAATTATATTCACAAATTTTGCTATTTTATCAAATAATCTTTTTTACGCTTCTTCATAGAATACTTTATAAGTTCTATAAGCTGAATATATATCAAACTTACTTGCGACTTCATAAGGTGAATGCATTGATAATACTGCAACTCCGCAATCTATTACTTCTACTCCTTTGTTTGCTAGTATATATGCGATAGTTCCTCCACCGCCTACATCTACTTTTCCAAGTTCTGAAAGTTGATATTGTATATTATTTTTCTCTAATATTCCTCTCAATTTTCCTATAAATTCTGCATTTGCATCAGATCCTCCTGCTTTTCCTCTTGATCCTGTGTATTTATCAAAAGATATTCCAAATGATGCAAAAGCTGAGTTTGTTCTATCTGATACTGATGCATATATTGGGTCATATGCTACACCAACATCTGCTGATAACATACTAGAGTTACAGAATACTTTATTTAATAGATTTGGTCTATTTTCTCCTGATTTATTTAAAAGTTCTGATACGAAGTAATCAAATACTTGTGATTCCATTCCTGTATTTCCCATACTTCCTACTTCTTCTTTATCTGATAGTATGCATACTGCTGTTTTATCTTGAACTCCTGCTTCCATAACCGCTCTTAAAGCTGTGTATGCACATACTTTATCATCTTGACCATATCCTGCAACCATGCTCTCATCAAATCCAAGACTTCTTGCATTAAATGCTGGAACAAGTTCTAATTCTGAACTTAAGAAATCTGATTCTTTTATTCCATATTTGTCGTTTAAGATTTTCATTATATTTAATTTTACTTTTTCAGAAACAGCTTTATCATTATATGGCATATTTCCTATAAGTAGATTTAAGTCTTCTCCATTAATTCCTTCACCAAGCTTTTTTTGCATTTGTTCTTTAGCTAAATGTGGTAAAAGGTCTGTTATTGTAAATATTGGGTCATTTTCATCTTCTCCTATATTTACTTCTACTTTTTCTCCATTTGTTTTAACAATAACTCCATGTATTGAAAGTGGTATTGCTGTCCATTGATATGTTTTTATTCCTCCATAATAATGTGTATCAAAGTATGCAAATCCTGAATCTTCATATAGAGCATTTGGTTTTAAATCTAGTCTTGGAGAATCTATATGTGCTCCAACTAGGTTTAATCCTTCTTCTATCTTTTTATTTCCAATAACAGCTATATACATACTTTTTTCTCTATTTATATAATATACTCTGTCTCCTGGATGTATGCTTTCTACTGAATTCAAATCTTTATAGCCGTTTTTGTCTAGAAGCTCTTTTGCTGATTTTACAAATTCTCTTTCTGTTTTAGACCTATTTAAAAAGTTCATATATTCATTTGAAAAAGTATATATTAATCCTTTTTCTTCATCAGTTGCTCTTTCCCATCCTGATTTTTTACTATTAAATAGCTCCTCTTCTAATTTCTTTCCCTCTGTCTTTTCATTATTTTCCATTTGTTTTCCTCCTCTTTTTATACATTAAATCTAAATAATACAATATCTCCATCTTGCATAATATAGTCTTTTCCTTCTGAACGAAGTAATCCTTTATCTCTTACTGCATTCATTGAGCCTTCTTTCATTAAATCATCATATGATACAATTTCTGCTCTAATGAATCCTCTTTGTATATCTGAATGTATCTTTCCTGCTGCTTCTGGTGCTTTTGTTCCTTTTTTTATTGTCCAAGCTCTAACTTCTGGCTCTCCTGCTGTTAAAAATGACATTAATCCTAATAAATCATAACTCGTTTTTATAACTTTATCTAGTCCTGATTCTTCAAGTCCTAATGCTTCTAACATTTCTTTTTTATCTGTGCCTTCAAGTGTTGATAATTCTTCTTCTATCTTTACACATAAAGGTATAACTTTTGCATTTTCTGATTCTGCATATTCTTTTACTTCGCTAACATATTTATCTGTATCTACATTTGCAATTTGCTCTTCGCTTATATTTGCTATGTATATTATTGGCTTTAATGTGAGTAAATATGTATCTTTCATTACTTCTTGTTCTTCTTCTGTAAAATCTATTGTTCTTGCAGATTTGCCTTCTTCTAGTACTTTTTTTACTTTTTCCAATACTTCAATTTCAAAAGCATATTTTTTGTCTGCTTTTAACATTTTTTTTGCTTTTTCTAATCTCTTATCTATGGTCTCTATATCTGCAAAAATAAGCTCTAAATTTATTGTTTCTATATCTCTTTTAGGTGAAATACTTCCATCTACGTGTACTATGTTTGAATCTTCAAAGCATCTTACTACTTCTGCAATGCTATCTACTTCTCTAATATGTGACAAGAATTTATTTCCAAGTCCTTCTCCTTTGCTTGCGCCTTTTACAAGTCCTGCTATATCCACAAACTCTATAACAGCATGTGTTACTTTTTCTGGATTATACATTTTAGCAAGTTCATCTAGTCTTTCATCTGGAACCGCTACCATTCCTACATTTGGTTCTATTGTACAAAAAGGATAGTTTGCACATTCTGCACCAGCATTTGTTATTGCATTAAACATTGTACTCTTTCCGACATTTGGAAGTCCTACTATTCCTATTTTCATTTTTTGTTATCATTCCTTTTTATTTAAAATTATATACTTATTATATTGGGTTTTGGTAGATTTTGCAAGTCTTTATTAGAAATTTTACAAAAGAGACGTTACTTGATAATTTTTTTTAATTAGAATAACTCAAAATGTTTTATTTTTAGAGATTTAATGTTACAGAGTAAAAGACAGGAAGGCACTTTTATAAAAAGCGCCTTACTGTGGCCATGTATCACGATATGCTTAAAAGGTGTACATACGATTGTAAATTGCAACAGGAGTTTCGAGTATATCGGTGAATTGAAGGGAATCTGCTTCATTATAGTAGCCCATCCTGCTTCCGCCGATTTCATCTTTGGAGACAAATTTTTCTACTTGTCTCCACTCCTCATCACTTAAGTCTTCATAGCTAATAGAATTTCCAAGCAGAAGACCTTCCTTGACAGATAAGATTTTGGAGGCTCTAAGAAGTACCTGTTTAATTTCTCTGTTCGGTTTGTCGCCTTCCACAAAGTGCACAAGTACAAAATCTTTTTGAGCCTTTTCCATCTTCCTGTAAATGGCTTCCGGCGTCTCCAAAGTCTCAATGAACTCAGTACCTCTCGCGCCAATAAAAGTGATGCAACTCCCACCTAAGTCTGTCTCTAAGGACATCCCAAGGATTTTGTTTTTCATTTTTGGAGTTATAGCACTCATTTCGATTTTGTAATTCATCCTAGTGATAGGCCTTACCGTCACAATTCCGGAAAGTGCAATCACTATTTGAGTTACCTCATCGTCTTGAAAGGCAAGTGGTTCTGATACTGTAGTCCGTTTTAACCGGATACGATTTACCAGTATGTGTTCCACCGTGATGTTCTCCTTTCTTACAGTAATAAATGCTGGGTAAAAAAGGTTTTAATCTACCATGGCCTAATAGATTTCTTAAACCTTTGCTGTATTATATAGTCTATCATAAATTTACATAATTTTCAACTTTTCGAACGATTTTATTTTTTATCCATTATTTAATTTCCAAATTTAATTAATATTCATATTATATTTAAGAGGAGGTTATATGTTAAAAGTATTTAAAGAACTAATTGAAGATGCTAAAAATATTAAATATAAAGACCCAGCTTGTAAAAGCCTCCTTGATGTATTTATTTTATATCCTGGTTTTCACATACTTATATTTCATAGATTAGCACACTTTTTATATATTCATAAATTATACTTTTTAGCAAGGTTTGTTTCTCAAATAGGGAAATTTTTTACTGGAATTGAAATACATCCAGGTGCAAAGATTGGACGAAGATTATTTATCGACCATGGCACTGGTATTGTTATAGGTGAAACTGCAATAATTGGAAATGATTGCACTATATATCATGATGTTACACTGGGTGGTCGTGGTAATAGCAAGTATAAGAGGCATCCTACTATTGGCAATAATGTTTTAATTGGTACTGGTGCTAAAGTATTAGGAGCAATAAACATTGGAAATAATGTTAAAATTGGTGCAAATGCTATTGTTTTAATAGATATTCCTGATAATTCTACTGTTGTTTGTGTTAATAAAATTATACAAAAATAATTCTAGCAAAAGCTAGAATTATTTTTTAAAGTGTATCTTATGAAATTAATCTTCTAAATTTTTATTACACTATTATTTAAAAGTTTAGAATTTAAATACATTATTTTTTATCTTTTACTACTAGGTTGTATATCTTGCCTGGTACATATATCTCTTTTACTATTTCATGTTTGTCTAAAAGTTCCTTAACTTTATCTGAATTTTTTATAATCTCTAAGATTTTGTCTTCACTCTCTTCTGCATTTACTGTAACACAGCATTTCAATTTTCCATTTACTTGAACTGGTATTTCCTTTGTGCCACCATTTAATTCGCTTTCATTTACTTCTGGCCATTTTTGATTATATACAAAATCTTTTTCTCCTAACTTTTCCCATAGCTCTTCTGCAAAGTGTGGAGCAAGTGGTGCAAGTAGTGTTACAAATGTTTTTACAACATTTAATAATACATCTACATTAATTTCTTTACTTCTCATATATTCGCTTATCTTATTAGATAATTCCATACTTCTTGCTATAGCTGTATTAAATCTAAAATCTTCTATATCATTTTCCATAGATTTTATAGTTTGATTCTTTAATCTTAATAATTCTTTTTCAGGCATTTCTATTTCTTGCTTAGAAGTTTGATTTTTTATGTCATTTACCTTTTGAATTATTTGTTCAAGTCTTGTAAAGTATTTTACCATTGATGCTATACCATTTTCGTCCCAAGGTCCACCTTGTCTATAATCAAATCCAAACATTATATACATTCTAAATATGTCTGATCCATATTTCTCTATATATTCTTCTGGTGATACTGTATTTCCTTTGCTCTTACTCATTTTGTTTCCGTCTGGACCTAAGATCATACCTTGATGTACTAATCTCTTAAATGGTTCATCAAAATTCAAATATCCTAAATCTCTTAATGCTTTTGTTATAAATCTTGAGTATATTAAGTGCATTGCTGCATGTTCTTTACCACCAACATACGTATCTACTGGTAACATTTTGTTTATAAGCTCAGGGTCAAAAGGCTTTTTAGAATTTTTTGAATCTGGATATCTTAGTTCATACCAAGATGAACATACAAATGTATCTAATGTATCTGCTTCTCTTAATGCCTTTCCTTTACATTTAGGGCAAGTGCAATTCATGAATTCACTTGATTTTCTAAGTGGTGATTCACCATCTGGTGTAAATTCTACATCATATGGAAGTAAAACTGGTAAATCTTCTTCTGGTACTGGTACTATTCCACATTTTTCACAATATATTATTGGAATTGGTGCTCCCCAGTATCTTTGTCTTGATACTAGCCAATCTTTTAATCTATAATTAATTGATATTTTTCCTTGATTTGTTTTTTCCAAATCTTCAGTAATCTTCTTTCTAGCTTCACTAGATTCTAGTCCAGTATATTTTCCGCTATTTATCAATACTCCATATTCTGTAAATGGTAACTCTACTTTACTACCATCTTTGCTTTCTATTACTTGCTTTATTGGTAAGTTATATTTTGTTGCAAATTCAAAGTCTCTTGTATCATGTGCTGGAACTGCCATAACACTACCTGTTCCATAATCTTCTAGTACATAATCTGCAATCCAAATAGGAACTCTTTCTCCATTTATTGGATTTATCGCATATGCTCCTGTGAAAGCTCCTGTTTTTTCTTTTTCTGTTGATAATCTTTCAATTTCACTTAATTTAGATGTTTCTTTTATATAGTTTTGTACACCTTCTTTATATTCTTCTGTTGTTATTTCTTGTACTAAGTCACTTTCAGGTGCAATAACAATATATGTTACTCCGCATAATGTATCTACTCTTGTTGTAAATACTGTTATTTCATGTTTATTATCCTCACATTTGAATTTTACTTCACTACCCTCAGATTTACCAATCCAATTTACTTGAACCTTCTTAGTTGATTCTGGCCAATCTAAAGTATCTAGACCTTTTAATAATTCTTCTGAGTAATCTGTTATTTTAAAGAACCATTGTGATAATTTTCTTCTTTCTACTTGTGAATCACATCTTTCACATCTTCCACCAATAACTTGTTCATTTGCTAAAACTGTTTTACAACTATCACACCAGTTAACTGGAGCTTCTTTTTTATATGCAAGTCCTGCTTTGTATAGTTGCAAGAAAAGCCATTGTGTCCATTTATAATAATCTGGCATGCAAGTTTCTACAGAATAATCCCAATCATAACTTCCACCCATTTCTTCTAGTTGTCTTTTCATTGTTTCAATATTCTTTTTTGTTGAATCTTCAGGGTGTATTCCTGTTTTTATAGCATAGTTTTCTGCTGGAAGTCCAAATGCATCAAATCCCATTGGATGAAATACATTATATCCTTGCATTTTCTTTAGTCTTGCAAAAGAATCTGCTGGTGCATAATTAAACCAATGTCCTAAGTGTAATTTTGCTCCTGATGGATATGAAAACATTTCTAGTGTATAAAATTTTTCTTTTTTGTCATCCATATTATATTTATATGTTCCACTTTCTTTCCATCTCTTTTGCCATTTTTCATCCACTTTTTTAGAATATTCCAAAATAATTACCTCCTTAAAGTCTCTTTTATTTCTAAATTTTAACCTAAAGATAAAATTTGTTACTTATTTAGTCTTACTTTTTATTTTATAATCATTTAAGTTATATATTACATAAATATATTATTTATAATTTAACATAATTTTACGTATTTTACAATAGTTGCAATAAAAAATTATAATAAAATTTTATTTTAAAGTGATACTATTTTTTATAATAGCATTTATGCTATCTTTAACATTAAACGTTGCCTTGGCTACAGTTCTGTATATGAACTGGGTTAATAGCAGGCTACATAAATAATAAAAACTCACATCTGTACTTTGACGAGTAGATGCGAGTTAACTCTATTCGGCAAAACCACGTTTGTGGAATTGTCATTTCCTATATTTGTTATACTTAATATTTTTATAAATGTCAAATATTATTAAATTATTATGCTTGTAATTTTCTTCTATATTCCAAGAGTTTTTGTTTTCTCATTTCATTAGATTTCTTTAAATTAGCTATTTGTTTATCATATAAGGCACATAAAGAATTTACTTGTTCTTGTGTTAGTTCTTCTTCTTTTATTTCTCCACTACGATATTGTTTTTGAAGTTTTAATAACTTTGTTTCTTCATCTTCAATATTCTTAATACTTTCTTTAAAAGCTGATTTTTTAGTTTCATTTTCTATATTATTACTTATATTTTCTTTAACAACATCATTACTTTCAACTTCTGTATCTTTACGAAATAGATTTCTAAAAAACTTTTTTATTTTATAAAATATGCTGTTTTCATTAACTTGTACTAATGATTTTTCTTGTGTATTTTCTTTCATACTAATTTTCTCCTATATCTTGACCTTCTTTTTGTTGCTCTATCAATGCTTCAGCTTCAGAAATTTTTTTAGCTTCTTCCTCTAAATTAGATAATTCGGCTTCTCTTCCGTGCCAACTTTGAATCATTTGTTTTATATTTACTTTCAGCATAATAATCAAGTATATAATGCATTTTCTTTCCTGTTAGCGCTGAAATATGTTCAAGTTCAACTGCATAACCTATGCGTGAACTTTCAACCAATGAGGTAAAAACATGTTCCGGTAATTCTGCAACTATTGGTTGTAAATTATCTTTAGTACCTTTAGGAATAGTAGAATCAAATATATAATACTTTCCATTATAAGACACCAAATTAAATGCATGTGCTTCTTGTTTCGGTTTATCTTCATCTCTTTGTATTTCTATTCCTGTCTCTTTAAAGTAAGATTCCAATCCAGGTAATTTTTCAGAAATATATTTTAATAAATTTTGTGATAACATAGCTCTTTCAACACACGCTGCTGCATTTTTACCCTTTAAATTAGATGCTTTTCCTCTTTCCATTGAAAAGAGTCTTACATCATCCTCATCTGGATAATTCTCTAATCTACTACTCAAATTACTATAATCTCCAAAATATTCTTGAACTGTTTCAGCAATAAATCTCATAACATCTTCAAATTCAATATTTTTTAAATTAGATAATTTATTTTCTAATATGTCATACGCATCTTTTACATCGCCTAATTGAATATATCTGTAATTCATAATACCTGATTCTAACAATGCAACTTCATTTTTAAATACTCCTCCAAATGTTGATTTTGGATTAGAAACCCAATTCATAGTATATCCAGCAGCTCCAAAAGAGTTTGTATTATCTAACTTTAAATTTCCCATAATAATTCTATTTCCTTTATATTTAAAATATCTTCATTATAAAAGACTGCATATTGATTATAACATAATTTATCATCTTTGTATATTTTTTTGCAAAAGAAAAAAATCAACCATTTCTGATTGATTTTGTATGTACTGCTCTATATAAAATTCGAACAGATTTGTCTTTGGAGCTTCCAGCCGGAATCGAACCGGCGACCCCTTCCTTACCATGGAAGTGCTCTACCTACTGAGCTATAAAAGCCTATATTTCATCATTATTCATAATATTTTTCATTGCTTTTTTTCTAATTCTTTGAATAGCATTATCGACAGATTTAACTGGAGCATCTAATTCTTCAGCTATTTTAACATAACTATCTCCTTTTATAAATTTTTTTAAGACTTGTTTTTCAAAATCACTAAGTGACTTGTCTATTGTATCTTCTACAGTCTGGTAATATTCTTTTTTTGTAATAGTATCTAGTGGATCTTCTACTGTTTTGTTATTTAGAACATCCAATAAAGTTTTTTCATCTTCTTCGTCATAAGATGTTGTATTTAATGACAAATATGAATTAAGTGGCATATGTTTTTGTCTATTAGATGTCTTTATAGCTGTTATTAACTGTCTTTCTATACACATGTTTGCAAAAGTTTTAAATGAATTATGTTTGTCTGCTTTAAAACTTTGTATTGCTTTATATAGGCCTATCATTCCTTCTTGAAATATATCATCTTTTTCAGCACCAATAATAAAATACTTGCTTACTTTAATGTACACAAGATCCCTATATTTATTTAAAAGATAATCTAAAGCTTCTTTATTATCAGATTTGATAAGTGAAACTAATTCCTCATCTTTCATTGTTTCAAAGCTATCGTTAAATCTAAAAAATTTTGTCGCGTTCTCCATGTGTATCCTCCTGCATTAGCTTTTTCATTTTTATATATAATACATCATATAATCTACTAATGTCAATAGTTTTGTAATATTTTGACTTATATTTACATATATTTGATTAATATTTATCATTTTTCTAATTCTATAATATTAGCTTTGATGGATAAGACTTTAACTTTTGATATTTATTAAGAAAAGCGGCTTCGCCACATGTGCATTTTGCTTCGCAAATATGCACAGCCCAAGGTAACTTAACCTTGTTGTATACGGAAAAATCTTAAATAGGGTCAAGATAAAAGCTGATTTTTCCTATGCAATAAAAAAGTCAGGGCTTTATCAGCCCTGACTCTTTTCTTCTTTGAGTTCCTCAACCACTCTAATACAGAGTATAATCACAGTTGCTATGGCGAGGTCAGCCAAGATTACCAGAATCACACTTACGAGGTTGCCAAGTACTCCAATGCTTGCAAGCTTGGAATGGAATTTTCCAATCACATCATTGCTGATGAACTGGTTCATATCCATCATAGCTTTGTTGTAAGCTTCGGTAGTACTGGTTGACCAGTTATTTGCGATTCCATCGCACTCGCACATCCGGATGCTGAATCTGCGCATTGCATAGCCACAGCTGCTGAAGATGAAGAGGGACTCTCCAATAATGGAGGTAATTATGCTGGTGATGAGACCTGTGTACATAAATGCTGAGAAGATGTTGTTCTTCTGCCTGTTGCTAAGCCGTTTTTTCATTGAGTTTTACCTCTTTCGTTTTCAAATTTTTCCCTTACTGGGGTTCATACTTATATTATAGCACACTTTTTTATTTTTTTCAAATTTTGAGGCTTTTTTACAGGCAATTGGACTATTTCCTTCTTAAAAGTATAATCTGTTATATTTAACTATAAGATATTATTTATCCTTTTGTTTTATCTCATTGTCTTTATCTTTTCTTTCAGGTGCTACATAATCTTCTCCTAAAAGCTTATCTTTAATTGTTTTTACAATTCCTTTTACATATCCTTCTTCGTTTGAAAGTATATTTGGTAAATCTTCCTGACTATTGATATATCCTATTTCTAACAAATAAGACTCTATTCCTATATTAGAATCATAATATAGGTTTATTCCATAATTCTTATTTCTTCCGTCTATATATGCTCCTGTTGCAATTCCCCCTGTTTCTCTTATTATGTATAGATATGGTGTATATTCCTTTATATCATATGGCTTAAATCCAATATTTTTTGCTGTTTCTATTGATTCTGCTATTTCATGTTCTCTAAATGTTCTTACATATACTCCTTTTTCTAACCTATAATTTACTTCTAAGTTTGAATATTTTGTATTTGCATATTTTACTATATTATTTGCAAATAGCTTTGCAAAGTCTAAATTTGACCTTGTAGGTGCGTATATTTCAACGCCATTATATTTATCAGGTTCATTTATGCTATTTAGATGTATTGCAAATACATATTTTGCTTTAGAATTTCCTATTACATTTATTCTTCCATCTTTATCATATACGCTACGAGTGTTAAAACTTTCATCTTCTGTTCCATCTCTTGTTATTAACACTTTTAATCCTAAATCTTCTAGTTCTTCTTTTATTAGTAAACTATATTTCAATGCCAAATCTGCTTCTCTGTAGCCATTAAATTCTGCTCCCGGGTCTCCCCCTCCATGTCCTGGGTCGATTACTACATCATATACATTATCTGGAAGTTTTTCATAATTAACTGATATATACATATATTCTAAATCTTTGCCATCCATATCATAATCTTCGAAAAGCACTTCTACCTTATTATTTCTATTATTTTTTGTAATTGTATAATACTCAATATTATCGTATTCTGTTTCGTTCTTTATTGAATAATATTCAGTTTTTCTATTTTGATATTCTACTTTTACAAATAAATAATATGTATTTGTTGTTAACTCTTCTAAATCTATTCCTTCATTTATTAAATTAGATGTTGTAAATTCAATTCCATTTTCTGTTTTTTCATAGCTTAGTTCTATGTTTTTTAGGTTTTTCCCATTTATAGTCATTAAACATAACTCAGTCTTTGCTATATTTTCATTTTCTATTTCCAATGTTCCTTTTAAATTTAAATGTGTTCCATAGACTACATACTCTGTAAGTGATACTTCTTTATCTTTTACATTTTTAAATATATCATTTATACTATTTGTTTTATATATTATAGAATAAGTAATTAATACTATTGCTAAAATTAAAACTACTATAAGTACTTTTATTCCTATTTTTTTTACCAATACTTTTTTATCATCCATATTGTGTTTATCCCTCCACATAAATTGCTTCATATTCATAAACGCATATTATTTTTGTCTTAGCTTCCATTTCATCTATCTCTTGATTTATCCTAAATAGCTTTTGTTTCTTTAATTCTAACTTTTGTTTACTCATATCCATTAATATTTTATCTGACAAATCCATTCCAAGTGGAAGGGTTTTATTGGTATTATCATAATATGCAATATTTGTTAATGCAATAGCTTTTGTTTTTTCACTTAATTTTATATTATATAAATTTATTTTATCACAATTCTTTAATTCTTCTAGTGCGTTCTTTGGATTAATATACAATATGTTATAACTTTTTGTATCAAGTGGCATCGTACTTGCATAAAAAGTATTTAATTTATATCCAAATTTTGCTTTATCTAAGGCCTTATCTAGTGATGTCTTTATTTCTTGTAAACGTTTTACATATTGAGTATTCTCTGTGTTCTTTGTTATATCTAGTATTCTAAACTTGTTTTTCTTTATTTCTCTATGTTTTGTATTTCCAAGTATATTTATTTTTGTTTTGTCTTCTGACATTGAACCAAATATATCAAACTCCTCTGAAGCAAATAGTATTTCTGTTTTTAATGCTTCATTTTTTAGATTTTCTATACTTTCTGTGAAGTCTTCTTTTTCTTCATTTCTTAATGCATTTATATCATTTAATACTTCAGTACTTGTTACAAATATACTATCAAATTCTTCTTTAGAAAAGCTCTCTCTATTGTTTTTATCTAATTTTTTCCCAAGTTCTTCTATATCTTCTTCATAATTAAATACTTTTTCTATTTCCTTATGTATGGTTTCTTCTTTCTCTGGTTCTCCTAATCCGAAGTACTTGATCTTTGTTTACAAATTTCCAAAATTCAAATATACTTTTTTTATGTTCTTCTATTTCTTCTATATATTTTTTTGCATTTTCTGCTCTTTTACTTAGTCTCTCTATTGACATTTCTAATGCTTTTATATCTTGTTTAACATTTCTTGTATCAATTTCTATTCTATCTAAAATTTTTGTTATACTTATTAAATCTTCTATTGTATAATATTCTTTTGTATCCAATATAATCTCTGGTTTTTCTTTTTCTTCTTTTGTTCCTTCTATATTTGTTGTTTCTTTTGAATTCTTTGTTCCTTTTAATTTTCTTATTTCTTTTTTGCCTGTGAAATAATATTTTATCTTCCCAAAGAAGCTTTTTTTGCATTCTAAATAAATTGCAACTTGCTTCTGTCTCATATGATATTCTTCTTCTTTTTCTTTTTCTATAATTTTTAATTCTTCTAATTGGCTATTTAACTTTATTATTTCTTCATTTAAAATTTCACTTTCAGCCTTGTTTTTTAAAAATTCTTCTTTAATAAGTTTGCTTAAATTTTCGTATTCTATTGTTTTTGAATTATATAAAAATTCTAGTCCGCCATTTTCTGCAATTCTTGCATCAAATTTGTATCTGTTTGGAAATTCTGTTTCTAGTATAAATAATGCTTTTATTAACTTATAAAATTTAGTTGCTTCTTCACTATCATTTAATTTTATTTTATAAATGCTATTTACTTTTTCGTAAACTTCAGTATTTCCGACTATTTGAAAGCTCATATTTTCTTTTTTGTCGTATACTTCATACATTAATGGCCAATCTTTTGTAAACTGCCATAAGTATTTTTCTATATCAGCAATTTGTGACTTTGTAAAATATCTTCTTGAATAATCTAAGTAACTTATAGGTACAAAAATTTCTTTTTCTTTACCTGTTTTTTCATATTTTAATTTTTCTTTTATTAGATAAAATAAGCAAGAGCAATCCAAATCTTCTATTGGAGCTATCATATAGTAATTTTTTGTATATTCTGAATAATATATTTGCCAAAGGTAATTTTCTTTGTATTTTACTTTAAATGGTATCTCTTTTTCTAATTTCTTTTGTTCTTCTTCTAATTTTTTTATTTCTTCTATGTTTATATCTTGTATCATTTTTAGGAATATTGTATGTTTAAGTATTCCTTCTTCTCCTTCTGGTATTAAGTAAGAAGCTAATGGAGATGCCATTTTGTATTTTTCTTGTATTGTATTCAATCTATTAGCTTTTGTAAGTAATATTTTTATTTTGCTTACAGGCACATATTTATATACTTTGTATTTTTTTTCTTCATAATTTCTTGCAGGCTTCATTTCTGCATCTATAGGTTCTAATAATACATCTGGAACGTTATTTAAATCTAATTTTAAAAATTTCAATTTTTCTTGTATTTCATTTGTTTTTTCCAAGGTTTATTCCTCCCTAATTTTCATATTATATTCTACTATACTGCTCCACAGAAATCAAGAAAAATATTCTGAATTTAATTATGAAATTATTTATAAATTGAAATTAGAATAAAAGAGAAGAAATAATTTATTTTTAAAAGATTTGCTGTCGCAACTTACAAAATAAATTTTTAAATGTAAGTTGCTCCATATCGCACTTCGCTTCGCTACGTTTGATCGCTTACGCATCTTTAAAAAATAAATTATTTCTTCTCTTTTTATATAATACTATTCCCTAATTACTTTATATTCATATACCGTTTTTCCAAATAATACCTCATTCAATTTCTTTTGAAATTCCATAATTACAACTGGCATTACTGATATTAATAATGAAAACATCCATTGATTTAAATTTAATGCAGTTAGATTAAATATTTTTGCAGTAACTGGAATAATTACTATTCCGTACTTGCATGATTAGCCCTAATACAAATGCTCCGCACTAAATATTTATTTTTAAATACTCCTACTTTAAATATTGATTCTTCACTTCTTATATTGAAGCTATGTATTAGCTCTATTATGCCTAACGAAACAAATGCCATTGTTCTTGCTACTTCTAATCCATATTTTCTATTTCCTACACTAAAAATAAAAAGCGTGAGTATTCCAATCATAAATCCTTCGACTATAATTTTACCCCATAAGCCGTCTGAGAATATGCCTTTTTTGCTATCTCTTGGTTTTTTGTTCATTATATTTTTATCTTCTGGCTCTAAGCCTAAAGCTATTGCAGGAATTGAATCTGTAACTAAATTTATCCATAAAAGTTGTATTGCAAGAAGTGGTGCATTCATTCCTAAAAGCAATCCAAAGAATATCACTACTATTTCTCCAATATTTGTTGCAATTAGAAAGTGAACTGCTTTTCTAATACTATCAAATATATTTCTTCCTTGCTTAACCGCTTCTACTATTGTTACAAAATTATCATCTGTTAAAATCATATCTGATGCATTTTTTGCTACGTCTGTTCCATTTAGTCCCATTGATATTCCTATATCTGCATTTTTAAGTGCGGGTGCATCATTTACTCCGATCTCCTGTCATTGCAACAATTTTTCCGAGTAGATCTAAAAGCTTTTACTATTCTAACTTTATGTTCAGGTGAAACTCTTGCAAATACACTATATTTCATTATGTCTTTTTCTAAAACATTTTGTGGTATTCTATCTAACTCTTTTCCCGTTATTGCTAGTGAATTTTCATTTAGTATTCCTAATTCTTTTGCAATAGCCTTTGCTGTTGCAATATGGTCTCCTGTTATCATTACGGTTTTTATACCTGCATTTTTGCATGTTCTAATTGCGCTTTTTACTCCTTCGCGTGGAGGATCTATCATTCCTATTAGTCCGAACAAAAATCAAGTTGTTTTCAATTGTATTAGTATCAATTTCTTTTGGTAAAATATCTACATCTAAATATGCTATACATAGTACTCTTAACGCTTTATCTGCCATATTTGAATTTTTGTATAATATCTCTTTTTTATCTAATTCTGTTATGCTTTTTATATCTCCACTTTTATATATCTTTGTACATCTATTTAATAGGACATCTAGTGCCCCTTTTGTTATTATTCTATAACAATTTCCATTCTTATGTATTGTTGACATTAGCTTTCTTTCTGAATCAAATGGTATTTCATTTATTCTTTGCATATTAGAATAAAGTCTATCTTTATTTATTCCATATTCTAGTGCCTTGCTAACTATTGCATTTTCTGTTGGATCTCCTAATATTTCTCCTTTTTGTGTTATTTCTGAATCTGTACACATGCATCCGAAGCTCTAATACAAATTCTGTATTTCCATAGCTTTCTATTACTTGCATTTTGTTTTGTGTCAAAGTTCCTGTTTTATCTGAACATATTACACTACTGCTACCCAATGTTTCAACTGCTGCAAGTTTTCTAACTATTGCATTTTTTCTTGCCATTTTTGTTACTCCTATTGAAAGCATTATTGTAACTATTGCTGGAAGTCCTTCTGGTATTGCTGCAACAGCAAGTCCTATTGATGTCATAAACATTTCTTTTGCTGGTATCTTTTTTAATATGCCTACTAAAAATATTGCAAAACAAATTACAAGGCAAACTACTCCTAAGGTTTTTCCAACTTCTTCTAGTTTTCTTTGAATAGGTGTTTCAGGAGATTCATCTGTTATTATAATTTTTGCAATTCCACCTACTTTTGTATTCATTCCTGTTTCTATAACTACCCCTTTTCCATGACCATTTACAACTATTGTTCCTAAATATGCTTTATTCAATGTTTCATCACTACTATTTATATTTTCTGACTTTAATACAGGTACAGTTTCTCCTGTTAAAATTGATTCATCTATTTTTAAATTAAACCCTTCAATTATTTCTATATCTGCTGGTACATAATTTCCAGCCTCTAATATTACAATATCACCTACTACTAAATCTTCTCCTTGTATTATTTTTTGTTTTCCATTTCTTATGACCTTAGATGTTGGAGCTGACATACTCTTTAATGCCTCTAAGGATTTTTCTGCTTTGTTTTCTTGCACTACACCCATAATTGCATTAAATACTACTATTGCTACGATTATTATCGATTCTATGTAGTCTCCTGACCCGTCAATTTTTGCCATTATAGCTGATATGATAGATGCTACAATTAGTATAATTATCATAAAATCATTAAATTGCTTTAAAAATTTAATGATTATGCTCTCTTGTTTTTTATCATCTAGCTTATTTTTTCCATACTTTTTTAATCTTTCCTCAGCCTCCTCTTCTGTTAATCCTTTTGATAAGTTTGTCCTTATGTTTCTTCCTAACTTTTCTTTTGTCATTACTCACCATTCCTTTCTTGCATTTTAGTAATATATATGCTTGTCTTTTCATTTTATGTTTGTTTTTTCTATCTCATTTTCTATATATTTTTCATATTATGTAAATATATAGTTTGAATTAAAATGGAGGAATATATGTTTCGGCTCTCTTATACTTGCTCTATCTGTTAGTATAGATTCACTTGGTATTGGTATTACATATGGCATAAAAAATGCTGGCTTAAGCTTTTTTGCAAAATTTATTTTAATTATTATGTCTATATTTTTTTCAACCTGCTCTATATTTATTGGAAATGTAATTTCTTCAATGTTATCTGAATTTTTAACTAAATTCATTAGCAGTTTTATTTTAGTAATTATTGGTATAATTGTATTAATCGATCCTATTCCATTTGATTTTGATAATTCTAATGACATTGATATAAAAGAAGCTTTTCTTTTAGGAATTGCTTTATCAATAGATTCTGTATGCATTGGTATTGGCAGTAGTATCGGTGGGTATTTAAGCTTTTATTTTCCAATACTAGTTGCAATTTTTCAAATACTTTTCCTATGCATTGGAATTAAGATTGGCAAAGAAATTGTAAAAGAATTTGCTATTTCTGATTCAATATGGAATGCTATTTCTGGAATAGTCTTAATAATTTTTGGTATAATAAAGTTCTTTTTATAGCTTATTCATATTTTCCAATTTTTAACATATACTACCACTATGAAAACTAAAGCTTCTAAAATAAATTTTATTTTTATATCTTTAAAAGACAATCTTTTGTCAATAATTTTTGTACTATTTGCAATAGGTCTTATTGTTTTTTCTAGGCAGAATTTACAAGCTGCAAAGAATCGGTCTATCCCTTTGGGTAACTTCTGTCGTTCCTGCTCTTTTACCTTTCTTTATCGCCTGTGAACTTTTAACTCACACAGATATTATTGAATTTTTAGGAATTAAATTAAATAAGATAATGAGACCTTTATTCAATGTGCCTGGCGAAGGTGCTTTTCCTCTTATTATGGGAATTATAAGTGGATATCCTGTTGGTGCAAAGATTGTAACTAATTTTAGAAAAAATGGAATTTGCACAAAAGAAGAAGGTGAAAGACTTCTTACTTTTACTAATAATTCTGGACCTTTATTTATTATTGGCACTGTTCGGAATTTCTCTTTTTGGAAATACAACTATTGGTATTTTACTTTTTTTGACTCATCTTTTAGCTTGCCTTA
This sequence comes from uncultured Clostridia bacterium, assembly GCA_947590905.1. Taxonomy (GTDB): domain Bacteria; phylum Bacillota; class Clostridia; order TANB77; family CAG-508; genus JAAWPK01. The sequence continues at coordinate 13,356 of CANQCU010000016.1, read as the reverse complement.
CTGTTGGTTTTATTTTTAGATTTTGGAAATGTAAAGAAAAAAATATAGTTAATTATAATTTGAATAAAATGAATAATAAAAAAACATATCCTACCTTTAATTCTTTGGGAAGTATTATGCAAGACAGTATAATGTCTTCTATTAATACTGTTATTATGATAGGTGGCTTTGTTATGCTTTTTAGCGTTATAATATCTATTTTGAATAATACTGGTGCATTTAAGTTTTTAGCTCTATTTTTATCGCCAGTATTGTCTCTGCTAAATATTCCTCCTTCTTTTGCAACTGGAATTTTATCAGGTATAGTAGAGCTTACAAATGGCGTTTCTATAATATGTAACATACCTATGAAAGCAATATCTGTAAATGTAGTAATATGTGCTTTTTTACTTGGTTTTGGTGGGATTTCTATCTTACTTCAAGTTTTAAGTATTACATCTACATCAGATATTTCTATAAAACCTTATATAATTGGGAAACTTATGCAAGGTTGTTTTGCCGCTCTTTATACTTATTTACTTATACAAAATTTTACATTTTTAAATTTTGATATTTAGGATTTTAATTTAAGCAATTTATTTGAATTTGCAATAATCGCCCTTATGGCTACAGCTATTGCAACTCTGGACAATCTATGGTATAATATTTGTATAATGTTACACTTCGTGTAGCAAAATATTTTGAAAGGTATGGTAAAAGCTATGGCAAAAGACATCTTGTCCCAGGTCACTTCTCCCAAGCTTCCGCCCAACGTTCAGGCAGAAGGCTACTATCTGAAAAAGTGCAACAACGCGGATAGTAGCTACACTGTCCTGAAGGATGAAAAAGAGATCGGTCTTTTGACGGTCTCGCCCAAATGTGCCTGCGTCTACGATGGTGACACTTCGCGCTATATTCCTTACGATGTGTACATCAATGTTGTCAGTGAGGCCGAACCTTTGCCCATAAATCTCTTCATCGAGATTTTTATGGCTATAATAACCGTATCTTAAAAGCGCACCACGGACTGCTTTGCAGTCCGTGAATTATATTTACCTATAATATCTATTATTATAATATCTATTACAGCCACAACCACTATTTCCATTATTATCATTTCCATTATTGTTTCCATTGTTATTTCCATTATCGTCATCATCTTCGTCGTCATTTATTAGATTGATAATTGCTCTTGTAATAACTGCTGAAATAAATGCAAGTATAGTGTAAAGTATTACATATACTAAGAATGTTGCATCAAAAGCTGCAAATGCAACTATTAAATATATTGCAAAGACTAGTGCAGTAACAGCAATTGGACTTCTTAAAACAGTTTCTAATACACTAGAAATAATTATTGTCGCAATTGGTAAAGCAAAAAGTAATAATAAAAAATTACTCATAATATGTATCTCCTTAAAATTTCTCTTTTAACATATATTATGAATAATTTTTTTATTTGTTACTTTTTATATAATAAACCTAATATAATATTTTTAATAAACCTGATATAATATTTTTAATAAACCTGATATAATATTTTTAATAAACCTGATATAATATTTTTAATAAACCTGATATAATATTTTATTTTTTGAAACTTTGCTGTCGCAACTTACTAATCTTAAATTTATAAGTAAGTTGCTCCATTCGTCCTTCGCTTCGCTACGGTTGATCGCTTACGCAGTTTCAAAAAATAAAATATCATATCAGGTTATTCAATCATATTAAACTATACTATTTATATTTTACTTCCACTAAATAAAGTGCATGTGGGGGTAATGTTTTTCCTGCTAAATTTCTTTCTCCTTTTTCTATAATTTCTGGAATTCTATCAGGTTCTATCTTACCGAAGTCCAACTTCTACAAGTGTTCCTGATATTATTCTTACCATATTATAAAGGAAGCCATTTCCTGTAAGTTCTATTATTATTCTATCTTCATCAGTTCTAATTTCTGCTTTATATATAGTTCTTACACTGCTTTTACTGCTTGTTCCACTTGCTTTAAATGCTTTAAAATCATGTGTCCCTTCAAAATATTTTACAGCTACTTTCATTTTTTCTACATCTAATTTTTGTGGGATATGATATTCTAAACCTCTATATATAGCAGTTCCAGTCTTAGAATTATTTATTATGTATCTATATGTTTTTTCTTTAGAACTAAGTCTTGCATGAAAATCTTCTTTTTCCTCTTCTGCATTTTTTATAACTATTGATTTTTTAAGGTTTGCATTTAAAGCCATAACAAATTTTTCTAAGCTTAAGTTACTTTCTGTTTTAAAATTTGCAACTTGTCCTAAAGCATGAACTCCTGCATCTGTTCTTCCAGAAGCATTAAGCTCAACATCTTCGCCTGTTATTTGCTTTATGGCTCTTTCTATTTCTCCTTGAATATTTAAAGATTTAGGTTGTTTCTGCCAGCCACCAAACTCTTTTCCGTCATATTCTATTGTTAATTTGATATTTCTCATTTCTATTCTCCGTTTTATTTTGAGAATATATTATATAATAATTTTGCTTGTTTGTAAAGCTTACCTATATATTTAAAGCAATATAGAGAATAAAGATTCTTTCAAAATTATATTGAAAATTTACGAATAAATTGATATTATAAATAAAATATATTTTATTTAATGAAAGGTATAAATGAAAATGAAATCTACGAAAATATCCATAATAGCAATAATATTTATTGCCTTTATCATTTCTATTTTAGTTCTTACATTTGTAGGAATGTTTATATCAAAAAATAAAGGAATAATTACTTTGAATAGTTCAAACATTGTAGAGCAGTTAGAAAGCAATAGAACATTTAGTCAATATTTTAAAATTGAAAAAGATTCTTATGAAGTCTATAAACATTTTTATACTGGGCATAGTACTAGTAGTGATGAACTTTATACTAATTATGACGACAATTATTTTATTATCCGCATTAATGGAGAATATAACGAAGGCTATTACATGGCAGTACACATAAAAACTGAAACGAATAAAGAAAGTTCTATTCTTTCAGCCTTAGAAAATGGAGAAACTATAACTCTAACAGGTATGGTTAGTACAATATCAGAAAGTTATGGTCAAACTAAAGTAATTGATGAATTTTATTCTGCTTTAGGAACTGATAAAAGCAATGTATTAGAATATTGTATAAATATAAATTTATAAAATAAGAAAAGTTACTTCGCCACATGTGCGGATTTGCTTTGCAAACCTTACGAATAGAGGTAACTTAACCTTTTTGCTCCGGAAATTTTGCTGAAATTTGCCGGCGCAATAAAAAACAAATTAGTAATAATAATGATTTTTGAGACGAATTCGACCTAAAAAAGTTATTTGCTTTCTCAAAGTTTAATGTGTATCAAATGTATTAAAACCAACTAATACTTAAACGCCTTGGAGAACGCAGTTTAAAAATCTATTATTATTACTAATTTAATATTTCTAACTCATAGCTTTATTTAATCTTGAAACTACACTTGTCCTTCCTAAAACTTGCATTATTTCATACATGTCTGGAGTATTTGCTCTTCCTGTTAATGCTATTCTTATTACTGTACTTACATCTCCAACATGTCCTTTGAAGCCTTCTGGATTTGCTTTGTATTCTTTTACTTCTCTTGCATATCCATGTTTTTCTGCTAAGTCTTTTATTTTGTCAAACCATGTTTGCTTATCATCTGATATATCAAAGAAATTCTCAAGATAATCTTTTATGATATTTTTTATTTCTTCTTTGTCATTTATATTTTGATATGCATATTCTATATCTGAATTTAAAAATCTATTGTCATACATATATTCTATATTATCTTTTAAATCAGACCATTTTGCTATATCTTTTCTAGGTTTTTCATTTCCTCTTTCTATTCCTAAAACTTTTAATGTATATTCTTTATCTTCTTCTAGTAATTTCTTTAAATCTTCATCATATTCATTTGCATAAGTTATAGCATAGTCATAAACTTCTTCCTTTGAATATCTAGAAATTACTGATTTTGATATATCTAATAATTTAACCATATCAAATAGAGCACCACTTACGCTCATTTTTCCAAGTTGCAATTCAAAGTCATCTATTGATGCTGTTTTGTTTTGTCTTCTCCACTGTTCAAAGTTTGAATTTGCTATATTAAGTAAGTATTCTTTTGCTGCATCAGAAGGTATTCCTTCTTTTGCATAATATTCAACTGCTGCTTCTGGATCTTTTCTTTTACTTAATTTTCTCTTTGCTCCATCTTCTTCTTTCATTATTGGTGCAATGTGAGCATATTTAGGAGGTTTTACTCCTACTGCTTCAAATAATTGTATATGTACTGGAAGTGAAGATAGCCACTCATCACCACGTATTACATGTGTTGTTCTCATTAAATAGTCATCTACAACATGTGCAAAATGATATGTTGGAAGTCCATCAGATTTAATTATTACTATATCCTGGTCGTTTTCTGGAAAATCAATATTTCCTTTTATAACATCATGATGTTTTATTTTCTTTTCTGGATTTCCTGGTGATTTAAATCTTATTATATATTCTTCTCCATTTTTTATCTTTTTTTCTATTTCATCTAGTCCTAAATTTCTACATGTTGCCCAAGCACCATAGTACCCTGGTCTTATTTTTGCACTTTCTTGTTTTTCCCTCATTGCATCTAAATCTTCTTGCTTACAAAAACATGGATATGCTTTCTTTTCTGCTATTAGTTTTTTTGCAAATGCTTGATATATTTCTTTTCTTTGACTTTGTTTATATGGACCATAAGCTCCATGAGAAGTATTTTCATCTATCATTCCTTCGTCTGGTTCTAGATTAAACTTTTTTAGTGCATCTATTATTCCTGTTACTCCATTTTCAACTTCTCTTTTTTGGTCTGTATCTTCTATTCTTAGTATAAATACACCATCAGTTTGTTTCGCAAGTTTTGAACATATTACGCTTGTGAATATTCCTCCTATGTGAACAAATCCTGTTGGACTTGGTGCAAATCTAACTACCATAGCTCCTTCTTTTAAATCTCTTTTTGGATATTTTTCTTCATAATATGAAACATCCTTTATATTTGGGAATATTAATTCACTTAGTTCTTTATAGTCCATTACTTATCTTTCCTTTCTTAAAGATTTTTAATTTTATATTGACTTTTTATAGCTGATCTTTTTCAATATTAGCTTTATAAACATTTTATAAATATTTTTATTATACCTTTTATTTTTATAATTTTAATATTCATGTTTTCAATATTCATAGAATTACTTTGTTATTTATAAAATTTTCGTTATACTTCTAATATAATTGGAAGTACCATAGGATTTCTTCTATTTTTTTGTAATAGAAAATCTCTTAATGTATCTTTTATTGTTAGTTTTATAACAGCCCAGTCTGTGACATGGTTTTCTTCTAGTTTGCTAAGTTCACGTTTTAAAACGTTTTTCATATCTTCCATTAAATTTTCTGACTCACGTACATATACAAAACCTCTAGAAATTATATCTGGTCCTGATACTATTTCTCCTGTTGCTCCATTCATTGCTAGAACTACTACTATTAATCCATCTTGTGCTAAGTGCTGTCTATCTTTTAATACAATATTTCCAACATCTCCTATTCCTAAACCATCAACCATGACTTTTCCAGCTTGTACTGTACCATTTATTTTTGCTTCTTTTTCTCCTATTTCTAGGACTTTACCATTTTTCATTATGAATATATTTTCATGAGGTATTCCCATTTTTTCTGCTGTTTCTGCATGAGCTATTAATTGTCTATATTCACCATGAACTGGCATAAAATATTTTGGTTTAATAAGTGATATCATAAGTTTTTGTTCCTCTTGGCAACCATGTCCTGATACATGTATATCTGCAAGTGAGCTATATACCACTTCTGCCCCTATTTGCATTAAGTCATCTATTACTTTTGAAACAAATTTTTCATTTCCTGGTATCGGATTTGCTGAAATTATTACTAAATCGTTTGGAGTTATTTCAACTTTTTTATGGTCACCTGCTGCCATTCTAGTTAATGCCGACATTGGTTCCCCTTGGCTTCCTGTTGTTATTATTGTAAGCTGTTCATCTGGATATTTATTTATTAAATCTATATCTATTAATGTATTTTTAGGAATATTCATGTATCCAAGTTCACATGCTGTTTCTATCATTTTTACCATGCTTCTACCACATATTGCAACTTTTCTATTGTTTTCATAAGACGCATCAATTATTTGTTGAACTCTGTGTACATTAGATGCAAATGTTGCAACTACAATTCTTTTTTTGCAATGTAAAAATAACTCATCAAATACTTCTCCTATTGAGCTTTCTGATTTTGTGAATCCTTTTCTTTCGGCGTTTGTACTATCTGACATAAGAAGTACTACACCTTTTCTTCCTATTTCTGCAAGCCTTCCAAAGTCTATTTTTTGTCCATCTATTGGTGTGTAATCTATCTTAAAGTCTCCTGTATGCATAACTATTCCCACAGGTGTATATATTGCAAAACTTACTGCATCTGGTATACTGTGTGATGTTCTTATAAATTCTACTTTTATTTTTCCAAAATCTACTGTTGTTCCTTGTTCTACTTCATATATTTTCGTGCTTTTTAATAAGTTATGCTCTTCTAGTTTATTTTTGATTAAACCAACTGTAAATCTTGTTGCATATATTGGAACATTTACTTGTCTCAAAAGATAAGGTATTCCTCCTATATGGTCTTCATGTCCGTGGGTTATAACTAAAGCTTTTATTTTGTCTTTATTTTTCTCTAAATAGCTTGTATCTGCGACAACTAAATCTACTCCAAGCATGTCTTCTGTTGGGAAAGCTAGTCCACAGTCTACTATTACTATTTCGTCTTCATATTCAAAAACTGTTATATTTTTTCCAATTTCAAGTAATCCTCCAAGAGGAATTATCTTTAATGGAGATTTTTTAAATCTAACTTCTTCTAACTGTTTAGTTCTTTTTTTAGGTCTTTTTGTAGTCTTTTTTACTTTATTTTCAGTCTTATTTTCTGCTTGATTTTCTACTATTAATTTTGATTCTTCTTTTATCTTTTTTCTTTTTTCTGGAACCTTTTCATTTATTTTTTGCTTTATTGTTGTTTTTTTTGTCACTCTACCTGTTTTTACTTTTCTTTCTCTTTTTAATTTATTTTCCATTTTTGGCATAGAATCTCTATTTTGATTCTCTTTTGTATTAGTCATTTTCTTTTTTCTCATTCCTTTCTCTTAGACATCTAAAGTATTTAGATAGTTTTTTCTATCTAAATATTCTTTAAATTTAACAATTAATAAATTACGATGTCTTCAGCATATACATCGCTAAATAATATTTAATTTTCCGTTCAACAAATAACTTAATATTATTTTAAAATCTCATCCTTATCATATATAATATGATACACATTAAATAGAATTATACTATAAATTTCACTATTTGTCAATTATTTCTACTTATATTCGCCACATGTGCGAATTTGCTTTGCAAACCGCACGAATAAAGATAGCTTAACCTTTTTTCTCCGGAAATTTCGGAGAAATTTGCCGGTGCAATAAATTAAGGTTCTAATCATTTAGATTAAGAACCTTTCATTTATATTTTATCTTTATTTTATCATTTCTAGAATTTCGTTTTTTAGAGTCTCAACTACTTTTTCTTGCGGAACTTTTTTTATTATCTCTCCTTTTTTGAAAAGAAGTGCTTCTTTTATTCCTCCTGCAATTCCTATATCTGCTTCTCTTGCTTCTCCAGGTCCGTTTACAGCACATCCCATTACTGCAACCTTTATATCTGCTTCAATAGTTTGCAAAAATTCTTCTACTTCTTTTGCCATTGGAATCAAATCTATCTGCGTTCTTCCGCAAGTTGGACAAGCTATAAGTGTTGGTGATTTTTTGTATAATCCACAATTTTTTAATATTTCTTTTGCAACTTTTATTTCTTTTACTGGGTTATCTGATAATGATACTCTTAAAGTGTTTCCTATGCCCTCTCTTAGAAGTACTCCTAAACCAATACTTGATTTTATTGTACCTGAAAAAGCAGTTCCTGCTTCTGTTATTCCTATATGCAATGGATAATTAAAGCTTTCACTTGCTTTTTCATATGCTTTTATGCATAAATCTAAGTCTGATGCTTTAAGTGATACACATATATCATAAAAGTTTAAATCTTCTAATATTTTTATATGTTTTAATGCACTTTCTACCATTGCTTCTGCCGTAGGCTTTCCATATTTTTCTAATAATTCTTTTTCTATTGAGCCAGAATTTACACCAATTCTAATTGGTATGTTTTTTTCTTTGCAGGCATTTACCACTTTTTCTACTCTGTCTCTTCCTCCAATATTGCCTGGATTTATTCTAAGTTTATCTACTCCAGATTCTATTGCTGTAAGTGCGATTTTATAATCGAAATGTATATCTGCAACTATCGGTATATGTATCTGTTTTTTTATCTCTTTTATAGCTCTTGCATCTTCTTCATCAAGACAAGCAACTCTTATAATCTCACAACCAGCTTTTTCTAGGTCTAGAGTTTGCTTTACTGTTGCTTCTACATCTTTTGTTTTAGTGTTTGTCATTGATTGAATTACAACTTTATTACTTCCACCTATTTCTACATTTCCTACTTTTATTTTTCTTGTATCTTTTCTATTTATCATTTTTTCTCTCCTCATTTATTTTTATTCACTAGAAAATTACTAATTTTTCTAGTAAAGGATAAAGAGTTCAATATCACACTTTATTTTTCTTAATTGTAGTCTTAAGAAGCACTCTCCTTTAATTTAACTAATATGTTCATTGCATCTATTGGGGTAAGCTCATTTATATTTATCTTATCTAATTCATGTGCTATTTCTGCAAGTTTATAGTTGTACATGTCAAGTTGTCCTGCGCTTGCCTTTTTTTCTTCTTTTTCAAGATTTTTTTCTCCTAGTAAGCTTTTTCTCTCAAGATTTTTTAGTATTTCTTTAGCATTTTTTAATACTTCTTTTGGAACTCCTGCAAGTTTAGCAACATGTATGCCATAGCTTTCATCTGTTCCTCCTTTTACAATCTTTCTTAAGAATATTACATCTTCTCCTCTTTCTTTTACTGCAACTGAATAATTTTTTACACCATCTAGTGTTTCTTCTAGTTTTGTAAGTTCATGATAATGTGTTGCAAATAATGTTTTGGCTCCACATTTTTCTTTGTCCGCCATAAATGTTGCAACTGCCCATGCGATAGACAATCCATCATAAGTTGAGGTTCCTCTTCCTATTTCATCAAGTATTACTAAACTATTTTTTGTTGCTTCTTTTAAAATGTTTGCAACTTCCATCATTTCAACCATAAATGTACTTTGTCCCATGCTTAAATCATCTGACGCTCCAACTCTTGTGAAAATTTTATCTACTACCCCGATTTTAGCATATTTGGCAGGTACAAATGAACCTATTTGTGCCATCAATGTAATTAATGCGACCTGTCTCATATATGTTGATTTTCCTGCCATATTTGGACCTGTTATTATTCCGAAGTCTATCACTCTCTGTATTCATATATGTATCGTTTGGTACAAAATTTGCAGAAGAAATCATTTTCTCTATTACTGGATGTCTTCCTTCTTCTATTTTTATTTCTCCACTATTATCTACTATTGGCATTACATAGTTTAAATCTTCTGCAACTTCTGCAAATGAGCAAAGTACATCAAGTGTTGCAATCATTTCTGCTGTTTTTTGTATTCTTGGTATTTCTTTTTCAATTTTATCTCTTACTTCCAAAAATAGCTTATACTCTAAATCTACAAGTCTTTCTTGTGAACCAAGTATTGCATCTTCTATTTCTTTTAATTCTTCTGTTATATATCTTTCCCCATTTGTTAATGTTTGTTTTCTCACAAATCTGTCTGGTACTAAATTCAAATTTGATTTTGTGACTTCAATATAATATCCAAATACTTTATTAAATCCAACTTTTAAATTTTTTATTCCTGTTAGCTCTTTTTCTTTGGCTTCTAGATTAACAAGCCATACTTTTCCATTTGTTGATGCCTCTTTTAATTTATCTACTTCTGCATTATAACCTTTTTTTATGATATTTCCTTCTGTTATTGTTATTCCTGGTTCTTCTGTTATTGATTTTTCAATTAATTCATATATATCCTTTAATTCGTCTAAGTTTTCATATATATTCTTAAGTAATGGACTTGTGGAATTTGAAAGTGTTTTCTTAAGCTCAGGAAGCTTTGAAACAGATGATTTTAATGATAGCATATCTCTTCCATTAGCATTTCCATAAGCTATTTTCCCGTGCTATTCTTTCTATATCAAATATTTTTTTTAGAGAATCTATTATATCTCCTCTAAACATCATATTTGTCTTTAATTCTTTAACTGCGTCTAATCTTCCGATTTATCTCATTTACATCTATTAGTGGATCATTTATATAACGTCTTAAAAGTCTTCCACCCATTGAAGTTGATGTTTTATCTAGTACCCAAAGAAGTGTTCCTTTTTTCCCTTTATCTCTCATTCTTTCTGTTAACTCTAGATTTCTCCTAGCACTTATATCTAAGGACATATATTTTGTTATGTTGTATATTTTTATACTATTTATATGATCCATTTCTATTTTTTGAGTCTGCTTTATGTATTCTAAAAGTCCATTGGCTGAAGCTATTGCAAAGTCTTTACTATCTACGTCTTTTATTTCTTCCCCTTTGTCATCAGTAATTTTATATTTTTCTTTTAAAGTATCACATCCTGCGCTAAATTTATCATCACCTATATTTGAAATATAGCAGTCTATTCTTTCTTTTATCTTTGAAACTTCTTCTGTGCAAGCATATAGCATTTCATTTACTACAATTTCTGCTGGATAATATCTTGCAATTTCATCTAATAATTTTGTGAAATTATTTGTTTCTTTTATTTGTGATGCTAAAAAATCTCCTGTTGAAATATCACATACTGCTATACCAAAAAATATTCCTTGTTTATATATTGACATTATATAGTTATTTTTCTTTTCGTCTAATAAATTGTCTTCTACTACTGTTCCTGGTGTTACAACTCTTATTACATCTCTTTTTACTATTCCTTTTGCTTTTTTTGGATCTTCTAATTGCTCACATATTGCAACTTTATATCCTTTTTCTATTAGTTTTGCAATGTAAATATTTGCTGCATGATAAGGAATTCCACACATTGGGGCTCTTTCTTCTTGCCCACAGTCTTTTCCTGTAAGTGTTAATTCTAGTTCTCTTGAAGCTGTCTGTGCATCATCAAAGAACATTTCATAAAAATCCCCTAATCTATAAAATAATATGCAGTCTTTATATTCTGCTTTTGTGTCTAAATAGTGTTGCATCATAGGTGAAAATTCTGCCATGTTTTTTACTTCCTTTCAATAATCAAATCACTTTTATCTTGCATTTATTACTCTTATTCCTTATTGCACTTTTTATTTAAATTTTGCTTTCTTACTTTTAGTTTTTATTGTTTACTTTAAATTTTGCCTTCTAAATACCATATGTGATCTTTTATTATTTCTACTTCAATTATTTTATTTATTAACTCTTCTTTTCCTTCGAATACTACTACTTTATTGGTTTCTGTTCTTCCGTGTTAATAACTTATCATTTGTTTTGCTTTTTCCTTCTACTAATACTTTTTCTCTTTTCCCAATATATTTTTTATTATTCTCAGGTACCTGACTTTCAACTATCTCTTTTAATCTATCAAATCTTTTATGCTTTATTTCTTCTGGAATTTGGTTTTCCATTCTATCTGCTGGTGTTCCAACTCTTCTAGAAAAAATAAACATAAATACTTGTTCAAATTTAAGTTTCTTTACTACATCTAATGTATCTTCAAAATCTTCTTCTGTCTCTCCAGGAAATCCTACTATAATATCTGTTGTAAATACTACTTCTGGTATTTCTTTTTTTATTTTTTCTGCAAGGTTTAAATACACCTCTTTTGTGTATTTTCTATTCATCTTCTTTAATATATTTGTACTTCCTGATTGAAGTGGAAGATGCAATACTCTGCATACTTTTTTGCTATTTTTTATTGCATCTATTACATCATCTGTAAAATCTTTTGGATGAGGCGAAATAAATCTAATTCTTTCTATACCTTCTATTTTGTTCACGTCTAATAAAAGATTTGAAAATTTATATCCATCTCCTCCATCATAAGAATTTACGTTTTGACCTAATAGTGTTATTTCTTTATAGCCTTCTTTTGCAAGCATTTCTATTTCTTTTAATATATCTTCTTTTTTTCTACTTCTTTCTCTTCCTCTAACATATGGAACTATGCAATATGTACAAAAATTGTTGCATCCATACATTATTGTAACTGATGCTTTTACATTGTCTTCTCTTTTTATTGGTATTCCCTCATAGATTTCTCCATCTATATCTATTACATCTGTAACTTTATTTTTGTTTGAAATTGCTTTGTATAGGTCTTCTGGAAATTTATTTAATGTATGTGTTCCAAACATTATATCAAAATATGGATAGCTTTTCTTTAGCTTTTCTTGTATATGTTTTTCTTGCATCATACAACCACCGACAGCAATAATTGCTCCAGTTTCTTTTTTATAGTTTTTTAATTCTCCTAAATTTCCAAATAACTTGTCTTCTGCATTCTCTCTTACACAACAAGTATTAAAAACAATTAAATTTGCTTTCTTAGGGCTATCAACTTTTGTATAACCCATTTTTTCTATCATCCCACATAATTTTTCTGAGTCATTTTCATTTTGTAAGCATCCCATTGTCAAAATATGATACTTTAAATTTTGGTTTTTATTTATTTCTTTTACTTTGTTTATATATTCATTTTCTTCATTAAATTCTTTTATTTCCATTGTTTCTCTTTCCTTTTCAAAGTAGTGCTATTTTATCATAATTCTACTTTTTTTTCAATAGTAAAATATATGGAGAATAGCAGTTTATTCATTGTGAACCTATAAGCAATATTTACATTATCACTCATATAAGATAATCTTCTAAATTTAAAACACCTACAAATGTATCTTTACATTTATAGGTGTTTTTTCTTATGCAGTTTTTAATTCTAATCTTAGCTTGTCCGCAATCATTGCAATAAACTCTGAGTTTGTTGGCTTTCCTTTTGCAGCTGACACTGTATATCCAAATATGCTCTCTACTGTTTCTGGCTCTCCTCGTCCGCCATGCAACCTCTATTGCATGACGAATTGCTCTTTCTACTCTTGAAGATGTTGTTTTATATTTCTTTGCAATATCCGGATAAAGTTGTTTTGTTATTTGATTTATTATATCTATATCATTTACTACCATCATTATTGCTTCTCTTAAATATTGATATCCTTTAATATGTGC
>CANQCU010000015.1 GCA_947590905.1 uncultured Clostridia bacterium | reverse complement strand
ATTATAGGATCTGCTTTTGACAATCCAAGAATAGCATTCATTCCTGCCATCATAACTGAAAGCAATGCTTGCATAATAGCTGCTGAAATACCTATGTTATAAATTGCTTTTATCAAGTTTAATTCTGGTCTGATATATTTTGGATTTCCATTTATCTCTTTATTTAATTTATAGTGAAATATCATAGCAACTAATAATGAAACAATTTGTCCTATAACTGTTGCCCAAGCTGCACCTGCTACACCCATTTTTAATGGATAAATAAATACATAATCTAAAATTATATTTGTTACAGCTCCTAAAATTTGTGCTATTGTTGAAAGCATTGTTTTTCCTGTACTTTGCAAAAATCTCTCGTACACTGTAAATCCAATAGCTCCTACTGATAAACAGCAACAAATTTGTAAATATGTGGTTCCCATAGAAATTACTTGTTCACTACCACTTGCAAAAAGCGAAATAAACCATTTTGAACCAAGAACTCCAAATAATAAGAATACTATATATAAACATACACTTAAAAATATTCCATTTCCTGCAACTTTATTTACTTTTTCTGTATTTTTTTTCTCCTAAACTTTTTGAAAGAAGTGCATTTAGTCCTACTCCTGTTCCAACTCCTACTGCTATAATAAGTATTTGTATAGGAAATGCAATAGTGAGAGCTTGATTTGCAATAGCTCCTTGTTCTCCCATATTAGTTACAAATATACTATCTATGACATTATATAATGCTTGTAATACCATTGATATTATCATAGGTAATCCCATTTTCCAAAATAGTTTTTTCATTGGTGTACTTGCCATTTTATTTGTGTTTTGTTCATTCATAAAAATTATTACCTCCTTAATTTAAACAAAAAAATATGCAAACCCAAAATCAATTGGATTTACACATTTTAAGCTACTCATTGATTATTTATTATACAAATATTTTTTTACATCTTTTCATTTATTTTAATTACTGTTTACTTGTAAAATTTTTGTTGTTTTTTTGCTTTTCTACATTCAGAAATGCATAAAAAATAGTGCACAATCTTTTAAAAGCTGGATTTACGCCTTTAAAAGACTACACACTATTTAAAATATTTCTTATTAATTTTAAATAATTATAACACAAATTAAAAATTTATGTAAGTATTTTTTTATTTTTTTCTTTTTATTCTCCTAAAAAGTTAATTACCAAATCTATAATTACTTCTTTTTCTTTTGGATTTGATTCTGCAATTAGTAATGTTAATGCTACTAGAGTATTATTACTAATTATTTGTTTTCCATTTTTATATAAAATATCATAATAATTTAAAAAATATATGAATAATGTTGCTACAATTCTTTTATTTCCATCAATAAATACATGTAATTTGTATTACTTTTTATATTTTTTCTTACAGAATAAATTTAGTTTTCATTAAACACAAACTTTTTTATTGCATTAGCAACACCATTTTCATTATTGCTAGACGTAATATAGTCAGCTTTTTCTTTTATACATTCTTCTCCATTTTGCATTGCAATCTTTAATCCTGCCATTTCAAACATAGGAATATCATTATTTCCGATCCCCAATTACTATTATCTCTTCTTGTTTAATATTAAGCTTATTTACAAGTAGTTGTATTGCATTCTTTTTTGTACAACCTGCCTTTACTATATCTATATATTTTGAAGTAAACTTTTTTCCATTTTCTTCATATACATAGTTGCAAATTGGCGTTGATTCTAATGTTTTTATTTTCATAATTTTTTGTCTTATTTTTTCTATGTTTTTTAATTTTGCTTCTATTGTACATGAAACTATCACATTTTCATGAGTTACATTGTTTTCATCATTAGATATTCCTATATTATCTTTTCCATCCCATTTCGATTTTTCATATATTGATTTTTCTGTTGAATCCATTATTAAACAATCGCCTTTTTCTTTTATAAAAATATCTTTTAAAATTTTAACTTCATCACTAGAAAAAACACTATTTTTTAGATATTCATTTGTTTTTTGATTTTTAATTACAGCTCCATTAGACGCAATTATATAATCTGCAAAAATACCTATATTTGATTTATATATTTCTCTTACATAGTGTTCTGGTCTTCCTGTTGTTATTACTGTAATTACTCCTTTTTCTGTGTATGCTCTTTTAATACTATTAACATTTTCTTGACTTATCTTTTTACTATCATCTAATAATGTGCTATCTAAATCAACAAATATCATTTTATACATTTGCTACTCTCCTCTTAATTTTCTTATTAAATTTAATGTACTTTATCTTTCTGCATCTTCTTTTGTTTTATTTGCTATTTATAATATTTTCTCCTAAACTAGAATATTTCTTAAAACTATCTAAACAATCTTTCTATTCTTTTAGAATATCATTAATCATCATATTCTTCTCCTAAGTATACTTTCCCTGTAGGACTTTTTACGATTCTTCTTTTTTTGCTTAATTCTTGCTCTAATATTTTCAATAATTCTTTTCTACTTATTCCATATTTTTTTCTTACATATGCTATCGCCTCTGAATTTTTCATTCCTTTCTCATAGCATATCTTCATGTCTTCTACTATGCTTCTTTCACTTTTTTCATTTCCTGCACTTTCTTCTCCTCTGTCATCATTTGTTTCATTTGTTTCATTTCTTTTATCTTCATCTACTTCTGTTTTTTGTGGTGCTTTTACTATTTCATACCTAGTTCTCCTCCCATTATCACTTATGCTTTCATCTAGTGATAATGTTCCTCTTACTTTACATCTGGCTATATACTTGTTTTTTATTATTTTTGACATGTATCTCCTTATGAGATTTAAAGCCTCCTCTTCTGTTTCAGTGTTTATTACTATATCTCCTCTTCTTTCTATTACAATCATTAACGCTTCGCTTGCCATATCTTCTATATCACTTTTAAAGTTATATTTTCGGCATATTTTTTTACTTAATTTTTGTGACATATGTAAAAGTTCTTCTGAATGTCTACTCAAGAAACTATCTGGTATTTTACATTTACCTATATATATTTTTTCCTTATTCATCAGTCTTTCTACAACTGTATTAGAAAATATATCAATCAATAATTCCTCTAATGTTAATCCATATTTTTTACATAATTGTTCTAGTTCTTCTTTTTTATATTCTCTACTATCTAAACTTAACTTATATCTTATTCTTCTTAATTTTTTATAACTAAAATTTATTTTTGCTCTTGTTCTTCTTTTTTTTACATTCATATAATTACTATGAGAAATACCAAGAATTTCTATAAATTCTGTTTCAGACATCTCATTTTGATATGGGCTATATAGTTCTAAAAATTCTTGATAATCTATTATTTTACTTGAATAACCTCGTTTTTTTAAATCTTCTCTTATCTCTTCTTTTCTTTCCTCTGGTATATCCCTTTTTACTTTTAAAATTTTTGCTCTTGTTCCTCTATTTTTTATATTCATATAATTATCTTCTGAAATTCTAAGAATTTCTGCAAATTCTTTTTCTTTCATCTCATTTTGATATGGCCTATATAATTCTAAAAATTCTTGATAATCTACTGGTTTATTTCTATAGCCTCGTTTTATTAAATCTTCTCTTATTTTTTCTTTTCTTTCCTCTGGTATATCCTTTTTTTCTTTTAAAACTTTTGTTCTGCCTCCTCTATTTTTTATGTTAATAAAATTATTATAAGGTATTCCAAGAATTTCTGCAAATTTTGATTCTTTCATTTCATTTTGATATGGCTTATATAATTCTAAAAATTCTTGATAATCTATTAATTTATTTGAATAGCCTTGTTTTCTTATATCCTCTCTTATTTCTTCTTTTCTTTCCTCTGGTATATTTTTCTTCAATTTTAAGACTATTGCTCCTGTTCCTGCTCCTTTACTTTTTATAGTCATATAATTGTTATAAGAAATTCCAAGAATTTCTGCAAATTCTAATTCCGTCATTTCATTTTTATATGAGCTATACAATTCTAAAATTTCTTGATAATCTATTAATTTGTTTGTATATCCTTGTTTTCTTAAATCTTCTCTTATCTCTTCTTTTCTTTTCTCTGGTATATCCCTTTTTTCTTTTAAAATTTTTGCTCTTGTTCCTCTATTTTTTATGGTCTTATAATTACCTTCTGAAATTCCAAGAATTTCTGCAAATTTTTTTTCAGACATTTCTTTTTTATATGGCATATATAACTTTAAAAATTCTTGATAATCTATTGATTTATTTCTATAACCTCGTTTTATTAAATCTTCTCTTATTTCTTCTTTTCTTTCCTCTGGTATATCCTTTTTTTCTTTTAAAATTTTTGCTCTTGTTCCTGCATTTTTCATATTATTGTAACTACCAGAAGAAATATCTAGAATTTCTGCAAATTCTTTTTCTTTCATTTCATTTTGATATGGCCTATATAACTCTAAAAATTCTTGATAATCTATTGGTTTATTTCTATATCCTCGTTTTATTAAATCTTCTCTTATTTCTTCTTCTCTTTTTTCTGATATCTTTCTTTTTTCTTTCAAGACTTTTGCTCTTGTTCCTCTATTTTTTATGGTCTTATAATTACCTTCTGAAATTCCAAGAATTTCTGCAAATTCTTTTTCAGACATTTCTTTTTTATATGGCATATATAACTCTAAAAATTCTTGATAATTTATTAACTTATTTGTATATCCTTGTTTTTTTATATCTTCTCTTATTTCTTCTTTTCTTTCATTTGGTATCTTCTCTTCCTTTAAGACTATTGCCCTCGTTCCTCTATTTTTTATAGTTGCAAAGTTACTACAAGAAATGCCAAGAATTTTTACAAAGTCTGCTTCTGACATTTCATTTTGATATAGTTTATATAATTCTAAAAGTTCTTGATAATCTATTGGTTTGTTTGCATAACCCTGTTTTCTTAATTCTTCTCTTATCTCTTCTTCTCTTTCATTTGGTATCTCTCTCTTTAAGATTTTTGTTCTCTTTCTTGTATAATATTTTATAGTGTTATAATTAAAAGAAAAAATTCCAAGAACTTCTACAAATTCTGTTTCCGACATTTCATTTTGATATGGCCTATATAATTCTAAAAATTCTTGATAATCTATTAATTTATTTGTATAGCCTCTTTTTCTTAAATCTTCTCTTATCTCTTCTTTTCTTTCTTCTGGTATTTCTTTTCCTTCTTTTAAGACTATCGCTTTTGTTCCTCTATTTTTTATGCTCATATAGTTACTATAAGAAATTTCAAGAATTTCCGCAAATTCTTTTTCTTTCATCTCATTTTTATATGGTTTATATAATTCTAAAAATTCTTGATAATCTATTGCTTTATTTCTATAGCCTTTTTTTCTTATATCTTCTCTTATTTCTTCTTTTCTTTCATTTGGTATCTTTTTTTCTTCTTTTAATACTTTAGTTCTTCGTCCTCTATTTTTTATATTCATATAATTATCATAAGGTATTCCAATGATTTTTCTAAATTCTGTTTCTGTAAATTCATTTTTATATGGGTTATACAGTTTTAAGAATTCTTGATAATCTATTAATTTATTTGTATAACCTTGTTTTCTTATATTCTCTCTTATTTCTTCTTTTCTTTCTTCTGGTATTTCTCTTTCTTCTTTCAAAACTTTTGCTCTTTTCCCAAAACGATGCTTTATATTCATAAAATTACTATAAGAAATACCAATGATTTCTGCAAATTCTAGTTCAGACATTTCTTTTCCATATGGTTCATATAACTCTAAAAATTCTTGATAATCTATTGATTTATTTGTATATCCTCGTTTTCTTAAATCTTGTATTATTTCTTCTACTTTTAACATTTTTCTCCTAGCTCTTTTCAAATGATTCTTTTTTTGTATTGTTTCTAATAGATATAATTAACATAATTATTTTATCATGTTTTTATGATATTCGCAAGATATATGTGAAAAATACAAGGCACTTAAGCCTTGTATTTAAACTTATACTTATACAAATTCTATTTTAAATTACCTTTTTTTATATTATCTTTTAATATAATATCAACTATATCAAATAATTTTTTAGAGCCTTCTTTTGTTTTATTTTGTCTATTATAGACTTGTTCTCCTTTGACCTTATGATCTCTCCAATCTTTTCCATCATTACTATTATTAAGAATTAATGGTTGAAAATTATCCATAGCATGAGCGAATTTGGCTTCTGGAGTTTTGTTTTCTTCAAATTCATCAAATATTGCTATAAAATCATTTTTTTGATCTAAAGGTAAAATTGAAAAAATCCTTTCTTTTGCTTTTTCTTCTCTTGCCTTTTGAGTTTTTAATCCCTCCTCATCATAAGCATAAGTGTCTCCAGCATCTATTTCTACAATATCATGAATTAAGCACATAATCATAACTCTTGCAATATCTATGTTTTCATTAGAATATTCTTTCAAAAGATATGCCATAATTGCTAAATGCCATGCGTGCTCTGCATCATTTTCATTTCGTCCGTGATTTGTCAAGTGTGTTTGCCTAAAAATATTTTTTTCTTTATCTATTTCTAAAGCAAATTCTATTTGTTTTTTTATTCTTTCATCCATTTTACTAATTTCTTTTTTATTATCATTAGCCATTTTATTATTGCCCCCGATTTTATAAATATTTTAAAAAAATATAAATAATGTTGTTACTGTTTATATTTTATATAATTTTATGTATATTTCTTCATTTTCTTCAAGTATATTTAAATCAAAAAAGAACTCTTATTAATCTTAGGATTTCTTGTTTCTTTTTTCTATATTAACATTTATTTTAAAAAATTTCAATTATTATTATATTTTTATATATTTAATTTATGATAAAATCACTTTAAAGGTCAATAAGTTGACATAAGTTAGATTGGGTGCTATAATATTATTATCACTTTTCTTAGGAGGTTTTACTATGCTTGAAAGTATTCGGAAATTTTCGAACTTACTCGGCGTAGACCCTTTCTGGGTATGGCTACTAATTATTTTAATAATTTTACTATTTATAGTAAAATGTATGTATCCATACAAACCGGAATGGAAATCTAAGAAAACAAAAGATAAAAATGGTAATGAAGTAACAATTTATTACCATATAGATATTTAAACAAAAGTATGGTGCCTACATCTCATGTAGGCACCTTTTTTCTCTGTTTTTTACTCTAACTTATTTCTTATATTCATAATTCTTTTCTTTATTTTTTGAATATTTGACTCGTTATAAGCAATCTTCTCTTTTAAAATTTTAATTTGTTCATCATATAAATCATCTAATTTTTCCATATCTTCTTGCGAAATATCTTTTTCATCTATTTGATGATTTTCAAAATTTCTTTGTAATTGTAATAGCCTATTTCTTTCTTCATTATTCATGACGTATTACCTTCCTTCACCACTTGGACTATTTGGAATACTTGATACATTTGCATGTGCTTGTCCTTCAAAAGCTACTTGATATTCGCCTTCAAGCTTTAATGCTGAGTCCAACATTGCACGACTTTCTTCTTCTTTTTCTTTTAAACTTGAAACTTCTAACGCTTTTCTTCTTAAATTATAAGCTTTGATTTCTCTATCAATATCCTCTTGTGATATTATTCCTAATGCTATTTTCTTTACTGCATCATACATAGTTATATAGCAAATATACTGATCTATAGCTCTTAAATAATCTCTCGCTGTGCTTATATGTTCTTCTGTTATAGTAGCCTTTTGTCCATTTTGTCCAATTTTCATCCCTACAAAGTCACTAGATTTATATTGTTTTGTAAATGTTTCTAAGCCTTTTAATTGGATTTGAGCAAGATTTACTGGTTTTCCTTTTCCTGCTAAATCGGGGAATTCTTTTGAAGCTGATCTAACAAATGATGTCATGCTGTTTATAATTTTTCTTGCATCATATTCTTCTGAAAATAGTCTAAAGTAATCCATCATTGTTAATTCTCCACTAATTATTTGATTTAATACTAATGTTTCAAAGCTTCTCCTTTCGTCTGCATTTTGAATTGTAGATAGCAATATATTAAGTTTATATCTATTTTCTCTTTCTCTTGAATATTCTTTTAATGTTAATTCTCCAGATAGCAAACCATCAATTGCTCTTCTACTTTTACTTAAGAAAACTGCTGATGTTTGTTTAAGTTTGCTTTCAATTTTTTCTTCATATTCAGGATATATTAATGTTACTTCTGTAATAATTTTACTAAAGTCTTCTTCAGAAATTCCCTTTCTTATACAAAATGTTTTTCTACTTATTGTGTCTTCTAGGAATTCATTAACCAACATAATATTAGGATGCTTTTCTCCCATTATTCTATATTGTTCTACTTGTTTTTCTTTCTTTAATTGTTCTTGAATCTTTTTACATTCTGCTAATGTTCTTCCTTCTCTATCTGTTGATTTTTTAGTTATTTTATGTATTCCATTTCTATTAAATAAGTGAATTTTGTTATATCCATACATATCATATCCTTGTCTATCATAACCTTGTTCATCATATCCATGTATGTCATAGCCTTGTTCGTCATATTTAGTTTTAGTTACTTTATGAGTTCCATCTCTGTTCCATCCCATTTGTAAAACGTCAATAAATCTTTTAGTCCCATAATCATATTCTACCTTTGTCTTACCTTTTTGATCTTCGAAATCATTGGTATACACACACCAACCATCTTCTGTAAATCCATGTCTATCAATTGCATATCCGTATGTAATGCTATATTTATATCCATTTTTATCATAGCCATATTCATCTATTCCGTTTAAATTATATCTTGTACCTGTAACTCTATGGAATCCGCTTTCATAAAATCCTGCTCTATTGCATCTCATATTGTTGTATCCATATATATCATAGCCGTGTTCATCATACATAGTTCCTGTTTTAATATTTATTAAGCCTCTCCAATCTGATTCTCTTTTATTTTTCTCTTTTTCTTCTTCTATAGCTTTTTTTAATTCTTCTTGACTAGTATATCTATATTCTGCATATTTTGCTTTTGATGTCACAATACCACAATCTTCTAGATGTTGCCAAAATTCATCATTAAACATATACATTTCTTCTGGAATATATGGTAAGATAGATTTTATATTTAATTCTCTTCCTCTAAAATATTCAAAATATTTTTTTACAAATTCAGGTTTTTTTCTTAAATTTTCACCTAAACGTTTAAAAGTATATAATGGATTCAAGTCACTACCTATTTCTAAACATCCTAATATAAATTCTCCATTATCAGCTAGTTCTGGTGATAGTAATTCTATTCCAAGTGTTGGAGTTCTTTTTACTCTCTGTTTCATACGCTCTGGATTATTTCCTACATATCTATATTCAATAAAGCTTCCATATCCAATTTCTTCCATCATATCCCAAAATTCTTCATTGTACTCATATACACTGCTAGGTAAGTATTGAAAAAAATCATTTTTAATTAATACTTTTTTTCCCTCAAAAAATGTAAGATATTTTCTTATAAATTCAATATCACTTCTTAAACTTATATTTAAAATTTTAAATAAAGCTAACATGTATAATCCATCACATGTTTGTATTAATTCAAATATAAATTTTTCATCACTAGCTAGTTTTGGCGATAATAACTTTACTGCTAAATGATTTTCCTTTATTCTTTCTTTCATACGCTCTGGATTATCACCAACATATTTAGTTTTTATAAAGTTCCCATACCCAAATTCTTCCATCATATCCCAGAATTCTTCATTGTATTCATACACTTCTTTCGGAATATATTCAAATAATTTTGTTAGATTTAATTTGGCCCCTCTATTATTATAGATTTCAAAAAATTTTCTTAAAAATTCCATATTTCCTACTAGTTCTGGCTCAAGCTGTGAAAAAATTGAAACTGAATTTCTTGTCTCTACCTTTTCAGCAACATTTAATACATATTCTGCATCATTTTTTTTGTTATCAAAAATTACTACCATAATATTTCTCCTTTATATTATATTATACTATAATATGCGACTTTTAGCAAATTTAACCTTAATTATACTTATTTAGAATATAAATAAAAAACAAATAGTAACATTGACTATTTGTTTAAAATTTGATATTTCCATATATTTGTAGCGTAATTGTTTACATATTTAAGTAGATAAAATTCTAATTAGATTATGTTATTTTATTTTTGTGTTTCTGCTATTATATCTTCTTTTGCATGTTCTAAACATTTTAAAATTTTAGGTGAAAATATTCCACATTCTCCTGCATTTATCATACGAAAGGCTTCTTCTATTGGCATAGAATCTTTGTATACTCTTTTACTTACAAGTGCATCATAAACATCAACAACTGATACTACTTGTGCCCAAATTGGAATTGCTTCTCCTACTAGCTTGTCCGGATATCCTCTTCCATCATATCTTTCATGATGATAACGACATATATCATAGCAATAACGATAGAATTCGTTTTCTTCTTGTTTAAAGTTCTCTAACATTTGGCAACCATAAATAGTATGTTTTTTCATTTCTTCATATTCTTCATCAGTTAATCGGCCATTTTTCATTAATATACTATCTGGTATTGCAATTTTTCCAATGTCATGTAAAGCTGATGCATTCACAATTAAATCTATTTTTTCATTTGTTAGTTTATATTCCCTATATAATACTTTCATATGCTTTAACATAATTTTTGTTAATTTTTTTACTCTTTGTACATGCTCTCCTGACTCTAAGCTTCTAAATTCAACTACTGAACTCAATGCATTTACTAGAAAATCATTACTTTGCTCTATCTTCTTTTTGCTTTCCATTAATTCTTGTGTTCTTTTTTCTAGTTCTTTTTCGATTGACATTCTATCTCTAAATAGTTCTATTATGTTCTGGGTTCTACGAGTTACAACTGCTGGTTCAAATGGCTTATATATGATATCTGATGCTCCAAGTTCATAAGCTTTTACATCACTTTCAACAGTTGCTTCTCCTGTTATCATTATTACTGGTATTGTTTGTATCATTCCATTTAGTGACATATGTTGCATTACTTCTAATCCATTTTTTATTGGCATAACTAGGTCTAAAAACAATAATACAATTTCATCCTTATGTTTATCAAGTAGGTCTATTGCCTCTTGACCATTACTTGCTTCAAGTATTTTGTATTCTCCACCTTCAAATATGTCTTTTAATAACTCTCTGTTTATTTTTACATCATCTGCTATAAGTAAAGTATCTCTCTCCATAAATTTTTTCCTTCCTAAATTACTTTTTTAATTTCCTCTATTACTTTATTATACCAACTTGTAACTTCTGGAAATGTTTCTTTTGCCTTTTCAAAATCTTTTGCTCTTAGTTCTTCTGTTATTTGTTCTGCAACTTTTCCTAGTGCTGTAAATGCCATATTTTGGCAAACTCCCTTTAAAGTATGTGCTGCTCTAAATGCTGAATCACAATCATTTTGTTCCATTGCTGTTTTTAACTCGTTATATGATGGATCTTCTAGAAAGAATCCTAAATATTTTTTTATTCTATCATCATTCATCATCCTAGATATAGCTGTTTCATAGCTACTCTCTGTATTCTTATACATTTCTTCTATCATAAATTTTTCCCTTTCTTTTTTATTTTACATTTAGATTTTATAATATATATTTAGCAAAAGTCAATATTATATATCCCATCCCATTGATTTCCATAATACCCTATAAAAATCATTTTCTAGTATTAATTTTGATATTTGATATTTGTTATATATTACTTGATTTATCTTTGCTACATATTCGTCTTGGTTAAAATCTTCCGTTATTTCACTTGAAGGCTCAAATTTCTTTGTTATACTTGAATATCTACCATAATTAGTTATAAAGCTCCTATTTGAATATATTACAAGTGGATCATTATCTGAAAGTAAATCTGTTCCCATAAGTAATCTTGAATCAAATTCTACTCCAAATAAGTTAAGCATTGTAGGTAATAAGTCAAGGCTTGATCCTATTTTGTCTACTTTAACTGGCTCTTCCATTTCACTATTCCATATTAGAGCTGTTGAGTGGTGTTTTTCGAAGTTATCATCTCTTTCAAAATCCGATAACTCGTTTATTTCGTCCAATGTTAGTCCATATGGATAATGGTCTCCACTAATTAATATTACTGTGTTTTCTAGTTCTCCAGCTTCTTCTAGTCTTTTAATTAAAAGTTCTACTGCTCTATCTAGTTCTAATTGTGCTGCTAAGTATCCCTTTGCTTTATCTGAATAACTTAAGTCTTTAACTAATTTCCAATTTTTACTTACTATAGTGTTTCCTGTCCTTGTGTAGTTTAAGTGTCCACTTACTGTCATATAATATGTTACGAAATTTTTCTTTTCTTCTGTTAAATAATCTTTTGTTGTTACATCTATCATGTCTATATCACTACTTGGCCAAGATTTTAAATTCATCCTTTTTTCTAATCCTGTACCATTTGCTAAATATGTGTCATATCCCATGGTTTTCATGTATTTATCTCTATTGTAATATGTTGCAGTATGGTCATGATATGAGTGTGAAGTATAACCTTGTTTTTCAAATACATTTGCATATGAGTATGGCATGTAGTTTCCTGATACTGCTTTTAGACTCCATGTTCCTTCTTTTGGTATAAGAGATGTATCTGTTATATATTCTCCATCCGCAGTGCTTACAGGAAATATTGGTGTATAGAAATTATCAAATTGAAAACCTTCTGAATATAATTTATATAAAGTTGGTGTTACATCTTTATCTATTGCTATATTTGAAAATGCTTCTGCAACAAATACTACTAAATTTTTTCCTTTAAACATTCCTGTATATTCATTTTTATTAGTAGGTTTTGCAGTCTTCATATATTCATATATTGTTTTTACTTTGCTACTTTTTTCATTTTCTAGCAATTCATCCCAATTTATTTCTAACTCGTTATACTCTATTTTCTTTTCTTCTTCTTTTGTCTCTTCATTATTATTTGTTTCATCAGTAAAGTCTAAATTTATTGTTTCACTTGATTTTTCTTCAAATCCAAATAACAACCTCTGTAAATCTAATCGCATTGTAGTAAGTATTCCCATTCTATTAGCTGAAAGTGTTGGTGAGTGAATATTGTAATATAGATTTTTATTTGAATATATATCTTTTGTATTAATAGTTGATATTCCAACTATACCAACTATTTGTGCTATTAATGCAAGTATAATAGTACATATTCTAGTTTTTGGATTAGAATTTTCAAAATTTAATACTTTAGTTTTGTGTAATATAATTAGCACTATTAGTGGCAAGATCATTAATAATATTATGTACCAATTATTTAATGCAACTTCTAAAATTGTGTCAACAAATTGCCATATTTGTACCATAGCATTTGTTGCTGAATAAAATGATATTATTGCCTCATATAAGTTATAATATATAAATTGTGCTATGAAAATAGCTATTACTACTATTGTTAAGAAATATAGACTAAATATATTCCATTTTCTTTTTGGAGTTGTTGTAATGAGATATAAAATTACTGCAATTGGTATAGTAAACAAAATTATATATCCTATGTTTGTAATTGTTTGAAATATACTGACGGAAAATACTATTTCCTCAAATATTATAAGTGATACTAAAAAAAATAAATTTTTTAAACTTTTCATTTTTCGTTTTCCTTCTATTCTTATGATTTATAATATGTTTATTTTTAGATAATTAAGACTATTTTTATTTATTCTTATATTATTTATATCATTTATAGAAGTAAAAAACAATATTATTTAAAAAAGAATTCCTTGTAATTTTTACAAGAAATTCTTTTTAATAACAATATTAATTATTTATTTAAAGCCTTTAATCCTAGGAAGATTCCTTCTCCTTCTAGATCATGTTCAATATTTAGTAATCTATTGTATTTTGCAACTCTGTCTGTTCTGCAAGGTGCACCTGTTTTAATTTGTCCTGCATTTGTTGCAACTGCTACATCAGCAAGTGTTGTGTCTTCTGTTTCACCGCTTCTATGTGAAACTATTGCTGTGTATCCATTTTTCTTTGCAAGTTCTATTGCATCTAATGTTTCTGTAAGTGTACCAATTTGGTTTAATTTTATTAATATACTATTTGCAACTTTTAGGTCTAAACCTTTTTGTAATCTCTTAATGTTTGTTACAAATAGGTCATCTCCTACTAATTGTATCTTACTTCCTAGTCTATCTGTAAGTTTTTTCCATCCATCCCAATCTTCTTCTGCTAAACCATCTTCGATTGAAACTATTGGATATTTTTCTGCAAGTGAAACTAAATATTCTATCATTTCATCAACTGTTTTTAATTCATCTGTTTTCCAGAAATAGTAGCATCCTTCTTTTCCTATCTTTTTAGCTTCATCATACATTTCTGTACTTGCAACGTCTAATGCTAATACTACTTCTTCTCCTGGTTTGTAACCTGCTTTTTCTATTGCTTCTACTATTAGTTTTAAAGCTTCTTCATCACTTGAAAGGTTTGGTGCAAATCCACCTTCATCTCCTACTCCTGTTGCTAATCCTTTGTCCTTTAATACCTTTTTAAGTGTGTGATATATTTCCACACTCATTCTCATACATTCTGAAAATGTTTTAGCTCCAACAGGCATTATCATAAATTCTTGGATGTTTACAGTGTTGTCTGCATGTTTTCCACCATTTAATATGTTCATCATTGGAACTGGTAATGTCTTTGCATTTGTTCCTCCAATATAGTTATATAATTCCATGTTAAGTGAAGCTGCTGCAGCTTTTGCACAAGCAAGTGAAACACCAAGTGTTGCATTTGCTCCTAATTTTCCTTTATTTTCTGTTCCATCTACTTCATTTAGCATTCTATCTATTCCTACTTGGTCATAAACATTCATTCCAATTAGGTTATCAGATACTATTGTATTAACATTATTAACTGCTTTTTGAACTCCTTTTCCTAAATATCTTGTCTTATCTCCATCTCTTAATTCTACTGCTTCAAAGCTTCCTGTAGATGCTCCTGATGGAACCATTGCAACTCCTTTATAGTCTCCTACTGTTGTTACAGTAACTTGAACTGTTGGATTGCCTCTTGAATCAAGCACTTCTAATGCTTCTACGTCTAAAATTTCTAAGTAATCTTTCATGTCTTTTCTTCCTTTCTTTGTTTATATATATTTAAAAGCCTTTATGCTTTTATTTCAAAATTTGTGATCTTGGAACATGGTTTCTTATGTATTCCATTTCTTCTATTTTCTTTTCTGTAACAAATGTTAGATTTTTATCTGCTTGTAACTCATGTTCTAGATTTTTTGCCATTTCTTTTTTATATATTGGTAATTCAAAAATAGTTTTTTCTTCTTTATCTGCTTTTATGTAATCATCAATTATCTTTTTTTCTTTTCGGTTAAAGCTATCATATGGCATTTGTAAATATTCATATGACCAAATTATCCTTCTAGCATTGCCATCAAATTCAGATGCAGTTAAGTCTTCATATCCATATTCTGCTTTATATTTTAAGTTTTCTATTGATATTGTTATATTGGTCCAAGGTTTTTCCTTATTCTTTATACATTCTTCTCTTAATTTTTTTATACTTGCATATAGTTCATCTGACATTCTAAAATATTGATTTTCATCAATATTAAATTTAGATGGCACCTCATATACATTTACTGGTTTTTTTCTTAGTAATCCCTTTGGGTAATAGTAGAAAAACATTTCTCCTGTTTCTAATTTGTTAAAGTGCTCTATAACTGAAGCATAAAGATAAAGTCTATCCCATTTTTCTGGTAACATTACAAATATCTTTTTTTGAACTTCTTCGTGTGCCATTCTTAACGATTTTGAACAAATCATAAAAACTCCCTTTATCTTACAATTAGACTTTCACCTGTCATTTCTTCAGGTTTCTCTAATCCCATAATATCAAGCATTGTTGGTGCAAGATCTGCTAGTTTTCCAGACTTTAATGTTACATTTTCCATTCCAAATAATATTAATGGCACTGGATTTGTAGTGTGTGCAGTATGTGGCTCACCTGTTTTATAGTCTATCATTTGTTCTGAATTACCATGATCTGCTGTAATTAGTACAACTGCATTTTTTTCTTTTGCTACTTCTATTACTTTTCCTACACACTCATCTATTGTTTCTATTGCCTTAATTGCTGCTTCTAAGCTTCCTGTATGTCCTACCATATCAGGGTTTGCATAATTTAAGATTATACTATCATATTTATCTTGTTTTATTGCTTCTATTAATTTTTCTGTAACTTCTCTTGCACTCATTTCTGGCTTTAAATCATATGTTGCAACTTTTGGTGAAGGAACTAAAATTCTATCTTCTCCTGGGAATACTTTTTCTTCTCCACCGTTAAAGAAAAATGTTACATGTGCATATTTTTCTGTTTCTGCAATTCTTAATTGTTTTAGTCCGTTTTTACTTATATACTCTCCAAATGTATTTTCTAACTTTGTAGGTTTAAATGCTACTTTAACATTTGGCATTGTCGCATCATATTGTGTGAAACATACAAAATATGGATTTAGCTTCTTTACTTCAAACTCATTAAAGCTTTCGTCTACTAAGCTTCTAGTTATTTGTCTAGCTCTATCTGGTCTAAAGTTAAAGAATATAATTGAATCATGTTCCCCAATTGTTCCAACTGGATCTCCATTTGGATTACATATAACTATTGGCTCTATGAATTCATCAAATATCTCTTGTTCATATGATTTTTCTACTGCTATTACAGGATCTGTACTTTTTGTTCCAATACCATTTACCATTGCATCATATGCAAGTTTTATTCTTTCCCATCTTTTGTCTCTATCCATTGCGTAATATCTTCCTACTATTGTTGCAATTTTTCCTATTCCTTTTTCTTTTAATTTTTCTCTAAGTTTGGTTATATACATTTCTCCTGAAGCTGGTGGAGTATCTCTTCCATCCATAAAGCAATGTACAAATACATTCTCAAATCCTTTTCTTTTTGCCATTTCTAACAATCCATAAAGATGTCTTATATGACTATGAACTCCTCCATCTGAAACAAGTCCCATAATGTGAAGTTTCGAGTTGTATTTTTTGCAATTTTCTATTGCATCATTAAATTCTTTTATACTAAAGAAATCTCCATCTTCTATTGATTTAGTGATTCTTGTTAATTCTTGATATACAATTCTTCCGAGCTCCAATATTTGTGTGTCCTACTTCTGAATTTCCCATTTGTCCTTCTGGAAGTCCAACTTGTAATCCGCTTGTGAATATCTGAGTTGTAGGACAAGTTGCCATTAGTTTATCTATATTAGGTGTATTGGCAAGTTTTATGCTGTTGCCTTCTTCTTTTGGATTAATTCCAAATCCATCTAATATCATTAGCATAGTTAATTTGTCTTTCATTTATTTAGTCCCTCTTTCTTTTTCTCTTAAAAGTTTACTATCTTAGAAAACTCTTCTGGCTTTAGGCTAGCTCCTCCGACTAATCCTCCATCTATGTCTGATTTTGTAAATAATTCTCTTGCATTTGAGCTTTTCACACTACCGCCGTATTGTATTATAACACATTCTGCTATATTATTTCCATATATTTTTGAAATTTCTTCCCTAATTTTTTTGATACTATCATTTGCATCATCTGCTGTGGCTGTTTTTCCTGTTCCTATTGCCCAAATTGGTTCATATGCAATTATTGTATTTTTTACTTCTTCTTCTGTTAATCCATCTAGTGCAAGCCTTGTTTGTTTGGTTATTACATCAATTGTTTTTCCTTCTTCTCTTTCTTCTAATGTTTCGCCTACACATACTATTGGCTTTAAGCCATATTTAAATGCTGCTTTTACTTTTTTATTTACTGTTTCATCTGTTTCTGCAAAATATTGTCTTCTTTCTGAGTGTCCTATTATTACATATTCTACTCCGATTGATTTAAGCATTTTGCCTGAAACTTCTCCTGTGTATGCTCCACTTTCCTCAAAATGCATATTTTGTGCTCCAATTTTTATATTTGTATCTTGTGCATTTAAAATGGCATAAAATAAATCTGTATATGGTACACAAAGTATTACTTCGTTTTCAGTATTTTTAACAAGTGGTTCTAATTCTTGTATAAATCTTATTGCTTCATCTGGAAGCATATTCATTTTCCAGTTTCCTGCTATTACTTTTTTTCTCATATTTTTCTTTATGATATATTGCAATAAAATTATAATTATTGCAATATATCATACGCTCCTTGCATAATATATTTAGGTTTTTTATAGGCTACCCATAAACCTTCATATTTTATCTGCCTCCCATTCCGGCCGTCCGGCCTCCACCGGCCTCCGCCTCCACCTGAGAAGCCACCGACCTCCGCCTCCACCGACTAGAGCTCGAATGTCTTGATATTTCAACTACTGATGTATGATATGCATTGTCAACTCCGCTACCTATACGATTAATTGGTGTGCTTACATATGATTTTACATATATTGGATTTGCACTAAAGTTTAGTATAGGATATAGATTAGCTTTTTCATTGTTTTCATCTTCCCAGTATTCCTTAACAAAAACTTCTGGATAAAAGGCTTTCATTTGTTCTATAACTTCATTTGCTATTCCAAGTGCTGTAGCATATACTAAATATTTTTCCCAAAGAATAAGGTCTGGAACAACTTTTTCTTCAAAGTTAGAAAAATCTGTCATATAATTTACTAAGCCCTTCCACTCTGCCTTTTCTTCTGCTCCTTCTTTTGTTAATACTGCTATCTTATTTCTTACAATGTCTTGAATTCTATAATAATAAAGCAATTCACACACAAACGGTAAAAGTATAAATAAGAATTTTGTGATTGTTGAAACCGTGAATATTCCAAACATTATATCTATTGCTCTTTTAAATATAGGTATATATGCATATATTTGAATAAGTATTGATACTATATATATATTTATCAAAGATCCAAATTTAGTTTTTGCATAATCATATTTTCTATATTTTCTTTCTTCACTTTTATCTATTAGTTTTTGTTTATATAAACTTTCTCTTGCACTATTTACCAGATTATTTATTCTCGCACTATAAGTGCTATATCGATTATGTGCATATGTATTTAACTCTTTTACTTCAAATTCTTCTCCTCCACCAACACTCTTTAGAAGTTTGTATATTTGTTTTTCATCTTGACTTAAATCTTCATCTCCTGCAATAATTTTTATATACACATTTGACTTTTCATCTGTTCTTAAAGTTATTTTTCTTTTTAGGCATAAGTCTAATATTGTTGCAGAAACTGCATCTTGTTGAACAGCCCCAGTATTCAATCTAGTCTTGTTGAATCTATACAAGTAAGCCGCTTCTGCTGGTGTTACTATTTTTTCTCTAGGTATGTCTCTAAAATATTTTATTCTTTTTACTTTATATTTTTCCTTATTTAAATATCCTCTGATTCTAAATATTTTTATAGCATAAATAAGCATTATAATAACATAAATAACTAATAAAACTATTTTTATGTTTTGCAATACTTTACTTTCCGCATCTGCTTCGTTTGCCCATTTTGTCTCGTCTCTTACAATACTTGGCATTCCATTATAGTTTCTTATCTTATTACTATTTGTAATATTGAACATTTTTTCTTGTGTTACAGTTCTTATTTCTAGCCTAGCTCCAGCCCTTAAATTATCTAGCCTAAATTGTACTTGATGTGCATTTAGTTTTTTTATTTCTCCATTTAACTGTCCATGTCCCCAAATTTTTAAATTATCCATGTCTTGTACATCTTTTGGGAAAGTTATTGTTCCTATAACCTTTTTGGCAGATATATTATTTTCTCCTTCTTCTAAAAATTGCCAATATAATTCTTGACAATCATAATAATCAGTAAGTGCATCTTTTACAACATAGGATATCTGGTATTTTCTTCTTCCAGATTTTGTATCCATTCCTATTCCCCATGCAATTTCAAATTCTCTCCTAGATGTTTCTAGTCCATAATAACAGTCCTTAGTTACATGATACATTTCCTCATCAATTTTTTCAAATTCTTTTGTTCCATTTTTGGTTATTTCTTTTACTTCTACATCCGTTATATCAGAATATTTAGAGGGGCTTAATTTAAAAGTTTTAAATAAAGTGTTTGTGTTTTTTACTCTAATATCCCAAGTTTCTGTTACCTTTATATCTCCATTTTCATAAGCCACAACATCATAGTCTAACTCCTCTAAATATTGCATTTTTTCATATTCAGAATTTATAATTAATGTTACAAATCCTAATATAACAATTGAAATTATAGATAACACAGCTAATTTTTTAGCTATTCTTATTACTTTTTCTTTCATCTTTTTTCCTTTTTATTTTTTACTTATTTTTGTAACTTATCAATTGTTTTTATTTATCATATATCAGCAGTTATTGCAGTTATTTGTGTTATTTTCTATTAATCTTGTAAATATCAAATTATCTTATATTTTTCTATTTATCTTGTAGGCAGTCAATTCCTGGAAGTACCTTTCCTTCTAAATATTCAAGTGATGCTCCTCCTCCTGTTGATATATGTGTCATTTTATCTGCGCATCCTGCTTTTTCTACTGCTGAACTTGAATCTCCTCCTCCTATTACTGTTGTTGCATTTAAACTTCCAAGTATTTTTGCAATCTCATTTGTTCCTTTGGCAAATTTTTCAAATTCAAATACTCCTAGTGGTCCATTCCACATAATTGTTTTTGCATTTTCTAGGACTTTTGTAAATTCTTCTATTGTTTTTGGTCCTATATCAAGTCCTTGCCATCCATCTTCCATATTTTCTATGCTTACTATTTTGCTTTCTGTGTCTTTATCAAATTCTTTTCCCATATTAACATCTACTGGTAATAATAAATTTACCTTTTTATCTTCCGCTTTTTTCATAAGTTCTTTTGCTAAATCTAACTTATCTTCTTCGCAAATTGATGAACCAATATTTAATCCTTTTGCTTTTAGGAATGTATATGCCATTCCACCTCCAATTATTAATGTGTCTACTTTTTCAAGTAAATTATTTATTACTGATATTTTATCTGACACTTTTTTTCCACCAAGTATTGCAACAAATGGTCTTTCTGGATTGTTTAAAGCATCTCCTAAAAATTTTATTTCTTTTTCTATTAAAAATCCTGATACTGCTGGTAAAAATTGTGCAACTCCTGCTGTTGAACTATGTGCTCTATGTGCTGTACCAAATGCATCATTTACATATACATCTGCAAGTGATGCAAGTTCCTTTGAAAAGCCTTCATCATTTTCTTCTTCTCTTTTATCAAATCTTACATTTTCAAGTAAAACTACTTCTCCTTCTTTCATTTCTGAAGTAAGTTTTTTTGCACTTTCTCCTACTATATCATCTGCCATTTTTACTTCTATTCCAAGTTCTTTTGATAGTTCGTCTCTAACTGGTCTAAGTGAAAATTCTTTTTTTACTTCTCCCTTTGGTCTTCCTAAGTGTGAACAAAGTATTACTTTTGCATTATGGTCTATTAAATATTTAATTGTTGGAAGTGCTCCTTCTATTCTTCTTGTATCTGTAATGTTTCCATTCTCATCTTGTGGAACATTAAAGTCACATCTAACTAAAACTTTCTTTCCTGATACATCTATATCTCTAATTGTTTTTTTACTCATATTTTATCTTTCCTTTCTATATACATAATTAAATCAGAAATCGAGAAACTTTATTATTTGAAGTAGTGTAATTATTTATTTGCTAAATCTTTGCAGTCGCAATTTCCAATTAAATTTCATATGTAAATTGCTCCATTCGCCCTTCGCTTGCGCTACGGTTGATCGCTTACGCAGCTCTAGCAAATAAATAATTACACTGCTTTTTAGCTAATAATTTTTAATTTCTCAATTTCTGATTTATCTTTATATTATTTTGTAGATATATATACTGCTAAATCTACTAATTTATTTGAGTAACCCCACTCATTGTCATACCAAGCAACTAATTTTACAAATGTGTCTGTTAAAGAAATACCTGCTGTTGCATCAAATATTGATGTGTGACTATCATGCATAAAGTCTGAAGATACAACAGGATCTTCTACGTATTCCATAATACCTTTCATTTCATTTTCTGTTGCTTTTTTAACTACTGCACATATTTCTTCATATGTTGCAGGTTTTTCTAAGTTACATGTTAAATCAACTACTGAAACATCAATTGTTGGTACTCTAAATGCCATTCCTGTAAGTTTTCCATTAAGTGATGGAATTACTTTTCCTACTGCTTTTGCAGCTCCTGTTGATGATGGAATAATATTGTATGCTGCTGCTCTTCCTCCTCTCCAATCTTTCTTTGATGAACCATCAACTGTTTTTTGTGTTGCTGTTGTTGAGTGAACTGTTGTCATTAATCCTTCTTTAATTCCAAAGTTATCATTTATTACCTTTGCAAGTGGTGCTAAACAGTTTGTTGTGCAAGATGCATTTGATATTATGTTCATTGATGGATCATAGCTTTCTTGGTTAACTCCCATTACAAACATTGGAGCATCTTTTGATGGTGCACTTATTATTACTTTTTTTGCTCCTGCTTCTAAGTGTGCACTTGCTTTTTCTATTGTTGTGAATACTCCTGAACATTCTAATACATAATCTACTCCGTCTTTTCCCCAAGGTATGTTCTTAGGATCCATTTCATTATATACTTTTATCTCTCTTCCATTTACTATTAATTTTCCTTCTTCTCCTCTAACGTCTCCTTCAAATTTTCCATGTACTGTATCATATTTTAACATGTATGCCATGTAGTCTGCTGCGATAAAAGGATCATTTATTGCAACTATCTCTACCTCTTTCTTTTCTAATGCTGCTTGGAATGTTAATTTTCCTATTCTTCCAAATCCATTAATACCTATTTTTACTGACATAAAAATTCCTCCTTATTTTTTATTTATAGTTAATTTTATTATAACCATAAATCTTTTTTTCTTGCCCTTATTTTATATCAAAGCATACTACTTTGCAAGTGTTTTTTGAAAAAAGAGAAAACTGCCTTGTTTATCTAATTTAAGTCGGTTGCAAATTAAATTAAAAGTAATAAAATCTTATTAAGTAATATAATTTTGATAGAAACTAAAAAAAAGCATACTAAAACACTATCCCATGTTTTAGTATGCTTTTACTATATATATTACTCACTTATTAGACGAATTAAATTAAAATCTTATTTCTTGAAACAAGAAATTCTTAACTCCTTGCCATGTTACTTCTTGATGTAAAAAACCATTTATATCATCTTCTACTTTTTGTTGATATGGTGTTAGTTCTACATTGATATCTTGAAATAAGAAAGATTTAAATTTATTCCAAAAACCTAATTTTACTGGTAATTGTTGATTCTCTTCTTCCATATATTAATTCCTCCTTTGTGACTTTATAACAATTTTCTATTTAGTTATACTACATTTTTTCTAGTTTTTCAAGTATTTGGCAGTATTTTGATTATTAAGTTTTCGTTTCAAAATTGTTACAATTCTGTTACATTTTTCCTTTTTTAGTATTTCCCTAATAAAATTTCTTCTTCGGCTTCTTCTATTTTGACATCTATTATTTTATTTTCCATATTTTCCTTAGCATTTGTTATTTCTACTTCTAGGTAATTTTTAGTATGTCCCTTAAATCCTTTTTTACTTTTTTCTTCAACTAATACTTTAACCATTTTCCCTATATAAGATTTATTATATTCTTCTTGAATTTTATTTGAAAGCTCTATTACTTTTTTACTTCTTTCTTCTTTTATTTCAGGAGTTATTTGATTTGCCATTTGATCTGCTTTTGTTCCTTCTCTTCTAGAGTATTTAAATACATGTATTTTATAAAATCTTATTTCTTGTAAAAATTTATATGTTTCTTCAAATTCTTTTTCTGTCTCTCCTGGAAATCCTACAATTACATCTGCTGTTAAGATTACATTTTCAAAATTTTCTCTTAGAAGTTTTACACTTTCTTTAAATTCTTCTGCTGTATACTTTCTGTTCATCCTTTCTAATGTATCTGTACATCCGCTTTGAAGTGATAAATGAAAGTGATTACATATTTTTTCTAGTTTTTTTAGCCTACTTACAAATTCCTTTGTTATTAGTTTTGGCTCAATAGATCCGTAATCTTATTCTTTCTATTCCACTTACTTTATTTATTTCTTCTAATAAATCTATCAATTCTATTTTTTCATCAAAATCTTTTCCGTAAGAAGCTATATGTATTCCTGTTAAAACTACTTCTTTTATTCCTAGTTTTGCAATTGCTTCTACTTCTTTTACTATTTCTTCTATTTTTCTACTTCTTACTCTACCTCTTGCAAATGGTATTATACAATATGAGCAAAAGTTATCACACCCATCTTGAATCTTTATTACTGCTCTTGTTTTTTCTGTGTATGTTGTTGTACCAAATTCAAGATATTCTTGCTTAATCATTGGTTTTACTTCAGCTATTTTATTATTTTTTAATTTTTCGTTTTTATTATAGTTTTCTACATATTCTAAGATCTGATTTTTTTCATTGTTTCCAAGAAGTATGTCTATTTCTTTTATTTGTTCTAATTCTTTTTTTGCAACTTGTACATAGCATCCTATTACAACTAAAATTCCTTCTTTATTTCTTTGTTTTGCTCTTCTTAGAATTTGTCTTGACTTTCTATCAGATATATTTGTTACCGTACATGTATTTACTATGTATACGTCTGCTTTTTCTTCAAAATCTACTACTTCGTACCCTGCATTTATAAACTTTTGGATTATTGCATTTGATTCATACTGATTTGTTTTACAACCGCAAAGTATAAATTGCTACTTTTTTCTCCATTCTTTACTCAGTTTTTCCTTTCTTTGCTTAATATGTTTTTTGCTATTTTTTAAGGGCTTAACATTTTTCATGTCAGCCCTTTAGTTATTTTCTCTTTCTTTTATCTAACACGTCTAAATTTTCTAGTGCTTTTCCTGTTCCAAGCGCTACACATGACACAGTGTCATTTGCTATCATTACATTTATTCCAGTTTTTTCTTGCAAAAGTTTATCTAAACCATCTACTAAGCTTCCTCCACCTGTCATGTATATTCCCTTGTTACTTATGTCTGCTGTAAGCTCTGGTGGTGTCTTTTCTAATACTGTGTGCACAGCATCTACTACTTGAAGTGCTGGTTCTATTAGCGCTTCTAACATCTCGCTAGAATGTATTGTTAATGTCTTTGGAAGTCCTGTACTTAGGTCTCTTCCTCTTATATCCATTTCTACATCTTGTATTTTAGGATATACGCAACCAATATTTATTTTTAAATCCTCTGCTGTTCTTTCTCCTATTATTACATTATGTTTTCTTTTTATATATTTTACAACTGCTTCATCAAATTTATCTCCGGCAACCTTTAATGACGTACTAACTACAGAACCTCCAAGTGATATTACTGCTACATCTGTAGTTCCTCCACCTATATCTACTATCATATTTCCACATGGTTTAGATATATCTATTCCTGCTCCTATTGCTGCAGCTATTGGTTCTTCAATCAAATATACTTTTCTTGCTCCTGCTTGTTCTGCTGCATCTATTACAGCCTTTTTTTCTACCTCTGTTACCTGTGATGGTATACATATCATTATTCTAGGAGAGAATATAGTTCTTCCACAAATCTTGTTAATGAAATATTTTAGCATTTTCTCTGTTACTGTATAATCAGATATTACTCCATCTTTTAACGGTCTTGTTGCAACTATATTACCTGGTGTTCTTCCAAGCATTCTTCTTGCTTCTTCACCTACTGCAAGTACTTCACCAGTTAAATTATCTACAGCAACTACTGATGGTTCTCTTAACACTATTCCTTTTCCTTTTACAAATGCTAAAATTGTTGCAGTTCCTAAATCTATTCCTATATCATGGCCAAAAGAAAACATTGCTCCTGCTCCTTTAAATAAAAATTGTAATAGTTTCATTTTTGTTACAAAACTATTACAATTATATTACATGTGTTGTATTTTTTCAATAGATTTTTAAAAGTTTAAAATTTTTATTTTTAAAAGTTTACTATTTTTTTAATTGAAGTAACCTAACTAATTTATCAATTTATATTAACTACTTTTTTTCATATGAATTTACCTTCTAAATCAAGATTTATTTCATTTAGTATTAATGTAAATTATACATTATTTAGAAAAATTATAAAAAAATAGTCTATCCTTTTCACAAAAAATAATATACTATTTTTTACTTTTTTTAACTTTATTTGAAAACTTATAATTCTTAGAGTATCATAGATTGTATCTTTTGTATTTTTCTTGCGTTTACTGTAAAATTTTGGTATAATTATCCAGATTTATTTACAGATTTTATATGATTATTTTAAGTGAGGTATTCCAATGTATAATGTTTTAATCATAAATGACAATACAACATTTATAAATTTTCTTATTAATAATATTATCGCTAAATTCGATAACTTACGAATTGTAGGTGTTTCTTATAATGCCGAATTTGCTATAAATACTATTAATTCTCAACAAGTAGATATTATTATTACAAATTATAAATTATTTTGTAATATAACAAAACTTATTTCTAAGGATAATAAAGAATATTATAATAATTCCTTTATAATTATATCTGAAAAAAATATAAATCAACTAAATATGCAAAATTCTATAGTAGTTTTAAAAGACGAAAATATTGAAAAAAATTTAATACATACAATTAAACACATTATAGAATATAAATCATATGACTCTAAAAGAGATAAAATTATTTATGAATTACAAGCAATTGGATATAATTTAAACCACAAAGGTAGCCAATACTTAATTGAAGTAATTTTAGAAATTTATATAAATAAAAACCGATTTCAGGGTAATTTGAAAAAAGAAATATATCCTATAATTTCCAAAAGATTTAATGCATCTACTCATAATATTCATTGTGATATTACGAGGGCTACCGAAAATATGGTATATTTTTGTAACAACGAAATTTTAGATAAATACTTTAAAGGCATTAGACCAACAACTAAAACAGTAATTAATATAGTAATTAGAAGGATAGCATAAAAAATGCTATCTTTTTAATTTACATAACTTTTTTTGTATCTTTTGTATCTTTTTTGAACTATTTTGTCGAAACCGTGCTATAATAATATTTGCATTAATACTTAAACAGTATTTGCACAATTAAAGTTACACTGATGCTGGCGGTTTGCCAACATCTTTGTAATAGAGAAGAAAGCGGTAATTCAAAAACTTCAAAGGAGAATCTTCATGAAAAACATTAAACGTCTCAGCTGTCTCTTGCTGGCTGTGGTTATGTGTTTTTCGCTTTCCGCTACTGCATTTGCAGCAAGTGCCAGCGAAAGCATTACTGTGGCCAGTCCTACCTCGCTGCAGTATAGTAACTCCTTTTCGTGGTCCGGTACCCCCAACGAATTTGGGGTTTCTGGCGAGTTCACCGTTCCCAGTGGATATAAGTACATTACGGTTAACTATACCGGATCTGCTTATTTCAGCCTTGTACTTTATAATGAAGATGCAGGCTTTGAGAAAACCTATCGATACATGTCCAATATGGAGCTGTTCAACGCCAAAATTACTGATATACCGGCCGGTAATTACTCCGTACTGCTGATGTGGGTGTCATACTTCAAGCCCTATCCGCATTCTTTCAAAATTAGCGCAACTTAACAGTTAAGATTCAGACCGCTTTCTTCTCGGGAAGTGCCTATTTTAGGCACTTCTTTTATTATATGTGGCATTTAATGTTGTACTCAAGAAGTCTTTGGAGCACATATAAATGCCCTTTCGTTTTCTTCCACGCAATTTGGTATATAATAAAAATAAATCTGCATTTTCCAAAAAATTTTAAAAAATATCTAAATATCTCTGTTTAAATTTCGGTTATAAATTTTAGATTTAAAATGTCGCCATATAATAAAAATATAACTATATAATAGTTAATTTAAGTGCCAAAATAATTTTTCATTTAATAGTAAAACATTTTATTAAAATTTAAACTGTAGCATTTTTATATCAGAATATCATCAAATAAATTAAATATTTTTTACTAATTTAGTTCTTAAATTTTTTCTCCTTTTATAACTAACTTTCGTTTTCCATTGTCAGCAGTAGTCATTAATGTGACTTCATTTTTACCGTTTGTTAATTGTGATACTACAGAAGTATCAGTCGAATTTACAATCTTTATATCATAAACTTCATATGAGAATTGTTTATTATCATTTCCTAAAAAATCAATAGTATCTCCTATTGACAATTTTTCAAAAACATTATCAAAATTATTATTGTTTCCTACTATCACATAGTTTCCATTCTTCCCTAGCTCTGGTCCCCACAATTTGCATGCTGATATTTTCAAGTTTTCATCTGAAACACTTGAAAATATTGGATATTCTAGATTCAATGTTGGAATCTTCAAAACTGCTTCTATATAATTTTCTTCATTACAATTTTTATCTGACATTTTAATATTATTTCTTTTTCCTTCGTTTATGGCTATATCTTGTATTCTATAATCATTCTTAATATTTTTAAAATCCATTAAAATTATAATTGCTACACAAACTAAAAGAAAAATCAAAGATATTGATATATATTTATTTATTTTCATATAATATCACCTCATTTAGATTATATATTTAAAGAAAATAGTTGTCAAGTAAAATATAACCATAGTAATTTCATCGATTTTTTTAAGTTTACTATTTTTTTACTTCGTTTACTGTTTCTTTATGTGTCATATTATATATTGCTCCGCCTATTTCTTGTGGATGTAGCCATATTTGTATTAATACATTAGAAAATATTGCAAATGCAATAACTATTAATAGCCAAATTCCAAAGGTTTTTAATCTTTCCATTTATATTCCTCCATATAAACTTTTTCTATTTTTAACTTTCATTATTTATTTTAACATATTTTTGGTAATATGTAAACCAATTTTTTTCTTTTCATTTATGAGTTACACAATTTTTCTCTTTTCTTACTTCTATGTATTTATATTTCAATTTTTTATATTTTATATTTCTAATTTTTCATATTTTCGACTGCTGAAATTACTCCTATTTTGCCATATTCGTAGGTTAATCCTCCTTGCATAAATGCTATATATGGTGGTCTTATAGGTCCATCGCAAGATAATTCTATTGACGAGCCTTGTGTAAAGCTTCCACTTGCCATTATTACTTTGTCTGTATATCCTGGCATATCCCATGGTTCAGGTATTGAATTTGAATCTACTGCTGAGCCTTTTTGTATTCCTTGGCAAAATTTTATTAATTTTTCTGGATTTCCAAATTCTATTGTTTGTACAATATCTGATCTTTCTTCGTTATATTTTGGTGATACTTTGTATCCTAATTTTTCTAATAGTTTGCTTGCAAATACTGCTGTTTTTAGGCTACTTGCAACTACACTTGGAGCTAAGTATATTCCTTGTAAAAAGCTTTTATTTGCACCTAAAGTTGGTCCTACTTCTTTTCCTTGTCCAGGAGACGTAAGTCTTTCCGCACAAAGCTCAACATATTTTTCTTTTCCTGCTACATATGCTCCATTAGGTGCTATACCTCCACCTAAATTTTTTATAAGAGAACCTACTATAACGTCTGCTCCTACATCTAATGGTGTTTTTCTTTCTACAAATTCACAGTAGCAATTATCTATAAATATTATTACTTCTTTATCAATTTTC
The DNA here is from genome assembly GCA_947590905.1 of uncultured Clostridia bacterium. Lineage (GTDB taxonomy): Bacteria > Bacillota > Clostridia > TANB77 > CAG-508 > JAAWPK01. The sequence continues at coordinate 8,962 of CANQCU010000015.1, read as the reverse complement.
CTAATTTCTGTTATTATATTTTCTAATTTTGGAATGGATATGCTTTTTCTTGTTGAATAACCCTTTGAGCGTTGTATATGTATTAATTTAACTTTTCCTTTTTCTAGTCTTTCTATGATTTTTTCTGTATCAAAATCATTTTCTTTTAACTCTATTTGTTCATAGTTTACTTTAAAAGCTTTTAAAGAACTAGCATTTTCTTTTATTCCGAATTACTTCATCCAATGTATCATATGGCTTTCCGCGAAATTGCAAGCATTGTATCTCCTGGTCTTAAAAGAGCAAATAAAGCGACTGTAAGCGCATGTGTTCCTGATATAAATTGATTCCTAACTAAGCTATCTTCTGCACCTAAAACTTCTGCAAATATCTTTTCTATTACTTCTCTTCCAACATCACTATACCCGTATCCTGTAGTTGAATTAAAATGCATTTCTGATACATTATTGTTTTGAAATGCTTTTAAAACCTTTTGACTGTTGTATAAACAATCATCATCTATTTTTTTTATTGTGTCTTTTATTTCTTCTTCTACTTCATTAATTAAGCTTAAATCCATGAATTTCTCCTTTTATTATTAGAAACGTTAAATTTATTAATAAGTATAGCATTTTTATTGCATTTTGTAAAGTTTATGTGATACAATAGATTCGGAAGTGATTTATAATGGATAAATTATTTGAGAATAAAACTACATATAATAAAGATGTTTATATAGAATTTTTAAAGTTTCATAATAAAACCTTTAATTTTTCTTATACACTTTATACTATCTTTTGGATATTTTTACTAGCACTTTGTATTTATCTTTCATTTGGTTCTAATAGAAGATTTCAAGGTGTTGTTTTAACTATAGCTTTAGCTTGTTTTATAATTTACAGATTTTATCATCCAAAAAGTATTGTTAATAAAGAACTTAAAAGTGATAAAATAGCAGATAATAGCACTAATACTTTTAGTTTTTATGATAATAATTTTGAAGTTGAAAATAATAATCGGTTCTTTTAGATATAAATATTTTATGCTTCACAAAATTTATGAAACTTCTGACTTTTTTTATCTTTATGTAACTAGAGAAAATGCTTTTCTTATTTCAAAAAATACATTTTCCCTTGGAAATAAAGAAGATTTTTCAAAGTTTTTAAAAAATAAATGTAAGCTTAAATATAGAAGTAGAAAATAGTAAAAGTTGCATTAAAGACTAATAATTATAACATTACTTATGATATAATATTTAGCTCTTCTAATGCGTTCTTATATTTCACATAAAAAACTCCTTTTTCCTTTTTGGATAGGGAATTTTTTAATTCTTCTATTACTATATAGGATTTATTTACATTATATCTTTTATTATTTTCTACAAGTCTAGCGTCATTTACCAAACTTGCAAATAGAACTCTCGCCTTTTCTATTTCTTCCGATACCCTATCCCAATTATCTGTTTGAACATAAGCATATGCATTTACTATATATGATTTAGCAAGTAGTGTTTCTCTTTTTATTTCATCTTGTTTCGTTCCTAATGAAAATTCTGGTAAAAAACTATATAGCTTTGATAAATACATTGCTGACATATTTTTGTCTTGATTTTTTACTGCTATTATTGCTTCATTTATGTTATTACTAAATGAAATTATACTTTCTGAATTTACATTAATCTTGTATAAATCTAAAACTATGCTATTCCATGTATTACTCAATATTTCTAGTTCTCCTTCTATTGTCTTCCAATCTGTTTCTCCTTGGTCTTGAACTATTGTATTTTCTTCCATTTTGCTTATGGTTGTTTCTTCTTTATCTGTTCCATTCTCTCCACTATCTTCTGAAGAACTACTTCCTTCTTCATTTTTTTGTGAATTACTTGGTGAATCACTTTCTGTTTGTACTTTTGTTAAAGTTACTTTATAATTCTGCAAGTCTATATTGTTTAGATAATTTATTAGACTCAAAAGCTTAGTATCTAAATATTGAATTTCTTGGTGAATTTTTTCTGTTTGGTCTTCTGCATTTTTACCTGTTCCAAAAGAATTTGTATATATTGAAAATATTAAAAATATACCAACTATAATAGATACAATTATTATTGCTTTTGTAATTATTTTTATAAACCCATTCTCCATTTTTAGCTTAATTTAACTTATAAGTTAATCTCCTTTCTCTTTTTTTATTATTTCTTATTATTCCAAAAAAGTGGTATTTTATGCCTTGCACATATTTTTTATTTTTTTGAACAAAATATATTTATTGAAAGGAGTTTTTAGTATGCTAGGTACAACTGTTAATCTTTATAGTGAAGTAAAAGGTGAAATTTCTAGATTCTTATCTCTTTTTTATAAAAAGCCTATTCATTTATCTAATGACTTAAAATGGGAGCATATCTTTGAAAATCCTATCGAAATGGCTGAAATCATTGGTACTTTTGTTGATAACAAAGATACTTATAAAATAAACATGTGGATTAGTCTTGATGAAGATGCTTTTATAAATGTAACCGAACATAATGCAGACAAATTAATAAGGTACCTTTATGAGAGATACCCTTACTAATTTTTATTATTAATTAAACTTCTATTAGTCTTCTTCATTATTGTCTTCGTCTTCATTTAGTTCGTCTATGTCTGTTTGTTCTTCATTTGAATTACTGTCTTGATTTGCATTATTTCTAGTCTTTTTGTTCTTTTCTTTGCTTATATCTGTTTTTTCTTGATTTTCTGCTAGTTCTTCTTTATTCTCTTCTACTTCGTCATTATTTTCTTCTACAATTTTTTCTTTTACAGCTTCTTCTTTTGTGTCAACTATTTCTTCTTGCTGAAATCCACAGTTTGGGCAATAATTTGCATTTATTCCAATTTCTTCATAACAATTTTTACATTGTCTTTTTTCATTTAACTTTAATATTTCATCTTTGCATTTTACTATTTCATCACTTAAATTCTTTATTTCTTCGCATTTTTCTTTTAAAAATTCTATATCTATGTTCTCATCTACAACATATTTTTCATATACTGCTTCTCCTATTTCTCTGTATAGTTCTTTTATATCTCCTTTGTGTTCATTTATTTGCATTTTTATTTTTGTTTCTTTTGCAAATTTAGAAGTTTTTTCAGCAGTATATTTATATGTTTTACTTGCTGCATCCCCAATTTTTTCAAGTATTTCCATTAAATATCCATCCTTTCATTAGAGTAGCTTTAAGCTTTTTTGACTTAAATATCTTCTTGTATTTAGTTTCTTTCTTAATTAAAAAATTATACTTTAATTTTTTAAAATTCTGATTTTTTCTCTCTTGACATAAGCTTTTTTACAGCTTCCTTTGGATCTAATTTGTTATATAATATGTCATAAACAGTATTTAATATTGGCATTTCTATATTAAATTTTTTACCAAGTATGTATGCAACTTCTATGTTATCTATACTTTCTATTACCATTCCAACTTCTTTTTGAGTTTCTTCTATAGTTTTTCCTTGCCCTATTAGCATTCCTGCTTTTCTATTTCTAGAATGCTGACTAAGACACGTAACTATTAAATCTCCAAGTCCTGTAAGTCCATAAAATGTTTCCTTTTCTCCTCCTAATGCTTCTCCAAGACTTGATATTTCTTTTAATCCTCTTGTTATTAATGCTGCAAAACTATTGTCTCCAAGTCCAATTCCTGCTGCAACTCCTGCACAAAATGCTATGATATTTTTTAAAGCTCCACCTAGTTCTACTCCTTTGACATCCATGCAACTATATATTCTTAAATTTTCGTTCATAAATTCTTCTTGTATCATTTCGTTTACTTCTTGATATTTTGATGCAACAACTAATGCTGTAGGTATTTCTACTGACACTTCTTCTGCATGGCTTGGTCCTGATAATACTGCTATTTTTGAATTTGGAAGTTCTTCTTCTATAACATCATCTAATGTTTTTAAGGTATCCTTTTCAAAGCCTTTAGAACATATTAATATTACTTGATTTGTTACATATTCTTTGTATTTTTTTACTGTGTCTCTTGTGAATTTTGAAGGCGTTACATGTATTATTATATCTGTACCTTCTATTGCTTCTTTACATGAAGTTGTGCAGTATATTCCTTCTGGTAAAATGACATTTGGTAAAAATTTGCATTTTTTCTCTTTATTTATTAAGTCTCTTTCTTCTTCTGTAAAAGACCATATTTTTATTTGGTGTCCCATCTGTCCTAAGTGAACTGCAAGAGCACAGCCCCAACTGCCACTTCCAATTATGCATATTTTTTTCATTTACTTATTCTTCCTTTCATTTTCTTTTGAATTATATTTATGTTTGATATTTACGTGATAGTTTGCTTTTTACAGTTTTATTTCTATGTATAATTTATATTTTTTATTTATCTCTGTTTTTTACTTACTTTTTACTATTTTTACCTTTATTGTTTATTTTTCTTTTTTGCTAAAACTTATTCTATTTTCTGTTCCTTCAAGCATTCTTTTTATATTTGCTCTATGGTTAAATAATACAATTGCTGCTAGCAATATACTAAATATTATATAGTTTCCAGGTACTAAGAAATATTGTGGTCCAACTTGGCATATAACTAAAACTGGATAAAGAATTGCTGCTGAAACAGAACCTAATGATACCATTCTTGTAAGTGCCATTAGTATTAGTGCAAATACTAAACAAACAAGTCCTATTTGCCAGTTTATTAAAAGCAAAACTCCAAGTGATGTTGCAACTCCTTTTCCTCCTCTAAATTCAAAGAATATTGGAAAAGTATGTCCTATTACTACTGCAATAGCTGACACTTGTACAAGGATATCTCCTCTTATATCTTTTACGAATTTAGTTAAAATATATGCAATAAGTATTGCTACAATTCCTTTTAAAATATCACATAAAAGTGTAACAACTGCTGCCATTTTTCCAACACTTCTTAACATATTTGTTGTTCCTGCATTTCCGCTTCCCTTTTCTCTAACGTCAAAGCCTGCAAACTTTCTACTAAATATTACTGAAAAATTAATGCTTCCAATAGCATATGCAACTACTGCCATTATTATATAAATTGCCATAAAAATTCCTCCTATCAATAAATTAATTTTATTTTACTTATTTATCTTCTTCATCAAATTTTTCCCTAACTATCACTCTTATTGGAGTTCCTGTTATTCCAAATTCTTTTCTAATATGATTTACTAAATATCTTTCATATGAAAAGTGAAAAATATCTTTATTATTAACAAATATTACAAATGTTGGTGGTTTAGTACTTGCCTGTGTTACATATAATATTTTTAATCTTCTTCCTTTATCTGTTGGTGGTTGTGTTATTGCAATAGCTTCATTTATAACGTCATTTAAAGTTCCTGTTGATACTCTCATACTATTGCATCTTGAAACTTCATTAATCATCTCGAATAATTTATTTACTCTTTGTCCTGTTTTTGCTGATATAAATATTATTGGCGCATAAGTTAAATATGCAAGTTTTTGATATACATCTTTTTTAAAATTTTCTAATGTGTTATTATCTTTTTCTATTTCATCCCATTTGTTTACAACAATTATGATTCCTTTTCCAGCCTCATGGGCTTCTCCTGCAATTTTTGTGTCTTGCTCTGTTACTCCGATCTTTAGCATCTATCATAATCAAGCACACATCTGCTCTTTCTATTGCAAGCATAGTTCGAATAATACTATATCTTTCTATATTATCTTTTATTTTATTTTTCTTTCTAAGCCCTGCTGTGTCTATAAATACATATTTCCCAAATTCGTTTTCGAAATAAGAATCTATTGCATCTCTGGTTGTTCCTGCCTCATCACTTACTATTGACCTATTTGTACCTAATATTTTGTTTGTTAAAGAAGATTTCCCGTACATTTGGCTTACCTATTAATGCAACTTTTATGATTCCATCACTATTTGTATTTTCTTGTTCTTTTGGAAAATACTTGTATATTTCATCTAAAACATCTCCAATTCCTGATGCATTTACTGAAGAAACTGCAAAAGGTTCACCTAAACTTAGATTATAGAATTCATATATGTCTGGATTTTCTCCAAACGTATCTGATTTATTACAAACTAAAACAATTGGTTTTTTTGATTTTCTTAGAAGCAAACTTATTTCTTTATCTGCTTCTGTTACGCCTTGTTTTATATCTGTCAAAAATATTATTACATCAGCAACTGATATTGCAATGTCAACCTGTTCTCTCATGCTAACATTTATTTTGTCTTCCGATTTTTCTTCAATTCCAGCTGTATCAATTAATGTGAAATCTCTTCCTTTCCAGTTCGAGTCTGCATATATCCTATCTCGTGTAACTCCTGGCTTATCTTCTACTATTGATATTTTTTCCCCTACTATATAATTAAAAAAAGTTGATTTTCCAACGTTTGGTCTTCCTACTATTGCAACTATTGGCTTTGCCACATTTTTCACTTCCTATCTTTTATGATATGAATATATTTTATTTGAAAATATTTTTTGATAAGTTTATTAATATTCTTTAAATTTAGTTATTATTAATTTCTATTTTATATGTAATTTCATTATATTTTAATATGTAATTTTTCCATCTAGTAAATCATCATTTTTTACCCAGTCTTCTACTTGTATTATTTTATATCCATCTTTATTTTTTATTATAACTTCTTTTATTCCTGCATTTATTATCATTTTTTTACATAACTGGCATGCATCTGCATCTTCTTCATATTCTCCTGTATCTTTTCTTATTCCGACTAAATATAACTTAGAGTCTATCATATCTCTTCTTGATGCACTTATTATTGCATTTTGTTCTGCATGAACGGATCTACAAGCATCATATCCTCCGATGTCTAATATCTGGTAATATTTTTTTCTTCGTACAGTATCCTAAATCTATACAATTCTTTCTTCCTCTTGGTGCTCCTGTATATCCTGTTGAAATTATTTCATCATTTTTTACTATTATACAACCATAATTTTTTCTAAGACATGTTCCTCTACTTGCAACCGCTTCTGCTATTGATAAGTAATATTCGTTTTTTTCTACTCTCTGTTTTTCCATATTTTTTCCTTTCTTATCTTAACAAATTCAGTTTTGGAAATATTTATGTTTTGCATTTTTTTATTATATCATAGATGATTATTTTAAACAAGTACGTAATTTGCAGATTTTACATAAATATGATATAATACAATCTCTATTCTAGCATATTTTGGGAAAACAAACTGCAAATTTTGAAAGGAGTTTTAAAAAGTGGTACCTGCAAAAATTGTTACATCAGCTAAACTTCGTAGCAGTATTCCTCCTACTTACAAGCTTACGCTCTCTGCAGCCAATGGTAAAACCCTGTACGCATATGTACAGGAAAAACAGATTAAGACTGCAATGATCTTCTTTGGTTTATCCAATGAAAACATGACAGCCTTAAACGGTGCTTCCGTTGAACTCACAATTGACAGGAATTTAAACTTCATGAATATCATTGTCAACGAAATAGCCATCGGTATGGTTTGCGTAATAATTAGTGAAGAATAGCATAATTACCCAAAACCGCCTGGCTTTTTATAAGCCAGGCGGTTCATTTTTCTATTCTTCTACTTTTTTAAATAATGACTTTGGAACTCCACATACAGGGCATACCCATGTATCTGGTAAATCCTCAAATTTTACTCCTTCTTTTTCTTCATCGTAGATTTCTCCACATACTGTACATACATATTTGTTCATGTTCTTCTCTATTCCTTTCTTACCTTTTTCAAACATTTAATAGTAACACAAAATAAATTATTCTATGTTTTTGTTTTTAAAAGGCTTATATATTTTAATAATTTTCTGCTTTTATTTCGAAATATGCTTTTGGATGATTGCATACAGGGCAAACATCTGGAGCTGATTTTCCAATAACAATATGTCCACAGTTTCTGCATTTCCAAATTCTGTCTCCATCTTTTGAAAATACTAAACCGTCTTTTACATTTTCTAATAGTTTTAAGTATCTTTCCTCATGTTCTTTTTCTATTTTTCCAACTGCTTCAAATAGATATGCAATATGATCAAATCCTTCTTCTTTGGCTTCTTTTGCCATTCTATCATACATATCTGTCCACTCGTAATTTTCTCCTCCTGCTGCTGCTTTTAAGTTTTCTTCTGTTGAAGGTATATCTCCTCCATTTAAAAGTTTAAACCATATTTTTGCATGTTCTTTTTCGTTTGCAGCTGTTTCTTCAAATATAGCTGCTATTTGCTCATATCCTTCTTTTTTTGCTTTACTTGCAAAGTATGTATATTTGTTTCTAGCTTGTGATTCTCCTGCAAATGCATCCATTAGATTTTTTTCTGTTTTTGATCCTTTTAATTCCATAATATGCCTCCTAAATTTTTATATTTTACTGATATTTATATATCATATTTTTAATTTAAAATCAAGATTGTTTTTTAAAAAAAGAGCCTCTTTTTTGAGAGACTCTTTTTATCATCTTACATTCTATTTTAAGTTTTATCTTCCACAGCCACAACCATTATTGTTCATATTCATGTTTTGATTATATCCAGGATTTGACATTGAAGAATTGTTTTGATTGTTTGTAAACATTGGATTATCCATATCCATATAGAATTTCTTTGTAGCTAATTTGTCTTGAACTCCACGTAATGCTTCTCCAAATCTTTGGAAGTGTACTATTTCTCTTTCTCTTAAGAATTTAAGAGGATCTATTACGTCTGGATGTCCTTTACAAAGATCTATTAGTTTTTCATAAGTTGCTCTTGCTTTTTGCTCTGCTGCTAAGTCTTCTTGTAAATCTGCTATTGGATCTCCTTTTACTGCAATATATGCTGCTGTAAATGGTGTTCCTCCAGCTGATTGTGGATATACTCCTAAACCACGGTCTGTATAGTAAGGCGCAAGCCCTCCTTCTATAACTTCATCTATTGATGCATTTCTTGTTAATTGGTGTACTATTGTTCCAACCATTTCTAAGTGTGCAAGTTC
>CANQCU010000014.1 GCA_947590905.1 uncultured Clostridia bacterium | reverse complement strand
ATACCTTTTCTTAAAGATTGAATTTCATAAACTGCTTTTGCAGGGTCTGTAATTTTATAGAAAACTACAGTATCTATTGTTATTGTAACATTATCTTTTGTAATAACTCCTTGAGGTGGAATATCCATTGTTTGTTGTTTTAAACTTACAACAGAACGTACATGATCAAAGAAAGGAATAATAATTGTAAGACCAGCGTCTGCAATTTTATGATATTTTCCTAATCTTTCAATGATGTAAACCTCAGCTTGTTTAACGATTTTAATTGATTTAAATGCAATTATTAAAATAATTACAAGTAATACTATTAAAAACCACATAAAAAATCCTCCTTTAAATATATATATTTAAAACATTAAAAACTAAATTTTATTTACGATTGCCTTTACTCCATCTATTGCTAAAACTTCTACTTTTTCTCCTTCATTAAGAAGTTCATCATTTTCACATTTAGCGGTCCAAACTTCTGAATCTACTCTTATTTGACCAATTTTAGTACTCTTATCAAATGCTTTTATAACTTCAGCTTCTTTTCCAATTATAGAATAGGCATTAGTTACAACTTTATCATCTTTCTTTATAATAAATTTCTCAACAAAAGGTCTTGTTAATAATAAAAGTAAAGCAGAAAGAATTACAAATACACTTGTTTGAATAATCAAATTTGAGGTAAATAGGCTTACTATACAAGTAATAAGAGCAGAAACTCCTAGCCAAAAAATCATGAAACCAACAGTCATAATTTCTGCTACAAAGAAGATACCTGCTGCTATTAACCAAATATACCACATAAAAACTCCACCTTTCATAAGAGCAATTTGATACTCATAAATATTATATTTTAGCATTCGATTTAAATTTCCATTACTTATTATACTACATATTTCTAAAAAAATAAAGTATTATCGCTAAAAAACTTGCAAATTAGGCAATTATTGGCTTAATTTTTATGTCTACAAACAAGGCTAAATAATGATTTACTCTGTAAATTGTAAATCAAGTTAAAACTACAATATTATAAATTAATATTACCAAAATTTATTAATAATAGTTATGAGTACTTGTTTAATTGTAGGTTTTACATCATCATAAAAATAGAAATATTTTTTTATTTTTTCTGGGCTACATTCACAATACATCCTAAGCGTAGCAAGATAAATACTATTTGAAATATTATATACAGTTTTACCATATTTTTTGGCAATGACAGGATAAATATCATTAAATAAATTATAAGTAATTTCTTCTTTTCTGTGTAAAGTTTCTATAATAGTATCTAGCAAAAAGTATGTACCTTGAAGATTTACACTATATCCTAAAGATAAAAGCTCTAATAAAATTCTGTTTCTCAAAACTTCTTCTTGATGATGCTTTAGAATAGTATCTAGTCTATTTTTTATTACAGGATTTAAAACCATATCTTTAAAATCATTATGCAAATTGAGTATCATAGTAAATCTTTGGCATTTATAAAGTATATTCCTTTTAAATCTTTGATCTAAGTCATCATCTAATAGTATTAAATCGATTTCACCATTTTCCACTCCTTTTTTAACTTCTGAGATGTTACTCATAACTCGACAATAAAAATCAGGATCCATATTTTCTAGAACATTTTTTACAAAATAGAAATTTTTACTTAATATTATTGTATTTATCATAGTTTTTTCACTCCTTTTTTTATTTTTGTATAATATTTTTTTGAGCTTTTCTATATAATAGATATATTTTTTTGAAAAAAAGTTTAACTTTTTTTCACTTTTTTTTATAAAATCTTGTGACAAAGACTGCAAAACATTGAAAATACTGAATTTTAGCTCAAAAAAATTTTTCTTAAAAAATTTAATAATAAACTTTAAAAACTTTAAAATAAGTAATAAAACATATATTGCTTTTATTTAACAATTGTAGTATAATAAAAAAATATATTAAAGATAGCGAAAGGGGTATTAAATATGATAAATATAACGTTAAAAGATGGTAGTAAAAAACAAGTAGAAAAAGGAATTTCAGCATTAGATCTTGCTAAAAGTATAAGCGAAGGACTAGCTAGAAATATGACCGCAGCATTAGTAAATGGAAAAGTAAAAGATTTAAGATATAAACTAGAAGAAGATTCAGAAGTAGAAATATTAACTTTTGATAATAGTTTAGATGGGAAAAAGGCTTATTGGCACACAACATCACACATAATGGCACAAGCAGTAAAAAGATTATTCCCAGACGTAAAACTTGCAATAGGACCAGCAATAGATAATGGATTCTACTATGACTTTGATATAGATACCCCATTTTCAGAAGAAGATAAACAAAAAATAGAAGATGAAATGAGAAAAATAATAAAAGAAAATATCAGTATAGAGAGATTTAGTCTACCTAGAAAAGAAGCTATTGAATTAATGAAAGATGAGCCATATAAGGTAGAACTAATTGAAGAATTACCAGAGGGAGAAGAGATATCTTTTTATAAACAAGGAGATTTTACAGATCTTTGCGCAGGACCACACTTAGAGAGCACAGGAAAGGTTAAAGCAGTAAAAATACTTTCATCATCAGGAGCATATTGGAGAGGTAGCGAAAAAAATAAAATGCTACAAAGAATATATGCTATATCTTTCCCAAAACAATCTCAAGTTGATGAATACTTAGTAGAATTGGAAGAAGCAAAGAATAGAGATCATAGAAAAATAGGAAAAGACTTGGAATTATTTATGACACATCCATTAGTAGGATCAGGACTTCCAATGTATTTACCAAATGGAGCTTTAGTTAGAAGATTACTTGAAAGATATATCCAAGATAAAGAAATAAAAATGGGATATAAACATGTTTACACTCCATCAATGGCAAATGTAGCTTTATACAAAACAAGTGGACATTGGGATCACTATAAAGAAGATATGTTCCCAGTAATGAAGATGGACAATGAAGAATTAGTTTTAAGACCAATGAACTGCCCACATCATATGTTAATATATAAAAATAAGATGCATTCATATAGAGAGTTACCAATAAGAATTGGTGAACTTGCACATGACTTTAGATTTGAAGATAGTGGAAGTGTTTGCGGACTAGAAAGAGTACGTGAAATGTGTCAAAATGATGCACATCTTTTTGTAAGACCAGATCAAATAAAAGAAGAATTTGCAAAAGTTGTTGATTTAATACTTTCAGTATATAAAGATTTTGGATTTAAGGATTATTCATTTAGATTATCTTTAAGAGATAAAGAAAATAAAGAAAAATACTTTGATGATGATGACATGTGGGAAATGGCAGAATCACAATTAAGAGATATTTTAACAAGCTATGGAATACCTTTCTATGAAGCAAAAGGAGAAGCTGCTTTCTATGGACCAAAATTAGATGTACAAATAAAAACAGCAGTAGGACATGATGTTACAATATCAACTTGCCAATTAGACTTCCTATTACCACAAAGATTTGAATTAGAATATATTGGAGAAGATGGAGCACCACATAGACCAGTTGTTATTCATAGAGCAATACTTGGAACTTTTGATAGATTTTTAGCATTCTTAATCGAGGAGACAAAAGGAGCTTTCCCAATTTGGCTTTCACCAGTTCAAGTAAAAATCTTACCTATAACAGATAATCAACTAGAATATGCTTCAAAAATAAAAGAAGAATTAGAAGAATTAGGAATAAGAGTAGAAGTAGATGACAGAAATGAAAAAATTGGTTACAAAATAAGAGAAGCACAAATGCAAAAAGTTCCATATATGTTAGTTTTAGGGGAAAAAGAAGTTACAGCCAATCTAGCAAGTGTTCGTTCAAGAAAAGCCGGGGATTTAGGACAAATGAAAATAGATGAATTTAAAAAGAAAGTAAAAACAGAAATAGATAATTTTGAGATAGACTAAAATTTAAAAAAAAAGGAACTTTATACAAATTGCTGATAAATAATCAATAAAGATATTCATGTAAATATTCATAATAATTATAAAAAACAATATTTATAAAATTAAAAGGAGGAAAATATGATAGTAATTGGAGCAGATCACGGAGGATATAAATTAAAGGAGAAAATCAAAAAATATCTTGATGAAAAAGAGATAAAGTATGAAGATAAAGGAACTTTTTCAGAAGAAAGTGTTGATTATCCATTAATAGCAAAAGAAGTTGCAAAAGCAGTATCTACAAAAAAAGCAGATACAGGAATACTTGTATGTAGATCAGGTATAGGTATGTCAATGGTTGCAAATAAATTTAAAGGAGTTAGATGCGCTCCATGCTATCAAGAACAAACTGCAAAATTTGCAAGAATGCACAATAACGCTAATATACTTGCATTAGGTGCAGATTATATAACAGAAAATGAAGCAATTTGCATATTAAGACAATTCTTAGCAACACAATTTGAAGGGGGAAGACACGAAGCAAGAGTTAATTTAATCTCAGAAATTGAAAATGAAAACATGAAATAAAGGAGACAATATGGAGAAGAAAAGAATATTAACTGGAGACCGTCCAACAGGACGTTTGCATATAGGACATTACTTTGGCTCTTTAAAAAATAGGGTAAAGTTACAAGAAGAAGGAATATACGATCCATATATTTTAATTGCAGATGTTCAGGCATTAACTGATAATTTTAATAATCCAGAAAAAGTCAGAAAAAATGTTAGAGAAGTTGCTATGGACTATTTATCAGTTGGAATAGATCCTAAAAAAACAACTATATATATTCAATCACTTGTACCAGAAACAGCAGAGCTTACAGTTTTCTATTCTAACTTAGTTACAATAGCTAGACTCGAAAGAAATCCAACTGTTAAGACAGAAATAGCACAAAAAAAAGAAATATTTGGAGAGAGTGTAACTTATGGATTTTTAGGTTATCCTGTAAGCCAAGCTGCTGATATTACAGCATTTAATGGAGAACTTGTACCTGTAGGAGAAGACCAACTACCATTAATTGAACAATGCCGTGAAATAGTAAGAAAATTTAATAGCATATATGGAGAAGTATTGAAAGAACCAGAAGCAGTTTTATCAAGCACAAAAAGGATAAAAGGTTTAGACCGGAAATGAAAAAATGGGAAAATCTTTAGGAAATGCTATATATTTATCGGATCCAGAAGAAGAAGTAAACAAAAAAGTTATGAGTGCAGTAACAGATCCGAATAGAATAAAAAAAGATGATTTAGGAAACCCTAATGTATGCATGGTTTATTATTATCATAAATTATTTAGTACAGATGAAGAATGTAAAGCAGTATGTAAAGAATGTAAAGAAGGTAAAAGAGGATGTGTAGCTTGTAAAAAACAATTAGCACAAAACATAAATAAAGAATTAGAACCAATTAGAGAAAAAAGAAAATACTATGAAGAACATCCTGAAATTGTAGATAAAATTTTGAGAGAAGGAACAGAAAAAGCAAGAGAAGAAGCAAAGAAAACTATGAAAAAAGTAAAAAAAGCAATGAAGCTTGATTATTTTGAAGATTAAGGGTGGATATAATGTTTACAGATTATGCAAAAATAACAATTAAATCTGGAGACGGAGGAAATGGTGCAATTACCTTTAGACGTGAAAAATATGTAGCAGCAGGTGGACCAGATGGTGGAGATGGCGGAAATGGTGGTAGCATCTATTTTACCGTAGATCCAAATTCAAATACACTTTTAGAATTTAGATATAAAAAGAAATTTAAAGCAGAAAACCGGACAAAATGGAGAAGGAAGCCATAGATTTGGTAAATCACGGAGAGGATCTTTATGTAAAAGTTCCAAGAGGAACAGTTGTAAAAGATGTAAAGACAGGAAAGATACTTGCTGATTTATCAGAAGAAAATCAAACAGAGCTAATACTTCCAGGAGGAAGAGGAGGAAAGGGAAATTCACATTTCGCAACCTCAACAAGACAAGCGCCTAGATTTGCACAAGACGGCGAAAAAGGAATAGAATTAGAAGTAATACTTGAATTAAAGTTATTAGCTGATGTTGGACTTGTCGGATTCCCAAATGTAGGTAAATCTACATTTTTGTCTATTGTGACTTCGGCAACACCTAAAATCGCAGATTATCATTTTACAACAATAACTCCAAACCTAGGAGTTGCAAAAACAGAATATGGTGATAGCTTTGTAATAGCAGATATACCAGGAATTATTGAAGGAGCAAGTGAAGGCGTAGGACTTGGTCTTGAATTTTTAAGACATATAGAAAGAACAAGATTACTATTGCATTTTATAGATGTATCAGGAGCAGAAGGAAGAAATCCAGTAGAGGATTTTTATGTAATACAAAAAGAATTAAAGAAATATAATGAAAAATTAAGCAAGAGAAAACAAATAATAGTTGCAAATAAGATAGATGCAATGCAAGATGAAACTTTATATAAAGAACTAGAAAAAGTGGCTAAAAAAGAAAATATGGAGATATTTAAAATATCTGCTGTATCAAGAGAAGGTGTAAATGATTTAATGAAGCATATAGCAGAAGTTTTAAAAGAATTACCAAAAGAAGATTTAGTAGAAATAGAAGACAAAATAGTATATACTTTAAAAGATGAAAAAGAATTTGAAGTAGAAGTAAACAAAAATGAATTTATAGTAACTGGACCTGCAATAGAAAGATTAATGAGAAGAGTAAATATTCAAGACAGAGAATCAATGCATTATTTACAAAAAAGTTTAGCATCAATTGGAGTGGATGACGAACTAAGAAGATTGGGAATAAAAGAAGGAGATACTGTAAAAATACTAGATTGGCAATTTGAATGGTATAATTAAATATAAAAAGCGGGTGCCATATAAAACAGTGGCACCCGCTTTTGAAGGAGTCAGAATGGTAATACACAACCATCACGAACACTCTCTTCTATGGAAAGTCCGCATCCCTTAAACTCTAAAACGTCGACAATCTTCTTAAAGAAGCTTCTGATCTTAGAGTCGAGTTTAAGGGAGATACTCTCGTCGCGCAAATAGTCTTTGTGCACGGATTCGTAAACAGAGGAACCTTTCAACGGAAATTGAAGCTTGTACGGGGTAAATTCATGCCCCTCAATGAGAAGTTCTACCCAGAGGTATGCATTGTTTGCATTGTCCCCGCAGACGACGGCGGTTGCATCTAACAAAGAGATACCGGCGCTGGAGAAGATGAGGATGAGCTGATTGAAAAGTTCGTCGCTTAGCAGCTTACCGAACAGTTCTGCCCGGCTTACGGTTTTCATAAGGATGCCTCCTTCAAATAATATTTGTCTCAGAGAGACTATTCAATATGATTATAACACATAATTCACATAAAATCAAATTATAGGAAACTAATTACGTAAAATAGAAGAATAAAAATTAGAAAGATGATAATATAAAAGTTATGAAAATAATAAAATTAAAATTACAAAGTAAAAATCAATAACATAACAATTATAAAAATAATATAACAAAATTATTTACTAATATATAGCAAAGTGGGAGTAATAATTACTCCCACTTTGCTTGAAGGTTATGCTGAGGACGGCTTAGGCATCGGCCTTGGTTTCGATTTCGGAGCTCTCCTCGATGGATAAATCGTTACCCTTGAAGGTGAGCGTGTTGGCCAACATGCGGAAGAAGCAGCGAATCTTGCGATCCGTTTCCATATAGGGCCACTCCACATTGTTGACATAGGACTTGTTTGCGGTCTCGAATGCATTGGATCCCTTGAGAGGGAAACCCAAGAGGTAAGGAGACTGCTCGTTGCCCTTGGCCAAAAGCTGAACAGAGAGGTAGGCGTTGGAACGCTCCGTACCACACACGGTGGCGGTGGCTTCGAACAGTTCAACCCCGCCACCCTTGATGATGAGCTTCAAATCCTCAAAAAGATAAGGATTGAGCCGCTTGCCAGACAATGATGCATTGCTAGACATTGCTTAAAAACTCCTTCATAAAAATATTTGAATTGCCATAAGGCTTTTCATAATATAATTATATCATATTTTTGGATTTAAATCAAATTCATTAGCCATTCGTTACTAAGAATAGTTAGTTAAACTCTTATATAGAGTATTATAATTGCTTTTTATTGAAAAAAGTGGTAAAATTATTTACAATAGCATTTTGCTATAATTTTAAAAGCCGATAAAATCGGTAAAGGAGAAAAAGCATGAAGAAACTGCAAGAGATTTACTCAAATTTAAAGAAACGGAGGTTAAAGCAATCAATCAGCGATATCCTGGTGGGTATTGTTACTATAGCTATAATTGCTATAGCGGTCACTGGTGTATTTGATGTCAAAGCACCTACTACTCAAAATGCAGTAGCAAATGCAGAGAATCTTACCCAGGCAGATGGTCTCAAAGACGACGCCGAAGATTTATCTAATGATACGGCATACTCGGAACCATCTGAAATGGCAATTCCACAGGACAGTTCGCAAAACGGCAATTCGTACAGTGAGGAGAATTCGCTTGATAAACCGATGCTTATGGGATTGCCGAAAAGAGAGATTTTATCTTCTGATCAGTCAGAAGATATGCCTGATGATACTAGTAGAGTGTTAGATGATTCTGACAATACGACTCTACCCCAAAACAAGACGGATGTGCCTTCTGCTGAATCAGACGATACTCCGGTTGGTGACAATAGCTCGTCAGACAGCTTAGATGGTGTGACACCACCTCAAAAAACAACAGCGGATGCATCTTCTACTCAGATGGATGAAGAAGATACAACAGAAGAAGAGGTAACAGTAGATACTGAACCCAATTATGACATCGAAATTCCTGAAGGAGAGCCGTTAGTCATCACTATGACTGTTACGGCGTATTGCCCCGGTGCATGCTGTAATGGCGCTAAGTATGCGGGTGTAACAGCTTCTGGAGCAGAGATGCAACTTTGGCATACTGTTGCTTCTGGTTTTGCATATCCTTTCGGAACACGGATATATATTCCGTATTTCGCAGACCAACCCAATGGAGGTTGGTTTGTTGTAGAGGATAGGTTTAAAAAAGAGTACTGCAATAATCCGTACATACTTGATGTCCTCATGGAGAATGATGAAGTATGCAACGAATTTGGCAGAAGAGAACTTGAAGTTTACGTATACTTCATGTAAAGCAAAGGCAGGGAGAAAGCAATGCAATTTCCCTGCCTTCTCCTTTTTATTTTACTTAAGAGTTTTCTTCTTAAATAAAATAAAAAAACAATCTTGTAATATAAAAAAAGTTATTATATAATCATTTTGCAAAAAAATTCAAAGATGAAATTGAGCAATATAAATAAATTACCAAAAATATATTTAAGAATTTGAGTTTTTAATTACATTAAATTTTCTTATGCAATCATTTGTTAATGTAATTTATAAAATAAAATTGATTGTAAATATATTAATAAAAAGGTATATGTAATGAAAGTATTAAAAAATGTATTAAAAAATAATTTAAATATAAGGACACAAAAAGACTTTCCTGTAAAGGGAGTAGAATTTATTGATATAACTCCGCTTATTATTCAAAAAGATGTATTTAAAGAAATAATAGATAAATTCGAAGAAGAAATAAAAAATAAAAACGTAAATTACATATTAGCACCAGAAGCAAGAGGATTCTTATTAGGATCAGCTATTGCGGACAGGTTAAATATTGGATGTATACCAGTTAGAAAAAAAGGAAAGTTACCTCCTACAACAGTTGAATGTAGATTCTCTTTTGAAAAAGAATATGGAAAAGATGAATTAGAGCTACCTAAATTAGTTAATGAAACATATAAGAATAAAAATTTTTATATAATAGATGATATATATGCAACAGGAAACACTATGAATGCTATGGTCGATGCAGTACAAAAATTAGAAGGAAATATTGTAGGAAAAGGCGTCATTATGAATATAACAGAGTTAAATAATGAGAAAGCTTTATTTTCATTAATAGATATAGAAGAAGAATAAAATATAATGTTCATTATAATCTAATATAATTTTATAATTTAATATAATCCTGAAATTTGAATATTTTTGCAAATAGTGGTATAATTATATTATAAAGCTCGCCTAGCGAGTATATATATTAAGGAGGAATTTGCAATGACAGTTGCAAAAAGAATGCGTGCAAGCAGAAAAATCCAGAAAAGAGAAGGAATCGAGCTTGCTCGCAACGTCGGCCGAAAGATATTATCGGCCAAGTTCCCCGGCAAAGAAGGCAAAATCATCGGCTTTGAGTTCGGAAAAAGAGATGGACTTCTGAGGTATATTGTCTGGTTCGAGGACAATAATACGGAGGACAGCGTCATCATCGGCAGCAAGTTCCAGCCGGACTATGTGTTTGTTGATTAAACACTTGTCCTAGCAATTCGCAGAAAATTATGCGAAAAATGCTCACGTTTCAGATAAAAATGGAATGTGAGCATTTTTATCTGAAACAACAAGGTTTTCTTATTTTAAAATTATATTTTTTGGAAATAATTATAACAAAAGAGTAAGAGGAGTGATTTTTAGATGTCTAGTGTAAAAGAAGAGATAAACATAGATAAATCTTATGGGAAGGAAAGCTCATTAAATAAAAAAGAATTTATAGATGCATTTAATATTAAAGAAACAGGATTAGATACAAGCGAAGCAGATGAAAGAATTAATAAATATGGACTAAACGAAGTAAAAAGTGCTAAGCCAAAAAAATGGTATAATTACTTTTTGACAAGTTTATTTAGCCCATTTAATAGTATACTTATTGGAATTGCTTTAATATTATTTTATACAGATATATATTTAGCAGAAACTCCAAGCTATGCTAATATTATAGTAATTGCAATTTTGGTAATATCAAGCACGTTCTTAGAGTTCTTTGAAGAATACAATTCAAATAGGGCAGCAGAAAAGCTTAAAGAATTAGTTGCAACTACAACTTCTGTTATAAGAAATGGAAAAGAAATAAAAATACCAATAAACAAAGTTACTGTTGGAGACATAGTTAAGTTATCGGCTGGAAGCTTAATACCAGCAGACATTAGAATATTAGAGGCAAAGGATCTATATGTTGGTCAATCTTCTTTAACAGGAGAAGCAGAAGCTGTAAAAAAGACTGTAGAACTTGAAACTAATATTTCTGAGGTGGATAGTATATCAGATTTAAATAATATTTGCTTCATGGGAACAAATGTAATAAGTGGTTCTGCAAAAGGAGCAGTAATAAAAATTGCAGATAATACTTATTTTGGAAAAGTTGCAAGCACACTAACTACAGATAAACCCAAGTCAGTTTTTGAAAGAGGTATAGAAAATATAAGTAAATTGCTTATACGTTTTATGATAATACTTATACCAATAGTTTTTATTTTAAATGTTGAAAAACATAGTACAGTAACAGCTTTTACATTTGCAGTAGCTATTGCAATTTGTATTACACCACTTCTTCTTCCAGTTATTTTGTCTTCGAGCCTTTCAAAAGGTGCGGTTAGGATGTCTAAAAAGAAAACAATCATAAAAAAACTAGATGCCATTCAAAGTTTTGGAGCTATGAATATTTTATGTACTGATAAAACTGGAACACTTACAGAAGATAGAATAGTTTTAGAAAAATATTTAGATATATATGGAAATGAAGATTTCCGTGTACTTAAGCATGCTTTTTTAAATTCATATTTTCAAACAGGCTTAAGAGGTAACATAGATGAAGCAGTTGTAGATAGAGCTTTAAAAAATGGTATGGAAGAGTATATTGAGAAATATAAATTAATAGATGAAATACCATTCGATTTTTCACGTAGACGCTTATCTGTGGCAGTTACAGACGGAGTAAAAAAGCAATTAATTACAAAGGGTGCAGTTGAAGAAATACTTTCTATTTGTACAATGGTAGATTATAAAGGAGAAGTTTCACCAATTACAAAAGAAATAAAAGATAACATATTACAAATTTCTAAAAATCTTAATAAAGATGGTTTAAGAGTTGTAGCTGTATGCCAAAAAAATGATATAGCAGATATAACAGATTTTAATGTAAATGACGAAAAAAACATGATACTTTTAGGATTCATAGGATTTTTGGATCCACCAAAAGAGAGTGCAAAATCTGCAATTGAAAGATTGAACAATGCAGGAATCCGTGTTATGGTTTTAACAGGAGATAATTTAGAAGTAACAAAATGCATATGCAAAAAAGTTGGAATAAACTCAGATAGAATAGTTGAAGGAAAGCAAATTGAAAAACTTAATGATTATGCACTTCTAAGAATACTAAAAAAGAGCAATATATTTGTAAAACTTTCGCCTATTCAAAAAGCAAGAATAGTTAGAGTTTTACATGAAGCTGGAAATATAGTAGGTTATATGGGAGATGGAATAAATGATGCTCCATCATTAATAAACTCAGATGTTGGAGTGTCAGTTGATACAGCAGTTGATATCGCAAAAGAATCAGCAGATATTATTTTACTTGAAAAAGACTTAGATGTTTTATTAGATGGAGTAACGGAACGGAAGAAAAACTTTTGCAAATTTAATGAAATATATAAAACTTTCAACAAGTTTTAATTTTGGAGAGGTTGTGTCTGTAATTATAGCAAGTGTTGCATTACCATTTTTACCAGAAACACCAATACAATTATTAGTAGAAGGACTTTTATACGATTTTGGGCAATTAACATTGCCTTTTGACAATGTTGATGAAGAATATTTAAAAGAGCCAAGAAAATTCAATATTAACAGTTTAAAGAATTTTATGTTATTTATGGGACCAGTAAGTTCTTTATTTGACATTATAGTATTTATATTATTATTAATTGTTTTTAGAGTTAAAGATGTTGCAACATTTCAAACGATATGGTTTTCTTATAGTATAGTTTCTAACTTACTTGGAATGCATATAATTAGAACAGCAAAGATTCCATTTGTTCAAAGTAATGCGCATAGATTAGTATATTTTTCATCAATTTTACTAGGAATAGTTGGAGTAATAATTCCATTTACGTGGCTTGGAAATTTAATTGGACTTGTACCAATAAAATTTGAATATTTGCCGATAATAATTTTTGTACCAATCTTATATTGTTTCGTTGCAATGGTTGCAAAAAAGGTATATATCAAAAAATATAGAGAATGGATATAGAAAGTTAAAATGGTATATTGTATAAAATAATAAAGAGTGGTATAATGCAAAAATGTGAGAGGAGAAAATCATGTACAGAAATACTTACGTTGAAGTCAATCTAAAAAGCATAAAGCATAATGTAAAAGAACTTATTAGTAAATATAATGACTATAAATATTATTTTGGAGTGGTTAAGGCAGATGCTTATGGACATCACGGAATAAAAGTTGTAGAAACAATAATAGATGCTGGTTGTAACTATATAGCAGTTGCAACATTAGAAGAAGCTTTAGAAATTAGAAAAGAAATTAAAGATATACCAATACTTTGTTTAGGAATAATACCTACGGAATATATTAATAAGTGCGTAGAAAACAATATAACAGTAACAATTAGCAATTATGAATATTTGATTAAAATGTTACAAGAAAATAAAGAAAGATTAAAAGTTCATATAAAAGTAAATACAGGAATGAATAGATTAGGCGTTAAGAACAAGGAAGAATTTAATGCAGTATATAAGACTATTAAAGAGAGTAATTTAGTACTCGAAGGGATATATACACATATATATAAAGCTGATGATGAAGAAATAACATTAAAGCAATATAAAAAATTTGAAGAAATAACAAAAGATATTAATTTACTAGAGATTCCAATAGTTCATATAGGAGCAAGTGAGGCAACAATAAATTATGCTAAATTACCATATTGCAATGGTTGTAGATTAGGAATTGCTATGTATGGGCTTGTGGAAGATAAAGATATTAATTTTTTACCAACATTCAGTTTGTATAGTGAAGTTATACAAATAAATAAAGTACAGAATGAAACTGTTGGATACAACGGTACATATAAAGTAGAAAATGAAGAAGAAAAAATTGCAATAATTCCTATTGGATATGCAGATGGAATTATTAGAAAGAATACAGGAAGAACAGTATATATAAATAATAAACAATATAACATTGTTGGAAATATATGCATGGATATGTTATTTGTAAAAGTAGATGATACAGTTAAGGTAGGAGATAAGGTAGCTTTAATAAAAGATATAGAGCATATTAAATACATAGCTGATTATTTAGATACTATTCCATATGAGATATTCTGCTCAATAGGGAAAAGAGTACCTAGAATATATGCAGAATGAAAGAAGAGTACAAAATGTACTCTTTTTTCATTCTAATTTACTATTTTTAACTACTAAGATATATGCATATCCATTAACAATTACATAAAAGTTACTTTCTTCATTTTCTGAAACTTCATAATAGATAATATTACTATTACTTTGTTCAGCAACGTCAATTAAATCTTCAAAAAAAACAATTTCCATAATTTTTAAATTACCAATGTCAGGTTTATTTTTTACAGTAACAATTAAATCATTATAGTATTTAAAAATACGACGAATATTACTCTTATATATATTTTTAGGCTCTTTTTTTATCTTAACTAGTATTATAATTACAGAAGAAAGTATAAACAAAATACCCATAATAATATAAATAATTTTTAAGAGAGTATGATTATCTGATAGTAAAGCAACATCTTTAGAAAGATTTTCATAGTTTCTACTAACTTCAGTTACAGTATTTGTTATAGGTATTTCAAGCTCAATATAGTCAGTAACAGTTTCTTTATTATCAGACGATAGAAAAGAAGTTTGCACATTTGAAGAAGCGGAAGAATTAGTATCATAAGAAGCAATATTTGCATTAGTTTTATTTAAACTAGAAAGGTTTATATCATAAGAAACATTTAAACGTAGTTTTAAAACAGAATTAATTATAATTCCGTAAGTTTCCTCATAAGAACGGGCAAGATTATTGTAGTATGCATAGTCAATATCTACTTTTTCAGTAATAGAAAAATCTTTTCCGTAAAGAGAGTTACTGTTAGTTTCAAGTAAAGTAAAACTTTTATTCCAAACTTCTTTATCTTCTCTTCCATTTGAAGTAATATTTCCTATTAAGTTAGCAGTAATATTATAGTTATAATCTATAATAGCTAATTTATTAGAACTGAAATTATATTTAAAATCTATCATAAGAGTATTTATAGATTTAGAAGCATAATAGCCGATTAGATGGTAAAACATCAGTATCATAGAAAATATTAGGATTCAATAAAATATTATAATCAGCATCTTTTGCTACTGTATAATTATAAATCGAGACAGGTTTTTCTTTAAAAGTTATTCCAAGATATATAAAAATACTTCCTATAATAATTGTAATTACTGTTAAGCAAAATGTGATAGAGTTAGATTTTTTTGAATCTTTAAAATATCTTTTATATTTTTTCTTTAGCATAAATTAACCTCCTTATTTTGTTTCAATTTTTCATTTTAACTATTAAAATATTCATGTAACCAAACTGATGGAAAACCAATATATTTAATGTTAAAAACGTATATACCTTTAATTTGACTTATATCAACTAAATTTTCATCAGCTATATTGTTAAAATCACCTTTTGTTTGATATAAAACAGTTCCATTTTCGTTTATTATTTTAACAATACGGTGAGCAATATTTTGACCTTCTATGGTATAAAGGATAATTGTTCCTACAGGAAGTGCCCTAAGACTGTTCTCTGATATTTTTTTATAAATTACAACATCACCTCTTGAAAAAATTGGATACATACTGCTTGAAATTATAGTAATTGGTTCATATTCAAAAAAGCCAAGTATAAAGCAAACTAAAAGAGTACATATAATTAATGCAATAATGTAGCTAATTTTTTCAGAAAGGTTTAGTTTTGTTCTTTTTATATCTTTTTTTTCTTTTACAACTATATATTTAAATAATATATAAACTAATAGAGCAAGTAGCATATTAATTGAACCAGACGCAAACCAATTGACATTTGGGAATATAGGAGCAAGTATCAATAAAAGTTGGCCAAAAAGTCTATATATTATCGGAAGTATAAATGAACTTTTTATTGAAAGATAAGTGTATAGCAAATTAAAAGCTATTAAAGGAACAATTGTAGAACATATATATTCAAAAAACATTTCCTTATTAGAAAATAAACTTACTAAAGCACCATAATTAATTTCTGAAAATATTAAGAGAACTGTTATTAGTGCAGTAGCAAATTTATTATGATTGTTTCTGGCAATAACAACAAATCTTGCAATTTCCATGCTAATTATTGGAAGAATTTGAGTAGTTATATTTTTTAATATAGAAACAGCTTCATGATTATATGGACTTTTAACAAAACCAAATATAAAACCAATAGCAAAAAGCGAAATAATATTAATACATGAAATTATTATCATATATAGAATATATCTCCTATTTGAATAAAAGCTTATATAGTTTTTCCTAATATCATATATCATATAAAGTAAAAGACAAGTCCAAAAAACAGGTGATATTACATTTATATAAAAAGGAAAATTATTTAAATTGCTAAAACCTATTAAAATATATAAAGTTATAATTAATAAGATATTTGTATTTTTAAAACTTTTCATAATGTGTCTCCCATTATAAATGCATAGAAGAACTTATTTCTATGCATTTATACGAATTATTAATTTTGAACGTATTCTATAATACCTGTTATTGTCTTTGTTTTAATTTCAGGAACTTCAGTAGTATCTTTATTGTATTCAATTGTAACTGTTAAACTTGTTTGACTGCCAGCAGGTAAAAAGGCATTAAGTTCTGATGTTTCATAAGTGATAGCTGGAGAACCATTTATTTCATCGCTAGTAAATAAAATATTATTCAGAACAGCATCAATGGTTCCCGCATTTTGAATTGTTATTTCGTATGCTACTTTATCTCCTGGTTTTAAAAGAGTGCAATTAAAAGTTACACTTGTATTGGTAAATGAAGGTTGTCCCGCATTACAATTTTCACTAATTTCTTTAGCTTCTACTTTAGATATCTTAACATCCCATTCGCCTACAATTTCTGCAGTTCCATTTAGTGTAAACTTAGTAGCAAAAGAAGAGTATCCAACAGCCATAATCAAAATAACTACTAGCAAAGTACCTATTATAATATTTTTGGTATTTTTCATTTTTATAGCTCCTCACTTTGTATAAAAAAGAGTTTTATACATTAGTATTATATGAATATACATATTATTATGTGTCCTTTTTAGAGAAATGCAGAATACCTTTACAATTACTTGTTTTTTTGCTATACTGAAATAGAAAATTAAGTTATCTTGATATCAATGGAAAATTTATAAAAAAATTCATAAAGATATTTTTAAATACTTTATATGTTAGGAGAATTGAATTGGAAAAATATAAAGAAGTAGAAAGAAGTATTATAACAAAATATAGAAAGACAATATGGAACGAGTTTGTAAAAGGTATAAAAGAATTCGATATGATACAAAGTGGAGATAAAATCGCAGTATGTATATCAGGAGGAAAAGATTCAATGCTACTTGCAAAATGTTTGCAAGAATTAAAAAGACATGGAGAAATTGACTTTGAACTTGTATTTTTATCTATGAATCCGGGATATAATGAAGTTAATAGGGAAAAAGTTATGCAAAATGCAGAACTTTTAAATATTCCATTAACTGTATTCAAAACAGAAATTTTTGATACTGTTGCAAGAATAGATAGCCATCCTTGTTATGTATGTGCAAGAATGAGAAGAGGATATTTGTATGAAAAAGCAAAGGAGCTCGGATGCAATAAAATTGCATTAGGACATCACTTTGATGATGTTATAGAAACAATATTAATGGGTATGCTTTATGGAGCACAAATGCAAACAATGATGCCTAAGGTACTAAGTACATCTCATCCTGGTATGGAACTAATAAGACCTCTATATTATGTCAAAGAAGCAAGCATTATAGACTGGAAAGAAAAAAACAATTTAGAGTTTATCCAATGCGCTTGTAGATTTACAGAACATTATACTATGTGTAACAATGAAGACGGAAGCTCAAAAAGAGAAGAAGTGAAAAAAATGATAAAAGAACTAAGAAAAGTTTATGACAGAATAGATATGAATATTTTTAGAAGTGCTCAAAATGTAAATTTAGATACAATTATATCATATAGAAGTCAAAGAGATGGAACAAGCCATCACTTTTTAGATGATTATGACAAACTGCTTGAAAAATATAAAAATAATGGTTAAAAACAAGATCTTGTATTGACTTTAAGACAAGCACTTCTCTTGACAAAAAGTAATTGAAAATGTATAAT
Organism: uncultured Clostridia bacterium; assembly: GCA_947590905.1. Lineage (GTDB taxonomy): Bacteria > Bacillota > Clostridia > TANB77 > CAG-508 > JAAWPK01. The sequence continues at coordinate 22,209 of CANQCU010000014.1, read as the reverse complement.
ATTTAGTGCAGTTTAATAGGATAAAATGTAAGAAAAATAAATTAAAAAATCCATGATTTTAAATAAAAATAATAAAGGAGTTGGTAAATAATGAAATATACGTTTAAAACAGAAAATACCTGTGCACAAGAAATTGAATTTACAATAGAAGGAAATGTCATAACTAATGTTAGATTTTTAAGAGGAGGATGCCCTGGAAACTTGCAAGCTCTTCCTAGACTAGTTGAAGGAATGACGGTAGAAGAAATAGAAAAAAAATTAGGTGGAATCGATTGTGCCGGAAAAGGAACCTCTTGCGCAGATCAATTAGCAAGGGCCGTAAGAAAAGCATATGAAGAATCAAAAAAGTCTGCATAGAAAGAAGGAATTACGTTGAGAAGGATAACAGATTTCATAATAAATAAAAGACATTTTATTCTAATTTTATTTATAGCACTTACGATAATTTCTGGAATAGCATCTTCAAAAGTAAAAATCAATTATGATATAGCCAAATATTTGCCAAATACATCAGAAACAAGAATTGGTATGGACATTATGGAGGAAGAGTTTTCAGATGTAGAAACAAGTACTCTAAATTTAATGTTTGAAAACTTAGGTGATGAAGAAAAGCCAAAAATAAAAACTGACATAGAAAGTATAGAGGGAGTAGAAAGTGTAGATTATGATAATACGGAAGATTATAACAAAGATAACTATACTTTATATGTTATTACAGTAGATGACAAATTTGATTCAGAACTTGCAAGTGATGTATATGATAACATAACAGAAAAATACAAAGACTATACTATTTATACAAGTGGAGATGTATCAGAGAGCAACAAGACAGTATTACCATTTTGGATAGTTGCACTTGCAGTTGCATGTGCGCTAGTAATTCTACTTATAATGTGTGAGTCTTTCGTAGAACCATTTTTATTCTTAACATCAATATTGATGGCAGTAGTATTAAATAAGGGAACAAACATAATATTTCCTACTGTATCAAACATAACAGAATCTATAACTGCTATTTTGCAGATGGCATTATCAATGGATTATTCAATAATGTTAATGAACAGATACGACCAAGAAAAACAAGCTGAAAAAGATAAAGTAAAAGCAATGAAAAATGCTTTATATAAAGCATTCCAAGCAATATCAAGTAGCTCAGTTACAACCATAGTTGGACTTTTATCATTAGTATTTATGAGCTTTACAATAGGAAAAGACTTAGGATTTGTTTTAGCAAAAGGTGTATTATTTAGCTTAATTTGTATTTTCTTTGTACTTCCATCACTAATATTAATGTTTGACAAGTGGATAGTAAAAACTAAAAAGAAAAGTCCAAACATTAAATTAGATGGTTTAGGTAAGTACAGTTATAAGATAAGATATATAGCAGTTCCATTATTTATTATAATATTCGTAGGAAGCTTTGTTTTAAAAGGAAATTTAGGAATAGATTATACAGATACAAAGTCAGACGAAATATCTAACGTATTTAAAGAAAATAATCAAATAGCAATTATTTATAAAAACGATGAAGAAGAACAAATTTCGAAATATCTAGAGAATTTCGAGAATGAAGAAAAAATAGACGAAGTATTAGCTTATGGAAATACAATAAATGAAAAATTGCCATTTGATAAATTGAATGAAAAATTAAATGATTTAGGATCAGATACAACAGTAGAAGATTATCTTTTAAAGATAGTATATTATGATTATTATAACCAAGATAATCAAAATAAAATGACTTTTGCAGAGTTTATAGATTTTATAGAAAATGAAGCATATAAAAACGAAAAGACTAATGAAAAAATTGATGACAATACTAAAAAAGACATCACTAGATTAAAGAACTTTGTCACAACATCCGCAATGAACAAAAAGAGAACGTCAAAAGACATTGCAGGTATACTAGATATTGATAAAAGTCAGGTAGATGATTTATTTATATATTATCTATCAAAAAATAATAGTACTAAAATTACTTTAAACGAGTTTATAAACTTTATGAATAAAGATGTTTTAACCAATAAAAAATATTCATCTAGCATAAATTCTGAAAGCAAAGCTAAGTTAAATACTTTAGCAACATATACAGATAAGAAAACAATACAAAAGACTATGAAAAGTAATGAGATGGCAAAACTCTTTGGAATTGATGAAAATACAATGAGTGAATTATATAAATATTACATTCTTGTAAATGGTGTTGATACAAAGATGACGATTTCAGAATTTTCAAACTTTGTAATAAACAATGTATTAACTGATAAGAATTATGCAAATAGTTTTGATTCTGGAATGGTTCAGAATATAAAACTATTAGCTACATTCAGCAATTCAAATATAATTAACAAACAAATGACAAGCAAAGAATTATCTAATCTATTTGGAATAGAAGAAACAGCAATTAATCAAATTTTACTTTTAAAATATAGTAAAGAACAAAATAAAAACGAACTAGCAGGTTACACTTCAGGAGGCAACATAGCTAATTTAACATTAGCTCCATACGAATTAGTAAAAATTATAGTAAATACGGAAACTATAACTAATACTATAGATGATGCTACAATTAAACAGCTAAAACTATTAGATGTAGTTATGGAAAGCAGTATAAAAGGACAGAGCTTTACATACCAAGAGCTTTCTAAAACAATAGGAATAGAGGAAAGTTCTACTAAGAATATATATGTTTTGTATGTTTCAAGTCAAAATACAGTTACTTTGACTCCACAAGAATTTGTAAAATTTGTACTTGAACATAAAAAAGATACTGCACTTGCAAGTATTTCAAGCAATACAATAAGTAATTTAAGCTTAGTTCAAACAGTTATGAATGGAGTTATAAATAATAAAAAATATACAAGTAGTGAATTAAGCTCTCTATTAGGAATGGATAAAGAAAATACTAATTTACTTTATGGATTATATAATTCTAAATACATAAACAAAAACTTTAGCTTATCAATAAAAAACTTTGTAAATTTCTTGCTTAAAGATGTAATTACAAATAAAGAATACTCAAGTAACTTTAATAAAGAAAAAACAACTAAATTAAATACAGTAAGTAGCATTATGAAAGAAGTAGAAAATGGTACAAAATATACAGCAGACGAAATATTTGCGATTCTTAGTAAGTTAAGTAATGATGTAGAAAAAAATACAATAGAAATGCTTTATACTTACTATGGAAGTGAGAAAGAGTATGATGAAACTTGGCAAATGACAGTAGAGGAATTTGTAAATTTCTTAAATAATAACATTTTGCAAGATGAAAGATTCGTTGATTTTATTGATGATGATATGAGAAAAGATATAACAGATGCAAAAGTAGATATAGAAGACGCAAGAGAATTGCTAATAGGAGATGAATATTCAAGAGTTGTTCTAAATACAAGTTTTGCACCAGAAAATGACGAAACATTTAACTTCATACAAAACGCCAAAGATATGCTAGGAAAAGAAATAAAAGAATTTTATATAATTGGAGATTCACCTATGGCTTATGAAATGAGTCATACATTTGATAATGAACTAAACTTAATAACAGTTATAACTATGATAGCAATATTTATTGTTGTAGCAGTTACATTTAAGTCTGCAATAATACCAGCAATATTGGTACTAACAATACAAACTGCAGTGTACTTAATAATGGGAGTATTATCAATAATAGGAGAAAATGTATATTTCATTTCAATACTTATTGTTCAAAGTATACTAATGGGAGCAACAATTGATTATGCAATACTTTACACATCATATTATCTAGAACATAGGAAAACTAAAAACATAAAAGAAGCAGTTATAGCTTCATATAATAGGTCAATAAATACAATATTAACTTCAAGTTCAATACTTATTATAGTAACATTAATTATTGCAAATTTTGCTTCAGCTATTGCAGCTAAAATATGTAAAACAATATCAGAAGGAACATTATGTTCTACAATTTTAATACTAATGTTATTACCAGCAGTGCTTTCAGCTTGCGATAGATTTATAGTAAAGGATAGAAAAATAGATAAATAAAAGAAGGAGTAAATTTTATGTGTACAGCAGTAACTTATAAAACAAAAGACCATTATTTTGGCAGAAATTTAGATTTAGAGTATTCATATAATGAGACAGTTACAATAACACCAAGAAATTATGAATTTAAATTTAGGAAAGTAGAGAATATAAAAAATCACTATGCAATTATAGGAATGGCATATGTTGCAAGCAATTTTCCACTTTATTATGATGCAATAAATGAAAAGGGATTAGGTATGGCAGGATTAAACTTCCCAGAGAATGCTGATTATAAAGAAATAGAAAATGGAAAGAACAACATAGCACCTTTTGAATTTATACCATATATATTATCACAATGTGCAAACATAGAAGAAGTAAAAAAGTTACTACAAAATATAAATATTGCAAGAATTAACTTTAGTGAAGAACTACCAGCATCACCACTTCATTGGATAATTGCAGATAAAGAAAAATCTATAACAGTAGAAAGCATTAAAGATGGTTTGAAAATATATGATAACCCAGTAGGAATTCTTACAAATAACCCAACATTTGACATACAATTATTTAACCTAAACAATTATATGTATTTATCAACAGAGCAAACAGTAAATAATTTTTCAAAAGAATTAAACTTATCACCATATAGCCGTGGAATGGGAGCAATGGGAATGCCAGGAGATTTATCATCAATGTCAAGATTTGTAAAAGCAACATTTACTAAGATGAATTCAAAATCAGGCGATACAGAATCAGAAAGCATAAGTCAATTTTTCCATATATTAGGATCAGTATATCAACAAAGAGGATGTGTGCATATGGGAGAAGGAAAGTATGAGATAACAATTTATAGTTCATGTTGCAATATGGATAAAGGTATATATTATTATACAACTTATGAAAATAGTCAAATTACTGGAATTGATATGAATAAAGAAAATTTAGATAGTAGTGATTTAATAAACTATAATTTAATTAATGGACAACAAATATATATGCAAAATTAAAAAATATTAATTTTACTTAGAAGCAAGAGATTATTTAATAATTTCTTGCTTTTATCATATAATCATAATTCGAAAAACACCAACAAGAGTATAAAGAAAAATTGTCTAAATATTAGAAAGGGATAAAAGGTGATAATAATGAACAAAAGTTTAAAAATAATGATAACAATATTAGTTTTATTATTAATTATGTGGGGAATAATATTTTTAGTAGATTATAATAGAGTTTCAAATTTCAAAGAACCTATTTTTGTTAGAAAAAGTGAAATGGCAAATGATGGAGGAAGCTACATAGGCTATGGACTAGGATATAGAGTAGAGGTCAAAAAATGTATTACAGTTGAAAACGGAATTGAAACAGAAAAAATAGAAATGTATATATTTAATAAAGTTGTTGCAGGAGCAATAGCAGAGATAAAAGTCACAGACCAAAATATGAATGATATAAATCCAAAAAAATATGTAGAATTAGAAAATCTTGAACTAGACTATGATTTTGCTCAAATGGTAGAAGATAGATGCTATATTCTAACAAATTCTAATGCAGTTTATCATTTAGAAGAATTGGATAATTTTATAAAAAATGTAGAAAATAAAAATGCAGATGAAATAAGAATTATAGAGTACACAATAGAAGGACAACCTGTAATAACAAATTTAGAATATACAGGAGATAAATTTATTCTAAAGAATGATTGGAGAAGGGACGCATGGGCTGTAGAGGAAGATAGAAAAATAGTTACGACTGAATATGATGCTTCAAAATATGTGTTAGTAAAAAGTGAAACATCAAGCGATATAACAAACTTAAAAACATATGATGAATTAAGTTTACATTCAATAGAATCAGATGAAACAGTACATATATGTACGTATGCAGAAGTAAAACAAGATGAAAATGAAAAATTTAAAATACAATTTAATAAAAATCTAAATGGTGATGAAATAATAAAAATACTAGGTCGAGAAGAAACAGATAGATATGATTATGATATATATTCATATAAAGGAACAGTTAATATTATAGTAAACGGAGAAGAGATGTCTCTAAGAGAAGCTTTGTTAAATAATAAAATAACAGCAGAAGAAATATTAGAAAAAGCTAAAAAAGATGCAAATGAAGATAAAACAATAATTGGAGATATTTACCGTGATGGAGGAAGCACAGTATATATTTATAATGATTACTCAATACTAAAATTAAATACTCTATCTGGAGATGGAAACTATGGAAAGAAAGATTTGTATATAGGAGTTCCATCTATGAACATTAATGATATATTAGCAACATATAATTCTTGAATACAAGTAAATTGTATATCAGAAACAAATGAGATTAATGATATAAAAGAGGACCATAATTCTTAAGAATTACATAAAATTGAATAATTATGTTGAAATCTAATTTTTTTTGTAGTATAATATGCTAGTCAATCACCTTTTGTAAATCAGCAATGAACTATTGAACCATAGAAGGAGTAAATTAATATGGAAGAAGACCTTTATAATATCGGAATAGAGAGAGAAGGGCTAAGATGTGATAAAGAAGGAAAATTATCACAAAAACCACATCCAGAGGCTTTTGCAGATAGAATGAAAAATGATTTTATTACGACAGATTGGGGAGAAGCACAACTAGAGTTAAGAACACCAGCATGTAAAGATACTGAAGAATGTTATGAAAAATTAAACGAAATTACTAATGTTGTATTATGTGAGTTAAATAATAGAGATGAAGTAATATGGCCATATAGTATGCCATGTATACTTCCAAAAGAAGAAGATTTCCCTTGGGGAGATTATGGTGATTTTGAAGATGAACACGAATATGAAATGTATTTATATGATAAATATGGATATAAAATGCATTGTATGTCAGGAATACATGTAAACTTTAATTTTACAAATATTCTTTTTGACAGAATTAAAAAAACATATGCAAATATTCCAGAAAAATTAGATGATGCATATTTCAAAATAATGAGAGTATTCATGAAAAAAGCATGGGTATTAATGTATGTATTTGGAGCAACTCCATTGCAATTAGGAGAAGATGATACAAGTAAATTATCTTTAAGAAATACAGAGAAAAGTGGTTTTACAAATACTAGAAAAATAGAGGTAGATTTATCAAACAAAGAGAAATATATAAAATCAATAAGACAGTCAATCGAAGATAAACAAATTAGGACAGCAAAAGAGGTTTATGTCCCAATTAGAGCAAAGTCTAAACATAAAAATTTCACACTTAAGGAACTTGAAGCGGGAGAAATAAACCATATAGAAGTTAGACTATGCGATATAAATCCACTTGATAAATGTGGAATAAACAAAGAACAAATGGACATAACAGTAATGTTCTTAATAAAATGTTTACTAGAAGATGAAAACAAAGTAGAAGGATATTATTATAAAGATATTGCAAGAGATGGTATAGACGAAAAGAAAAAACAAGAATTAATAGAAGAATTTAAAGCATATAAAGAAATAAATGATAAATTAGAGCTTGATTTTGGACAAACAATTGAAAAATATCTAAATAATGTTATTAATAATGGAAATACTCTTGCAGATGACGTTAGAGAAATAGCTAAAGAAGATGGTTTACTAAAAGGAATACTAAAATTAGCTGATAAATATAGCGAAGATGCAGAAGAGATGAGATACAAGATAACAGGATATCCTGGACTAGAAGCTTCAACACACATATTAATAAAAGATGCTATTTCAAGAGGAATTAATTATAGAATAATAGACGAAAAGAAAAGCTTTGTAGAGTTTGACAATGGAAAAATAAGAGAATGTGTAGTTCAAGCATCAAAAACATCTAAAGATTCATATATTTATCCTTTCATTACAGATGATAAGTTATATGCTAAAAAAATAATGAAAGAAAATGGAATAGATACACCAAAATGCATAGTTCTTAATAAGAAAATGAGCCAAGAAAAGATAGATAGAATAATAAAGAGTCTTGTAGGTCAAAAATTAGTTGTTAAACCTAAAAGTACAAACTATGGCGACGGAATTTCAATACTTAATAATCCAGTAACAGAAAAAGAATTAACTTCAGCAGTGGATTATGCATTTACTTTTGATACGGATGTAATAATAGAAGAATATGTAAAAGGAAATGAATATAGATTCTTAGTTATAGACGGTAAATGTGTACATGTATCTTGGAGAAGACGTTCAAGCGTTGTAGGAGATGGAGTATCTACAATACAAAAATTAATAGAAGAAAAGAATAAGACATTAAACTTTATTAAGTTTGATAGAAAAATAGTAATAAATCAATCTATGTTAGACTATCTTGCAGAGCAAGGATATTCACTAGAATATATACCACCAAAGGACGAAAGAGTATATCTTCATAAAGTTTCAAATGTAAGTAAAGGTGGAGAGCCTATTGCTGTATTTGAAGAAATGCCAGATTACTTCAAAAAGATTGCAGAAAAATTAGTAAAAGCATATAATGCAAAAATATGTGGTGTAGATTTTATAATAGATGATTTTAACTCAAAAGAATATAAAGTTATAGAGTTAAATGATAACCCTGGAATTCTTGTAAACGAATGCCCAGCCGAAGGAAAAGGAATTAAAGCCGGAATAGAAATACTTAAATTATTAAAGCTAATAGAAGACTAATTTTAAGTAATATTAAACCCAATGTTTTACATTTATAATGTAAAATACAATACAAGTTATTTAATACAAAAAGCAAGGAATTATTTGATAATTTCTTGCTTTTATAGTATAATGCAAATGAATATAAGTAAAAATAATTGCAAAAAAATAAATTATATAAAATTAAATATACTTTAAAAAAGTAGAAAAATAGCATTAGGAGAATAAAATGAATTACAGGATTGTCAATGGTTCTGTCACATATGGTGCAGAAACCATTTTAGAAGAAATAAATTTTGAAATAAAAGATAAAGAAAAAGTAGCAATAGTTCGGAAGAAATGGTAGTGGAAAAACTACTCTTTTAAAGGCAATTGCAGACAATAATATACTTTCAGAAGGCGTTGGGGAAGAAAAGTTTAGTATATACAAAGATAATGTAAAAGATATAGGATATCTAAAACAAATTGACTTTGAAGATGATAGCATAACAATGTTAGAAGAAATTTTGAAAGTATATAAAGAAATAATAGAAATAGAAAAAAAGTTAGAAAACTTAGTTTTAGAAATGCAAAATAATTCTTCTGAAGAACTTGCAAAAGAATATTCTAAAACACTTGATAGATATGAGCTTTTAGATGGATATACATATAAAAAAGAATATGAAACAGCGATAAGCAAATTTGGATTTACTAATGAAGATAAAAATAAAAAGATAAGTGAATTCTCAGGAGGACAACGAACAAAAATAGCCTTCATAAAACTGCTTTTAAGTAAGCCAGATCTATTACTTCTAGATGAACCAACAAACCATTTAGATATAGAAGCAATAGAATGGTTAGAAAGTTATTTAAAAGATTATCCAAAAGCAGTAGTTATAGTTTCACATGATAGAATGTTCTTAAACAGAATTGTAAATAAAATTTACGAGATAGAATATGGGGCTATAACAGAATATAGTGGAAACTATGAATTTTTCGAAAAACAAAAAAGAGTAAATTATGAAAAACAATTGAAAGATTTCGAATTTCAACAAAAAGAAATAAAAAGATTACAACAGATAGCGGATAGATTTAGATATAAACCCACAAAAGCAAAGATGGCATTATCTAAACTAAAACAAATTGAAAGAATGGTTAAAGTAGAAGAACCAAACAAATATGACCTAAAGACATTTAAAACAAACTTTGAAATTAAAGAAGAAAGCGGAAATAATGTTTTATCAGTAGAAGATTTAAGTATAGGATATGATAAACCTTTAACAACATGCTCATTTAAAATATATAAAGGGCAAAAGTTAGGAATAATAGGAAGTAATGGAACACGGAAAGTCAACTTTACTTAAAACTTTAGTTGGAGATATAAAGCCAATAAATGGGAAATTTGAATTCGGACATAAAGTACAAATAGGATATTTCGACCAGCAAATGTTAGGATTAGATCCAGAAAAAACAGTATTTGATGAATTTGCAGAAGAATTTCCTTCATTAACAACAACGGAGGTAAGAAGCTCTTTAGGAGCATTTATGTTTACAGGAGAAGATGTATTTAAAAAAGTAAAAATGCTTTCAGGTGGAGAAAAAGTAAGACTTTCACTTAGTAAAATCTTAAAAAAGGGAGTAAACCTATTAGTGCTAGATGAGCCGACAAATCACATGGATATAATTGGAAAAGAAAGCCTAGAAAACATGCTAAAAGAGTATAAAGGAACACTAATATTTGTATCTCATGATAGATTTTTTGTAAACAAAATTGCAGATTCAATATTAAGCTTTGAAAATGGAAAAGCTGTATATTATCCTTATGGTTATGAATATTACTTAGAAAAAAGAGAAGAATCAGGTATAAAAGAAGAACAAAAAAATCAAAAAGAGCAAGAAAAGCCTAAAAAACAGGCATATAACAATCCTTTAAAAGAAAAAGATAAATTAGAAAGAAAAATAAAGAAAACAGAAGAAGAAATTTCCAAAAGAGAAAATGAAATCTCAATTTTAAAAGAAGAACTAGGCAAAGAAGAAATATATTCTGATTATGTAAAGGTAGGAGAAATACAAGGAAAAATAGATACATTAAATAAAGAGATAGAAAACTATATGATTTCTTGGGAGGAATTCCAAGAACAACTTGAAAAATTAAGCAAAAATTATAGCTTTTCTTCAACATAAAGGTGAAAGCCATCAAAAAATTTATAAAACTTAAAAATAAAAGAGGAGGAACTATTTTATGAAAATGGCAGTAAAAAGAGCTATCATAGTAGCTTTAGGACTATTATTTCAAATATTAGTATCTATATCAATATATATGTTTTTTATAGAGCATATATTCATAATTCAATTATTTTTCGAAGTAATAGGCTTGTTACTTATATTTAACTTAATAAGAAATAGCAAAAGCTATGCTTATACTTTACCTATAATTATTTGTTTAATACTATTTCCATTAATTGGAACCTTGTTATACATAATACTTAGCAACAACAAAAATAGGAGCAAAACATTAAAAAATATAAAGCAAAGTGAAGCAGAAAGTAAAAAATATTTAAAACAAGATCAAGACATAAGAAAAGAAATAGAAGATAATGGAAAACTAAGATACTTAACAGATTTTTCAGGATATCCTGTAACTAAAAATAATGATGTTAACTATTATCCTGTTGGAGAATTAGCTTTTGAAGTAATGCTAGAAGAATTAAAAAAAGCAGAGAAATTTATTTTCATAGAATACTTTATTATAGCACATGGGAAAATGTGGAATTCAATTTTAGAAATATTAGAAGAAAAAGCAAAAAATGGTGTAGATGTAAGGGTTATGTATGATGACATGGGATGCATATCTACTCTTAAAAAATCATATCCAGAAGAGCTTGAGAAAAAAGGAATAAAATGTATAGCATTTAACAGACTAAATGCTATTGCAGGGGTAATAATGAACAATCGTGACCACAGAAAAATACTAGTTATAGACGGAAAAGTAGCTTTCTCTGGTGGAATTAATATTGCAGATGAATATATAAATATAAACAGTAAATATGGCCATTGGAAAGATAATGGAATAAGAATTTCAGGAGATGCAGTTTGGAATTATACAGTAATGTTTCTAACAATGTGGAATGCATTCAGAAAAGAAGACAAGGATTTTAATATCTTTAAATACGATTTCTCAAACAAGAAAGAAATAACAGGTTATGTCGCCCCTTATGGAGAAACACCTTTAGATGACGAGATAACAGGAGAAGATGTTTATCTCAATATTATAAATCAAGCCAATAAATATGTTTATATTTTTACGCCATATTTAATAATAGATACAGATATGATAAATGCTCTAAACTTGGCAGTAAAAAGAGGAGTTGACGTTAGAATAGTAATACCAGGAATACCTGATAAAAAATTAGTATATACTTTGTCAGAATCTTATGTAGAGCCATTAGTAAAAGGCGGAGTAAAAGTATATAGATATACTCCTGGTTTTGTACATAGTAAAGTATTTGTATCAGACGACAATATTGCAACAGTTGGAACAATTAATATGGATTATAGAAGTTTATACTTGCATTTTGAATGCGGTTGTTATTTTGAAAATATAAGTGTAGTTCAAGATGTAAAAAAAGATTTATTAGATACTATTGAAAAAAGTCATGAAATATCTAAGAAAGAGGCAACACCAAATACATTTAAGGCACTTTGGCAATCAGTATTAAGATTAGTTGCACCATTAATGTAAAATTTATTAAAAATGAAACTTTTTTTGAAAAAATAGGCACTATTATAGTGAAGGGAGAAAAAAATGAGTACTCTATCCTTAGAAAATTTTGAAGAAGTATATAATAATACCTATAATCGTACATTAAGATACATAGTGTGCAAATGTTCTAATATTGATGACATTAATGATTTGTTGCAAGAAACATATGTAGAGCTATATAAAATTCTAAAAAAGAAAAAGTGCATAATACTTGAAAATGAACAAAACTATATAATCGGAATAGCAACAAAAAGGATAAAGAAATATTATGGTGCATTATATAAATCTAACAATTATTTTTCATTTGACGAAAAAGAAGATAATGAAAATATACCAGATGATGATATAGATTTAGAATTAGAGATAGTTACAAAACTAAATGCAGAAAAAGTTTGGAAATATATAAAACAAAAGAAAGCAAATGTAGTAAAGGTATTTTATTTATACTATTATTCAGAATTAAAAATATCACAAATAGCAGAAGAACTAGATTTAAGTGAATCTAATGTAAAAAATATTCTTTATAGAACAATAAAGGATATTAAAGAAAATGTAAAGATAGAAGGTGATATTGATGAATAATAACCTAAAAAAAGAAATTGAAAAAGATTTTAACAAAGAAGAAAATTACAAAGCTATTCTATCAAAAGTGGAAGGAGTGAGTAATATGAAAAACTTTAAAGCAAGATATGTACTTGTACCAGCTTTTGCAGTATGCATGTTGACCATAGTATTTTATGGAGCTATAATGATTAATAATAGCTTTAGTGGTGTAAAGACTGCTATTGACTATAACGGTAAATATAACTGGATAAAAAAAGAAATCTACTTTGATCTAAATGATGTAGAGGGTCAATCAGATGTTGTATTGCATTGGGACGAAAAGACAATTACACAACAGTTCTATTTTGCAGAATATGATGGAAAAAAATATGATAGTCAACATACTAAAATACTATCAGAAAATGTAGGAAAAAAACTTGGAACAGTAGTTTTAACAGGAGAAGATGCATATACAAACATAGTTTATACAAAAAATGCAGATGTATATGAGATAAAAACAATATCATCAGAATGGGTAATAGCATTGCAATTTGAAGGAACATCAGAGTATTATGTTTATGTAAATATTCATTATAGACCAACAACACTTGGAGAATTAATAGAGGACTTAAATTTAAAAGAAATAATGACATTTGGAACTGTAAAATATAGCTATTTAGATACTACTAAAAAAGAAAACCAGCAAATTGTAAATGTTGAATTTTATGATGTAAAAGATGAAGATGTATGGAACATGTTACTTAGTGATGAAAACTTGGAAAATGTATACAATGATACTGGTAATTATAACTATTATTCAGATAAATTTGTAAAAGGAGTAAAAATAAGCGTAGATATTCCACTTCTTGGATATGAGAATATAAGTATAGAATTGACTGATAAAGGTTATCTTATAACTAATATTCTTGGTACGGGAAAAGGCTTTTATATAGGAGAAGAAAAAGTAGAAGAATTTATAGATTATATATCAAAAACATATCAAGGCTATGAAATAGTAATAGTATACCCAGATATAGAAGAAGAACCAAAAAAAGAAGATGATAGAATTATGATGTATGATAATACTACACATACAGAAACAGAAGTAGATATGAATAGCATTATGAGTAATAGTCAAACAAATAGAACATTACCTAATGAAGGATCATCAAGTAATGTGATAGGAAATACTATTAAAGGAATAATATCAACAAATGGTTAAATACCAAAAGATATTAAAAATTAAAATATTTAAATGAAATTAATATTTAAACTATATAAGTATAAGATAAAAAGAAATGTTTTCTGAATTAATCAGGAAGCATTTCTTTTTTCTTTGCTTCTACAGAATTATATATTGACAAAGTTTGAACAATATAATAGTATTTACTTATAAAATAGGAAAAGAGAGGTAAATAATATGAAAAATGAATTAATAATAAAAAGATGTAAATCTTGTGGAGCAGTTGTAAAAGTACTAAAAGATTGTGGAAACGAAGAATGCAAAATACAATGCTGTGGAGAACCAATGGAAGAATTAGTACCAAATTCAGTAGATGCAGCAGTAGAAAAACATGTACCTACTTATGAAAAAGTTGGAGACGAGATAGTTGTAAAAGTAAATCACGTTATGGAAAAAGAGCATTATATAGAATGGATAAGTTTAGTAAATGGAAATACTGAATATACAGTAAGACTATCAGCTGAACAAAATGCAGAAGCAAGATTTAAGTATATACCAGATTCAACATTATATGCTTATTGCAATAAACACGGCCTATGGAAAGCAGAAGTTTAAATAAATTAACGTATGAATTTAGAAAAAGTGGAATGTTTAAAAAAGAATAATAAGAGAACTAATGATACGAGGTAAAAAATGAAAGAAGATAGGTATGCAGAATATGATGTCTTAAGAGTAATTTTAGTAATATTAGTATTGGTAGGACATTCAATATACTATTGTGTAAACACTGAATATGGCGGAATTGAATATGGACTAAAAGAATTTAATATATTTGGAATACTAAATAATATATTTTATTATATTACAATATTTCATATGCCATTATTCTTTGCACTTAGTGGAGCACTATTCGCAAATTCAAATTTAGGTAAATCAAAGAGAAATTTTAAAGAATTAGTTAAGAATAAATTTAAAAGATTAATTATACCATTTATATTTGTTGTATTATTTTGGGTTGTGCCTTTAAAATATTTTACTGGATATTATAAGAATAGTAGCAATGCTCTAAAAGATATTTTTATTGGACAAATTTTATGCCAAGGGAATATACATCTATGGTTTTTGCCGACATTATTCTGTATATTTTTAATAGTTTATTTATTAGAAGAAAAACATGTAAATAGATTATTAGTAATTATACTTTGTGTGATTTTAAATATAATTAGTTTTAAATGTAAAATAGTTATAATTAATGCAGTATTATCAAATACATTGTATTTTTATCTAGGATATATATTTCATATACATAGAGAAAAAATTAATAAAAGTATTGTTAAGTATAAGATATTAATAATACCAGAAATTATATTATTATATTTAATTTTTAAGGTAAATACAATATCTTTAGTTAAATACATACCTTCAGGGGTAATTCTCCTTAATTTTGAGTTAATTAAAAAGATGGTAACTATAATTTTGGAATGCTTTATTGTTTACTCAATAGTATATTTAATTAAAGATAAACTGAAAAACAGTAAATTCATACAAAAAGTAAATGAATGTTCATTTGGAATATATTTATATTCGGACCCATTAAACTATTTGATATTACTCCTATATTACAATTTATTTGATCTTAATTTTGTTTATAGTGATATGGGAGTATTAGTTCTATTTATATTAAGATTTTCAATTACATTTGGATTATCTTATGCTATTACTAGTGCTTTAAGAAAACATAAAGTAAAGTATATTTGTTAGAAATTATTTTTAGATAAATATTACAAATTATCAAATAAATAAAAACAATAAAACTGTCTAAAATAAGAGAGGGTATGGTGGTTATTTATGAAAAAAGTAAAGAAAATTATAATAACTACTCTAATAATATTAATACTACTTATCGCGGTTTTAGGAATTTTGTTTTATATGTATTTACATACAACAACAGGAATTATAGTAGAAGTTAATGATAATAGTTTATGGGTAACAGGAACGGGACAAGTGTCTGGTTTATTTTCTGTTGGATTTGCAAATGATGGAAATATTGGATTTAAACAAGGACAAGAAATATTAATCTATTTTAATGGATATATAATGCAAACTTATCCAGCACAGCTTGGAAAAGCTAGAAAAATAATAGTATTAAAAGAGAAAAGCGAAAAAGAAATACCTAAAGAAGATTTAAAATATTGTTACAGCTCTGAAACTAAAGTATCACAGTATATAAATGAAATTACACCTACAAGTCTTACAATAACTATAACAGATACTAATGAAATGCCTTACGAATATTATACAGATTATAAAATATATAAAGAAGAAATAAACGAGAATTACTCAGAAGAAGGATACTGGATTCAAGGAAATGAAGGTAATTCGACTCCAGCATATGTTCGGCTCAGGACCCCAATATATAACTAGAGAAGTAGATAAAATATCTAATATTTTACCAGAAGATACAGCAACTCCTTTAGTTTACAATTTGCCTAGTATGACAGAAGATGATAATTATACAGTTATAGGTTGGAAATTTGACTGGACTAATTTGTATGGAACATTAGGCGAGGGAAAATATAATTTTAAATTACAAGCAGAATCATTTATAATCTCTGTTACATTTGAAATAGATAAAAATGGACAGGTTTCATACGAAAAATAAAATACATAAAAGTGAGGAAAATATATGTTAAAGAAGCTTATATATGTAATTGCAATTTTATTTTTATCTATAACAACTGTCTTAAACCTAGTATGGACAGCAAACCTAGATTCGGGAGAACATATTACAATAAGAAACAATGGAATAATTTATACATTAGGAGTTATAGCTTTAAGCTTAGCAATATTTTTTATAACTAAAAAGATAAATGAAAAAGCAAATGACGATTCGGAAAATGAAAAAAAGAAAAAAATAAGAAAAAAAGCATTAATTATAACAATAGTAGTATATGCACTAATCAACATAGCTTGGTGCCTTTTAGTGATGCCACCAATTGTTGGAGACCAAATACATGCTTGCAATTTAGCACAAACATTTTATAATAACAACTTAGAAGAATTTTTACCATATATAACTTATGCAGGAATACCACTTCGTGATTATATGGAAGCATATCATCAACAGATATCATTGGCATTTGTGTTTAGTTTATTTTTTAGATTAATACACTTTGACGGAATAGGAGTATTAAGAGTCTTAAATATTATAGGAAATGTATTTATAGTAATTGCTTTGTACAAAATAGGCAAACATTTATCAAAAAAATACAAGACCAACATAGTTTTACTTTTAACTTTAATTGTAACTTTTATATCAGAAATAATGCTTACAACATTCATATATGGAGATACGCCAAGTCTAGCATTTTGCCTATTTGCAATATATTTTATGATGAAGTATAGAGAAAATGGAGAAATAAAATATCCAATAATTGCATCAATTTTTACTATGTTTGCATTTATGATGAGGATGAATAGTTTAATATTTATAATTGCAACAGTAATATATTTAATCCTAGATTTATTTGATGGTATTATAAATAGAAATGCAAAAGAAAACTTAATAAAATGTGGAATAATACTAATGTATTTAATTATTTCAATTATTCCATCATTTTTAATAAAAAACTATTACTTAGATAAATATAATATGGATAAAACAAAGGCATATCCAAACATTAGCTATTTTTTAATAGCAATGGAAGAATCAGAAAGAGGAAATGGGTGGTATAGTGAGCAAATAGGAGAACCAGCATTAAAAGATCCAAAAACTAAAAGTATAGAATATAAAGAAAAAGTAAAAGAAAGGTTAAAATATTTCTCAGAAAATATAGGATATGCATTTGACTTTTATACTAAAAAACTAACATCAATGTGGACAGAGAATACATATTCAGCAATATGGAATAATAGAGAAGAAGATAAAATGTTAGAAAATTTTATAGAGCCTTTAACGTTCTATCAAAAAGCTTTAATAATATTAATGTGCCGGAACAAGCTTAATAGTTTTATTGCAGAATAGAAAAAATTTATCATTAGATGTAATATTTTTAATTACTATATTTATAGGAGGCTTTTCATTCCATATATTATGGGAAGCAAAGTCTAGATATATAATTCCATATATAATAGCACTTATACCAGTTGCATCAATATGTATTAGCAAAATAGAGATAAAAGAAAAATTTAAAAAGTTAACTAAGAAAAATAATAACTTCTAGAATAAAAAAGTTTTAATAAAAGCAAGCAAAGTAAAATTTTTAGTGTATATAAATAAAATCGAGGTACAAATCAATGAAAAATATATTAGTTGTAGAAGACAATACAGATATTCATAACTTAATAAAAGAAGTATTACTAAAAGAAAAATACAAAGTGTTTGATGCATATTCTGGAACGGAAGGCTTAAGTATAATAGAAAAAGAAAATATAGACTTAATCTTATTAGATTTAATGCTACCAGGTCTAAGTGGTGAAGAAGTAATCAAAAAAACAAAAAACATCCCAATTATAGTTATAAGTGCTAAAATATCGAAAGAAGACAAAGTAAATGTTTTACTAAGTGGAGCAAACGACTATATTACTAAGCCATTTTCTACGGAAGAACTTCTAGCAAGGGTAAAAGTACAATTAAGACTAAATGAGGGGAAAACACAAAGTAAAGAATTAAGGCATGAAGAGCTATTTCTAAATGAAGATACTCATACTCTATATGTAAAAGGCGAAAAAGTATATTTAACAAAGACAGAATATGCAATTTTAAAGCAACTAATGCTAAATCAAAAACAAGTAGTAACTAAGACTAGACTACTTGAACTTATAAGTGACGAAACGCTTGACTGCGATGAAAATTCTTTAAAAGTGCATATTAGCAACATAAGAAAGAAAATAAGAAAAATGACAGATAAAGAATATATAGAAGCAGTATGGGGTATAGGATTTAAAATTAACTAAATCTTAACTATTTTCTTAACCGATTTCTTAACTATTTTTAAGTAAGATAAACTCTGAAAGGAGGAGGTTATGGAATATATTTTAGAAGCACATAATCTTGAAAAAAACTATAAAAAGTTTAAAGCATTAAATGGTATTAATATGCAAGTGCAAAAAGGTGCTATTTATGGAATTATTGGAAAAAATGGAGCAGGAAAAACAACTTTAATTAGAATAATTTGTGGACTTCAAAAACCAAGCAAAGGAAACTATGCAATTTATGGAGTAGTAAATACCAATAAAAGAATTGCTAATATTAGAAAAAGAATGGGAGCAATAGTAGAAACTCCTGCAATATATTCAGATATGACTGCAAGAGATAATTTAATAGAACAATATAAAATAGTAGGGTTACCAGACTTAGATGGGCTAGACGAAATATTAAACTTAGTCGGCTTGAAAGATACAGGGAAAAAGAAAGTAAGCAATTTTTCTTTAGGAATGAAGCAAAGACTAGGAATAGCAGTTGCATTAGTCGGAAATCCTGATTTTCTTATATTAGACGAACCTATAAATGGACTAGACCCAGAAGGAATAATAGAAATAAGAGAGCTTATATTAAAACTAAATAAAGAAAGAGGAATAACCTTTTTAATATCAAGTCATTATTTAGACGAGTTATCAAAAATCGCAACACATTATGGCTTTATAAATAAAGGAAAAATAATAAAAGAAATTAGCAGTAAAGAATTAGAGGAAAACTGTAAGAAAAGAATAGAACTTAATGTAAGCAATCTAAAAGAGTGTGTTAAATATTTAGAAAATAAAAATTTCCATTATGAAGTAATATCAGAAAAACAAATTAATCTATATGATAAAGTAAATATTTCAGAACTTGCAGTCTCTTTGCAAAAACAAAATTGTGTAATAGAGGGATATCACGAAACGGAAGAATCACTTGAAAACTACTATATCAATTTGATAGGAGGTAGCGAAAATGTGTAAATTAATAAATGCAGGTTTTTTAAGATTAAGAAAAAATAAAGTGTTTTGGTTTATGGTAATAATAAGCCTTATCACTTCAGCAATAATATTATATAGAGAAAATAAATTGCCAGAACAACTAAAAACAATAGATGAAATTTTAATTCGGAAATGTGTGGGTAATAGGCTTTGTCTTAACAGTATTCATTACACTATTTGTTGGAATAGAATATTCAGACAGAACAATTAGAAATAAGATAATAGCAGGACACAGTAGAGGAAAAATATATTTATCAAATTTAATAGTAACTATAATTCGGCTCTTTAATTATAGAAATAGTATATATTATATCAATTATAATAATTGGAACAAAGGTAATAGGAGAAACCACGATGGGAGCATCCGAATTCTTATTTTCACTTTTAAACATATTCTTAATAATTGTAGCATATGCAACTTTCTTTAATTTTGTAGCAATGACTTTTACAGAAATAACAGTATCTACAGTTGTTGGAATAATCGCAAATATTCTTATGTTTGTTATAATAATGGTATTAGAACCAATAGCAAACGCAGAACCTTTTTCATATAAATATGCTGAATATTATGAAGGAGAGTTAGTTAATTATGAATTGGAACCTAATCCAAACTATAAAGGAGAAGAAGTAAAAAAACTGTGTCAATCAATAATTTATACTATGCCAACTGGAAATGCTGAAAAGCTAAGTGATATTTTATCAAGTAAAGATTTACCAGAAAATATGCAAAAGGAACGTAATAATGGGGTAAATCAAAAGATATTAATTATGTATACCTTTAGCTTCGTAGTAATAATTAACTGCCTAGGCATATATTTATTTAACAAAGAAGAAATAAAGTAATCTTATATTGATATTACTTTTCAAAGGTAATATAATTATACTCATGATTAAGGAACATAATTTCATATATACAGTTGAATAAATTCCTATGTGGTAGAAGATAATAAATAAGGAGAGAGTAGTAATGCTTATATATGTGGCTGTAATTTTATTAATTTTTGTAATAATATTATTAGCTAAGATAATTATAATGAAAAAATCAATTAAAGATATAGAAGAAGAGATACATACAATACTTGATACAGACACAAATAATCTAATTACAATATCTAGCAATGATAGAGAAATACAAAAATTAACAAGCAACCTAAATATAGAGCTTAAAAAATTACGAAAACAGAGGCTAGAATATGAAAATGGGAATCAAGAGTTAAAAAAATCAATAACAAACATATCCCATGATATGAGAACGCCACTTACAGTGATAAGTGGCTATCTCGATTTATTGAAAGATAATACTGATAAAAAGCAAGAATATATAGCAATAATAGATAAGAAAACAAAAGAATTAATAAACTTAACAGAGCAGTTATTTGATTTTTCAAAAACAGTAGACATTGGCACTAATATAAATAAAGAAAAATGTGCTATAAATGAAATACTAGAACAAAGTTTAGCAAATTATTATAATATTTTTAAGGCAGAAAAAATAGATCCAAAAGTAGAAATATGTGAAGAAAAAATATATAGAGAAATAGATAAAAATTCCATAATACGAGTATTTGAAAATATTTTTTCAAATGTAATTAAATATAGCAATGGAGATTTTAGAATCACTCTTACAAATGATGGCAAAATCACATTTTCTAATAAAGCAAAATCATTAGATGCGACAACTGTGCAAAAAATATTTGATAGATATTTTACAGTAGAAAATGCCAAAAAGTCAACAGGATTAGGACTAGCAATAGCTAAACAATTAGTTGAATTAAATGGAGGACAGATTCTTGCAAAGTATGAAAAAAGCGTTCTAATTATAGAGATAGAATTATAATAAGTATTAAGTAAAATGGAGAACTATAATATATTATTTTTAATACCCGCGTAAGAGACCAAACGTAGCGCAAGCGAAGTGCGATATGGAGCAATTTACATATAGAAATTAGATTTTGTAAATTGCGACAGCAAGGGTATTAAAAATAATATATTATAGTTCTCCATTATAATCTTATAAATATTCATAGACTTTTTTAAACATATATGATATATTTTTTAGAATCTGTTAAGTTAAAATGAAAGATTAGCACATTGAAATCTCAAAAATACTAAAAATTTTAAGTAAAAGCTTTAAA